>JAGOEM010000182.1 GCA_017997715.1 Ottowia sp.
CCTTCATGCTGATCTACGGCGGAGTCATGGTGGGCTTGACCATGCTGATGCTGGCATCGGGCCTGGATGTGGTCACCGCGTTCACAGCGGTCATCGGCAGCCTGAACAACATTGGCCCCGGCATGGGCAAGGTGGGGCCGTCGGGCAACTTTGGATCGCTGACCGGCTTTCAGATCTGGATCTGCACCATCGCCATGCTGCTGGGCCGGTTGGAACTGCTGTCGGTGCTGGTGCTGTTCACGCCGCAGTTCTGGAGAAGATGAGTTCACCCCCTGGCGCCACGCGCTGCGCGATGTTCCGCCAACCCCACGGCCACGGCGGCCGTTGGTTCGGTGAGGTGCGGAGGTTGCTGGGCGCAGCGCGGCCATGCGATTCGTGCATGCAGCTTTTGGTTCTGTGACACTCCCGCCCATGACCTCTTTGTTTGAAGCAATCCTGTTCGACTGCGATGGCGTGCTGGTCGACAGCGAGCCCATCACCATGGCCGTGCTGCGCGACATGCTGGCCGCGTCCGGCTGGGACATGCCCTTGGCCGACTGCATGGCGGAGTTCGTGGGCGTCACCGTGCGCAGCAAAACCGCGCTGATCGAAGCGCGCACCGGGCAACCCCTGACCGATGCCTGGATGGCCGATTTCTACGCCCAGCGCAACGCCGCGCTGACGGCCAGCCTGCAGGCGATTCCGGGTGCGCACGCGGCGGTGCAGGCCGCGCATGCGGCCGTGGGTGGGCGCATCGCCTGCGCGTCGGGGGCCGATCGCTTCAAGGTGGAAATGCAACTGGCCCAGGTGGGCCTGGCGCCGTGGTTTGCCAGCGCCGTGTTCAGCGGCCACGAAATGCCGCGCACCAAACCCGCACCCGATGTGTACCTGGCCGCCGCCGCGCACCTGGGCGCTGCGCCAGCGCGCTGCCTGGTGGTGGAAGACACGCCCACCGGCATTCAGGCGGGCGTGGCCGCCGGTGCCACCGTGTGGGCCTATTGCCCGCCCGGTGCGGCGCCAGCGCCGTTGCGCGATGCCGGTGCGCAGCGCGTGTTTGCCCGCATGGACGATCTGCCGCAGTTGTTGGCCGGCTGAGCGCGGCGGCCGCTGTAGAGGCAGCACGCGCAAAGTTTTGCTACCGTCGGGCCATGAGCGATCCCCCCACCCCCGCGCACCTGGCGCCCACCGACGCCATCGACAGCACCCACGCCGACGTGCTGGCCTTCGTGCGCGAGCATGGCCGTGGCAGCACCGAACGTGAACGTGCCGTGGCGCTGACCCACGCCGTGCGCGACGTGTTCCGCTACGACCCCTACCGCATCGACCTTTCGCCCGCAGGCATGCGCGCCAGCAGCGTGCTGGCGCAGGGCTACGGCTGGTGCGTGCCCAAGGCCACCTTGCTGACCGCCGTGTGCCGTGCGGCCGGCCTGCCAGCGCGGCTGGGCTTTGCCGACGTGCGCAACCACCTGTCGACCGAGCGCATGCGCCAGACCATGCAGACCGACATGTTCATCTGGCACGGCTACACCGAGATCTGGCTGAACGGCGGCTGGCGCAAAGCCACGCCGGAATTCAACATGGGCCTGTGCGAAAAGTTCGGCTTGCACCCGCTGGACTTTGACGGCGAACACGATTCGATCTACCACCCGTTCGACAAGGCCGGCAACCGCCACATGGAATACGTGAACGAACGCGGCAGCTTTGACGACCTGCCGCTGGCGCGCATCGTGGACGACTTCCGCCGCGAATACCCGGGCTGGCTGGCCAGTGCGGGCCTGCAAAGCGCGCTGCTGTCCAGCAGCTTCGAAGCGGATGTGGAACGTGAGCTGAGCGCCGGCCCGTCTGGCCCGTAGAAAATTATGATTTGTATAGCTGCCAGCGCCCGTCGTTAGGGCGATGAGGGCTGATTTCTCTTATAACTGGCTAAGATTTGCACCGGTCGCGCGGCACCCGGCAGCCGCGTGCCACAGGCGCGCTTAGGCGGGCGCCAAGCCGACGGTGCGCATGACGAAAGCAGCGCCGAAGTTGACAGGGGCTCAGCGCTTCAGCGCCGCTTCAATCGCTTCGCCCAGCGCAAGGATGGGCGCATCGGCCATGGCCGGGCCGGTCAGCATCAGGCCTACCGGCGCCTCGCCCGCGCGGTGGCAGGGCAGGGACAACGCGCAGCCATCCAGAAAGTTGATGAAGGTGGCGTTACGCAGCATCAGGCCGTTGGCGGCGGTGTAGGCGGCGTCGCTGGCTTGCAGCTCGGCAATGGGCGGTGCGACCACGGGCACGGTGGGCATCAGCAGGGCGTCGAAATCGGCGATGCGCGCATTCACCTGGGCGATCCAGCGGCGGCGCGCGTGCAGCAGGTCGATGTAGTCGGCTGCGCCCATATCTTGGGCACCGCGAATGCGCAGCGCGACGCGCGGGTCGTAGCCATCGCCGTGCTGGGCCAGCAGGGCGCGGTGCCAGGCCCAGGCTTCGGCGGCGGCCAGGGTGCCGCGTTGGTGCAGGGCGCCCAGCGCGGCGAATTCGGGGATGTCGATGCGCGACAGGTGCGCGCCTGCGTCGGCCAGGCGCTGGCAGGCGCGGTCGAACGCGGCGGCGACGGTGGCATCCATCCCGTCCAGCACCAGGGTCTGGGGAATAGCCAGCCGCGCGTTGCGCAGCGGGCGTTCGGTGGTTGGCGGTACCGGTTCGCCCGCCAGGATGGCGTCGACCACCGCGCAGCAGCGCACGCTGGCGGCCAGCGGGCCGACCGAATCGAGTGAGGTGGACAGCGGCACCGCGCCATCGGTGGGCACGCGCCGCTGGGTGGGTTTGAAGCCGGTCAGCCCGCACAGCGCGGACGGAATCCGCACCGAGCCGCCGGTGTCGCTGCCAATGCTGACCACCGACATGCCATCGACAACGGCCACCCCCGCACCCGAGGAAGAGCCGCCGGGAATGCGGCCGGTGGCGCGGTCCCACGGATTGCGGGGCGTGCCGTAGTGCGGGTTGAGGCCGAGGCCAGAGAACGCGAACTCGGTCATGTTGGTGCGGCCGACGATCACGGCACCGGCGGCGATCAGCCGATTAACGATCGGCGCGTTGGCAACCGCCGGCGCTGCGCCCTTCAGCACGACCGAGCCGGCGGTGGTGACCTGACCGGCGATGTCGAACAAGTCTTTGACCGAGACGGGAATGCCTTCCAGGGGCGAGCGCACGATGCCCGCTGCGCGCAGCACATCGGATGCCTTGGCTGCGGCGCGGGCGCGCTCGGTGTCCAGCTGAATGAACACGCGGGCCCCTTCGCCGGCCGGGTCTTGCGCGCGGGCGAGGGCGGCCTCGGTCAGTTGCAGCGCGGTGGTGCGCCCGGCCGCCAGATCGGCAGCCAGGGCGGTCAGGGTAGGCAAGGTGGTCATGGCGTGGCGATGGTAGCGCCGGCAAGGCGCGCTGGGGGCGCCGCGGACGCTGCGCAGGCTTGGTGCGCCAGCGGGCGCGCGGGCGTCCGGGTTCAGGCCGACAGCTTGAACACCGCCGTGGCCGCGCGCAGATTGGGCAGCCAACGCACCTCGCGCCCGTCCTGCAGGCCAAAGGCGTCCAGCACGCGCAGGCCGTTGTTGTGCGCCAGCGCGGCGAAGTCCTGGTAGGTGCCCACGCGGATGTTGGGCGTGTCGTACCACTGGTAGGGCAGGCGGCGCGTGACCGGCATGCGCCCGCGCGCCACGCTCAGGCGGTTGGGCCAATGGGCGAAATTGGGAAAGGCGACGATGCCGACGCGGCCAACGCGCGCGGTTTCGCGCAGCATGGTTTCAGCATTGCGCAGGTGCTGCAGGGTGTCGATCTGCAGCACCACGTCGAAGCTCTGGTCCTGAAAGGCTTTCAGCCCCTGGTGCAGGTTGAGCTGCAGCACGTTGATGCCGCGCTGCACGCAGGCCAGCACGTTGTCGTCGTCGATCTCGATGCCGTAGCCGGTGCAGCCTTTCTGGCGCGTCAGCAGGTCGAGCAGGGCGCCATCGCCGCAGCCCAGGTCGAGCACGCGCGAGCCCTCGGGCACCAGCCGGGCGATGGATTGGAGGACGGCAGGGTCGCTCATGTGCGGGCCCCTTCGGCAGTGGTTGGCAATGAAATGTGCTTCTGTCGCCCGTCAGCAGGGCGCAGCATGCTATCAAAATAGGATCTGACGACACTCAGGTAACGCGGGTCTTCCAGCAGGAAGGCGTCGTGGCCGTGCGGCGCATCGATCTCGGCATAGCTCACGTCGCGGTCGTTTTCCAGCAGCGCCTTGACGATTTCGCGGCTGCGCGCGGGCGTGAAACGCCAGTCGGTGGTAAAGCTGACCAGCAGGAACCGCGCCGTGGCCCGCGCCAGCGCCTGGGTCAGGTCGCCGCCGAAAGCGCCCGCCGGGTCAAAGTAGTCCAGCGCGCGGGTGATCAGCAGGTAGGTGTTGGCGTCGAAATAGTCGCTGAACTTGTCGCCCTGGTGGCGCAGGTAGCTTTCGATCTGGAACTCGACATCCTGCGTGCTGAAGCGGTAGCCGTTCGCGTTTTCCGTCACCGCATCGCGCAGCTGGCGGCCGAACTTGGCGTTCATCACGTCATCGCTCAGGTAGGTGATGTGGCCAATCATGCGGGCGATGCGCAGCCCGCGCTTGGGCACCACGCTGTGGCGGTAGAAGTTGCCGCCGAAGAAGTCGGGGTCGGTCACGATGGCGCGGCGCGCCACTTCGTTGAAGGCGATGTTCTCGGCCGACAGATTGGGCGCGCTGGCCACCACCACGGCGTGGCGCACGCGCCGGGGGTGCTGCAGCGTCCACGACAGCGCCTGCATGCCGCCCAGGCTGCCGCCCATCACCGCCGCCAGTTGGTCAATGCCCAGCACGTCCAACAGGCGCGCCTGGGCGTTCACCCAGTCCTCGACCGTGACCACGGGAAAGTCGGCGCCGTAGACCTCTCCACTGTCGGGGTTCAGGTGCATCGGGCCCGTGGAGCCAAAGCACGAGCCGAGGTTGTTGATGCCGATGACGAAGAACCGGTCGGTATCCACCGGCTTGCCGGGGCCGATCATGGTGCTCCACCAGCCCTCGCTGCGATCCTGCCCTTCGTAGTGGCCTGCCACGTGGTGCGAGGCGTTCAGCGCATGGCAAACCAGCACCGCGTTGTCGCGTGCGGTGTTCAGCTGCCCATAGGTCTCGTAGGTCAACGAATAACCGCGGATGGACGCGCCGCTTTGCAGCGGCAGCGGCGCATCGAAGGTCAGCGACTGCGGCGTGGCAAGAAAAGTCATGGCGGCAATAAAAAACCCGGTTCGCCAAAACGGCGCCGGGTCTTCACATGCGCTCGGTTTTAGCAGAATTTATTGAGCGCCCGCAAGCTGAGGCAAATCGGCGCTGAACGATCAGTATAGCGCGGCCTGTCAGCGAACCGGGCCGAAGGGACGCGCCAGGGGCGCCTGTGCGCTCACCAAATCGCGACGTGCTACGCGGCAGGCGAGCGCTTTGCCACTTTGGCCATTCGCAGCCCCCGCCCCGAGCCTGAAAAACCTCCTCAACGGCAGGGTCAAAACCTGGCGCAGATCAGGCCATGGCGCCCGCCAATCGGTTGAAGACAGACCCGCCGATGGGGCGATGGAGGTGGCCGTCCTAGAGGGGGCGGGCAGCCTACGGGGCAGGCATGCTTGTGGCCGAGATGCAACAAGCGCTCGGTTCAATAGCCATTTATTTTTGTCGGGGATTATCCGTATGCTTGACTTTGGGGGTTCTGCCGCATAATTCTGTGCGTGTGCGCTTGGCACATTTCGTGGTCTCTGCGGTGAACATAGTCAGTCTCCCTTCCTTGCCGGCCCAGCACAGCTTCGTCGAAGGCGGTTTGCGGACTCCATCGCTTTTCTTTTGTCTTTGAGGAGTCCCTGTTTAATGGGCAACAAACTGTACGTCGGCAACTTGCCGTATTCGGTGCGCGACGCCGATCTGGAGCAAGCATTTGCCGAATTTGGCTCGGTGACGAGTGCCAAAGTGATGATGGAGCGCGATACCGGTCGCTCCAAAGGCTTCGGCTTCGTGGAAATGGGCAGCGATGACGAGGCGCAAGCCGCGATCAACGGCATGAACGGTCAGCCTCTGGGTGGCCGCAACGTCGTGGTCAACGAAGCGCGTCCGATGGAATCGCGTCCCCCCCGCTCCGGTGGTTACGGCGGCGGCGGCGGTGGCAGCTACGGCGGTGGCGGTGGCGGCGGTGGTGGTTACGGCGGCGGTGGCGGCGGTGGCTACGGCGGCGGTCGTCGTGAAGGCGGCGGCGGCGGTGGTGGCTACGGCGGTGGTCGTCGCGAAGGCGGCGGCGGCGGTGGTTATGCCGGTCGCCCCGAAGGCGGCGGCGATGGCAGCTTCCGCAGCCCGTACGGCGCTGGCCCCCGCGGCGGTGGCGGTGGCGGTGGTCGTCGCGAAGGCGGCGGCGGTGGCGGCTACGGTGGTGGTCGTCGCGACGACCGCTATGACGGCGGCAACCAAGGCGGCGGCGACGACTATTGAGTTGCGCTGACCGGGGGCCATGCCCCATCGGTACGTAAAAAAGGCCCCTTTCAGGGGCCTTTTTTGTGGCCGGGACTTTCAGCCGCCGGGGGCTTTCGCGGCGGGCAATCGTCTAGCGTTCGCTGGGCTCTTCACGGGCCTTGCGCCCGCGCCCGCTCAGGGCGCGATCGAACCAGCGATTGGGCAGAACCCGCAGCAGTTTCGCCACCACGGCCATCTGCCACGGAATCACGCCGTACGTCCGGCCGGCGGCGATGGCCTTGAATGCCTTGTCGGCAAACGTCGGCGCAGCCATCAGAAAAGGCATCGGGTAGCGGTTGCCGCGCGTAAGCGGCGTGTCGATGAAGCCGGGCGCAATGGTCTGCACCTGAACGCCGGTGCCGCGCAGTTCGCCGCGCAGGCTTTCGCAATAGCTGACCACGCCGGCTTTGCTGGCGCAGTAGGCGCCGTGGCCCGGCAGGCCGCGAATGGCCGCCACGCTGGCAATGCCCACCAGGTGGCCGCTGCCACGTGCGCGCATGGCGTTGACAAAGGGATGGAACGTGGCCGCCAAGCCAAGGTTGTTCACGGCAAAGGTCCGTGCCATGACGTCGAGGTCGCTGCGCTGCGCCGTGTCCATGCCGATGCTGATGCCCGCATTGGCGATCACCACATCCGGCAGCCCCTGTTG
>JAGOEM010000183.1 GCA_017997715.1 Ottowia sp.
CTAACTGATTTTCCTTCGGTAAGCGCATTCGCCCAGCGCTTTTCCATGGCCCCCCATTCACCATGAGGATAGTCGTTAATCGACCCATTCATGGGGGACAGGTTTTCTGGGCCCCGATAACCTCCAAATTGCGCACCAATAAGGTGACCGCCTTCGTCAATCGACAGCCGGCCATCTTCGGCTCCAATCTTGCCCTGAGCGGCTCTATTGCGTGGCGCCGCTTCGAGTCGCAATTCGCCTTCTACCGTCTTGATGCGACCTTGGGTGTCAGTGGTGTATTTATAGCCGTTCAGCTCGTAGTGGCTGTTGGGCATCAATCGGCCAGGGACGGCACCGTCCAGTTGGGCCGCTTCGTTGCGCACGTTGGCCAGATTGTCGGCGCGGCGCCGTTCCCACAGTTTGATGTCGTCGGCGCTGCCACCGTTGGCGCGCGCGTGGGCTATTTCGCGGTCAAGTCGTTGGGCAGAGGCTGCGGACGTCTCTCCAGGTAGGCGTCTTGCTCCCGCCGTTGCAGCGGCCGCTGCGCCTTCATCACCTTTGCGGGCGGTCGTGCTGGCGCCTGCCGCATCATCAGCCTTCTTCGCCGCGCCTGGCCCCACTTCGTCGCCATGCCGTCCCGCGCGCTGGGCAACTCCTGCGCCCGCGTCGGCGGCCTTGGCGCCGCCACGGATGGCGGCCTTGGCCGCGTCGCCAACGCCGGGCACCCACCCCACAATCGAGGAGCCGAGGCTGAGCCAGCCCCCTTCCTCTCCGTTCCAAACCTTTTTGGCTGACGCAAGCGTGTCCCGGGCGTCAGCGATTTGGCCGACGATGGGGATGAACCCGACAGCGACCTGTCCGGCAGTTGCGGACCAACTTTGGTTGTCGCCGAAGTCCCCAGCGACGGCGCCTTCGACGAAGGATCCGATGCCTTCTTTCACCTCAGAAGGCGTTGACCCTTCGGACTGTGCGCCGCGTTGACCTTCGTTTGTCGGCGTATTGGCGTGGCGCAAAGATTGCTCGCCGACCTGCCAACGTTGGGCGATGCTGCACCATGAATCTCCGGCGCCGGCGACGTAAGTGGTTTCATAACCAGGCGTCGCCGAGGGAATAGTGATTCTTTCGCCCGGCCTGAGGTCGTTCCGTCCGTTGGACACGGATGCGTCAGCAGGTGGAAACGAGACGGGTGGGTTACGTGACGCACTGCCGGTAGTTGAGGAAAGGTTCACTGCGTGGTCTCTTGCGTTGCCAGATATGGGTTTAAGCATAGGCAGGCAGTGGCGGATGCGATAGCTGGGAGCGTTACCATTGGGAGCGTTACCAGCGTCCGTCGATATCGCCCTCAAACCACGGGCAAACGGCCCACAAGGAGCGCTTCTTCTTACTCTGCTGACCTGAGCTTCGATAGTGGCCAATCAGAGGGGGCTGCGAGGGCGGGTTGCGACGGCTGGTTAAGGCGCCTGCGTATGTGAAAAACGGTGCTTGGCGCCCGTCCAGCAAGCGCAGGCAGCTATCAAAACAATACTGATCTCGCTTCAACTCGCAGCTGCGTCGGCGTGGCAGTTGCCCGCGCCTGATGCCATTTGCTTGGCACCAGGCAAGGTGCGGTGCGCCCAGCGCAGCCCTATCGCCTCAACCGCGTAAACGCCTCAAATTCCCAGCTGCGCATTCCCAGCACCAGGGTGAAGCCTTCCACCTCGGTGGCCTTCAGCTTCTGGTCGGTCTGGTGCTGTTGCGCAAAATCGGCGGCCACGCGCTGCAGGCGCTCGACAAAGGCAGGCGCCAGCGCGCGGCCGATGGTGCCGTGCACCAGTTGCAGGTGTTCGCCGTTGCCGTCAAAGCCGCCGCTGAAATAGTCCAGCACCGCGTGTTCGCGAAAGTACTGCATCACCGGGCCGTGCGGGCGCCAGCGGAAGGTTTTGGCCACTTTCAGGCGGTAGCGGTTCAGCGCGCGCAGCTCGATGATGCCGATGCGGTCCAGCTGGGCCAGGTACTTGACCACCTCGGCCTCGCTCAGCCGGTAGGCGCTGGTCATTTGTTCCAGCGTCCAGCTGCTCAGCACGTTGATGGCCACCAGCAACAGCTTTTCGTCGGCGATCACCGCGCGCTCTTGCTCGGCCGTCAGCTCTTGCAGCTGCGGCTGGGCGTCGGCCACGCGGCGTGCCAGGTCGGCAAAGTCCAGCTTCAGCGCGCGGCAGATGACGTCGATGCGCGACAGCGGCATGTCGCCCTTGGCCAGCATGCGCTTGACGCTGGATTCGGCCATGCCCAGCTCGCGCGCCAGATCGGCGTAGGTCATCTGCGCCGCCTTCAGCTCTTTCTTGAGGGCGTTGACCAGGTCGGCGGTGGTGCTCACGGGGCGGCTTTCTGAGGGGTGACGGAATCAGCGGCCCGCGCTCAGCGGTAGCCGCCTTCGCTGGCGTTGTGGATGATCCAGATCAGGTTGCCGCTGGAGAAGTCGCCCACGCCGCCGCCGGCAAAAATCAGGCGGCCCTGGCCTTTGTAGACCAGTTCAAAGCGGTGGCGGTCGCCGCCGAAATAGAAGGGAATCCAGGCCTTGCCGGTCAGGTACGCGCCTTGGTCGGTGGGCTGGCCGATCAGGTCGGTGACCTGCTTGGCGGGCATGCCGATCTGCAGGCGGGTGAAGCGGCTGTTGGCGGCGGGGTTGCCGGTGATTTCGCCTTCGTAATCGTTGATGCCCTTGACGGTGCGGCCGCTGCCCGATTCGACCTTGGACGAATCGACCACGTTGCCGCGCGCGTCCAGGCCGGGCTTGCCCGCGCCTACGGTGCCAGCGCCCGCGCTGGCGGGTGCGGTGCGTTCGGCGCGGGGTGCCGGCGCTGGGGTTGGCGCAGACACCGGCGCGGGTGCCGCGCCGGCGCCACCGTCGCAGCGGGCCAGGTCGATGGTGCGCACCGCACTCTTAGGCGCTGTGCGCACGGCGCGCACCTCGCTCACCACGGGGCCGCCGCTGAAGCCGCGTTCGGCGCTCAGGCAGCGAAAGTTCAGGTTGTCGCCGGCCTGCACCTGGTAAGCGCCGGTGGGGGCGCCACGGCGGTTGCGGATGGCCTGCAGGTCTATGGCGACGGTCTGGCCCACCAGTTCTTGGCGGGCGCGGGCGATGGGGCCCTTGGCGCTGGTGGCCAATTCGTCGTAGCCCATGCCGGCGGGTGCGCTGGCCTTGGCGGGCTGTGCGCCGCCGCTGGCCGGGGCGCTGCCCGCGGGGGCGTGGCCGCCGTCGGTGCCTGCACTGCCGCCGCCGGTGTTGGTGGCGCAGCCGCCCAGCACCGCCAGCGCGCCGGCCAGCATCAGGGCGGAAGTGCGCAGCGTGCCGGGGCGTGGCATGGCGGTCGGGGTGTCGGCGGTTGGCGTGGTGTTCATGGTGTCAGCAAGTCTGTGGTTACCTACAGGCCAGCATTCTGCCGCACGCCCATGGCGGCTTATTGCGCCGGAAACCGGGCCGCAAATTGAACCGCCGAACGCAGCGTTTCAGCCCGAAGGCGCGTGGCCGGCGGTGCTATCACCCGCTATTTGCTGACAGCGCCAGCGCATCGGGTATCTGCTGGCGATACCAAATGGCCTGCGGATTGGCGCCGCCGCAGGATTCGTCCGCTGAAGGCGCCCCAAGCGAAGACAGTGGCACCACCTTGACGCCAAAGCCCCCCGGGGCACCTTCATCACCATGCGCTTGCACACCTACGTTTCCGCCGCCGGCCGGCCCCGCGCGGCCCGCTTTCACCTTGGCGCGCTGCGGCAAGCGTGCCGCACTTCAGCCACCCGCACAGAAGGCGTGCTGCTGATCGCCTTGGCGCTGGCCACCTGGTTGGCGCTGGGCTTGCCCGCCACGGCTTTGCCCGCTGACTACCACCACTTTGCCGACCAGCGCGCCTGGCTGGGCCTGCCGCACGCCATGGATGTGCTGACCAACCTGCCCTTTGCCGCCGCCGGTATCTGGGGCCTGGTGTGGTTGCGGCGCGTGCCCACCGTGCGCCTGGGCCTGGCGCAGCGCGCGCTGGCGGCGCTGTTCTTGATCGGCCTGGTGGCCACCGCCATGTGCTCAGGCGCGTACCACCTGGCGCCAGACCACGGCGGCCTGTGCATCGACCGGCTGGGCATGGGCCTGCCGTTTGCCGGCCTGATTGGCCTGGCCGTGGCCGACCGCGTCAGCGCGCGTGCGGGCGTGGTGTCTGCGGTGTTCATCGGGCTGGCCGCGCCAGCCGCGGCACTGTGGGACTGGGCCAGCGGCAACATGACGCCGTGGGCTTTGCTGCAAGGCGGCGGGCTGGTTTTGCTGGCCGCGCTGGCCCTGCGGCGGCCACGCGCTGGTGCGCTGGGCTTCTCGATCCTGGCGGTGATGGCCTTCTATGCGGTGGCCAAAGGGCTGGAGCTGGCCGACCACCCGATCTTCACGCTGACGCAGGGTTGGCTGTCTGGCCACAGCGCCAAACACCCCGTTGCAGCCCTGGCCGCATGGCCTGTGGTGCGCGCGCTGCAGCGGCGCGCTGGCGCGGCCGCGCGGCCGGGCGCAGCCCTCACAATCCGCTGAACAACACACAAACACAGTCTTCAAGAGGGATACCGATCATGAGTCAACCCACCGGCGCGGTGATGGCGCCTGGCACTGGCACGCCGCCAGAGGCCCCCAACCAGTTCGCCTTGCTGCGCCAGCGCCGCTTTGCGCCGTTCTTCTGGACGCAGTTTTCGGGTGCCGCCAACGACAACCTGTTCAAGTTCGCCTTCACCGTGATGGTGACCTACCAGCTCAGCGTCAGCTGGCTGCAGCCGGCCATGGCCGGCATCGTGATCGGTGCGCTGTTCATCCTGCCGTTTCTGCTGTTTTCAGCCACCGCAGGGCAGCTGACCGACAAGTTCGAGAAGACGACCATGATCCGCATCGTCAAGAACCTGGAGATCGTCATCATGGCCATCGCGGCCTGGGGCTTCACGGTGGCCAACGTGCCCGTGCTGCTGGCCTGCGTGTTTTTGATGGGGTTGCATTCCACCTTCTTCGGCCCGGTCAAGTTCGCCTACCTGCCGCAGGTGCTGAACGACCGCGAACTGACCGGCGGCAACGGCATGGTCGAAATGGGCACCTTTGTCGCCATCCTGCTGGGCAACGTGGTTGGGGGGCTTTTAGTGGCTGTACCGCAGGTGGGGCATGCGTGGGTAGCTATCGCTTGCATAGCGTTGGCGGTGCTGGGCCGGGCCGTGGCGCAGTTCATTCCGCGCGCCCCCGCTACCGATCCGGGCCTGCAGATCAACTGGAACCCCGTCACCGAAACCTGGCGCAACCTGCGGCTGGCGCACGGCAACATCGTGGTGTTCCGCTCGCTGCTCGGCATCTCGTGGATGTGGTTCTTTGGCGCCGTGTTCCTCAGCAACTTTCCCGCCTTTGCCAAAGAAGTGCTGCACGGCAACGAACAGGTGGCATCGCTGCTGCTGGTGGTGTTCTCGATCGGTATCGGCACCGGCTCGCTGCTGTGCGAAAAGCTGTCGCACCGCCAGGTCGAAATCGGCCTGGTGCCGCTGGGCGCCCTGGGCATGACCGTGTTCGCGGTCGATCTGTACTTTGCCTCGCGCGGCCTGGTGCCGCCGGCGGCAGGCATCTACACCCTGGGCGGCTTTCTGGCCCAGCCCGCGCACTGGCGCGTGATGGGCGATCTGCTGCTGCTCAGCCTGTTTGCCGGCCTGTACAGCGTGCCCATGTACGCGCTGATCCAGCTGCGCAGCGCGCCCACGCACCGCGCCCGCATCATCGCCGCCAACAACATCATGAACGCGCTGTTCATGATCGCCAGCGCCATCATGGCCGCCGCCCTGCTGCAGGCCGGTTTCAGCATCCCGCAGATCTTTCTGCTGACCGGGCTGGCCAACGCCGTGGTGGCCGCCTACATCTTCTTGCTGGTGCCCGAATACCTGCTGCGCTTCATCGCCTGGGTGCTCACACGCATCGTGTACCGCTTCAAGGTCACGGGCGATCACCACATCCCCAGCGAAGGGGCCGCCATCCTGGTGGCCAACCACGTCAGCTTTGTCGACGCCGTGCTGCTGATGGCCGCCAGCCCGCGCCCCATCCGCTTCATCATGGATTCGCGCATCTTCCAGGTGCCCGTGCTGGGCTGGCTGTTCCGCCTGGCCAAGTGCATTCCCGTGGCACCGCAAAAAGACGACCCCGTCACCTACCAACGCGCCTTCGACGAAGCCGCCAAGGTGCTGCGCGAAGGCGACTTGCTGGGCATCTTCCCCGAAGGCGGCATCACCCGCGACGGCCAACTGCAGCCCTTCAAAGGCGGCGTGATGAAGATCATGGAACAGGCCAAGGCCGACGGCGTGGACGTGCCCGTCGTCCCCATGGCGCTGACCAACCTGTGGGGCTCGTACTTCAGCCGCATCGAAAAAGGCGGCGCGATGGCCCGCCCCTTCCGCCGCGGCTTGTTCAACCGCGTGGGGCTGAACGTGGGTGAGGCGGTGCCGGCGGTGCAGGTGACTCCGGACATACTTCACCAGCGCGTAGCGGCCTTGCTGCGGTCGCAGCCCTGACGGCCTGACGGCCTGGCGCGGCGCCCACCCGGGCGCTCCAGGTGCGGCCGCACTGTGACCAGCGCCAGCCGGCTCTAGACTCCACGGCGGACGGACGCCCCGTCCTGACTCTGTCCCGCAAGACCAGCCTCGCATGACCGACCTCGCCCCAGACACCGCCGCTGCCCAAGCCTTCATCCACCGCTGGCAGGGCGTCCAAGCCAGTGAACTGGCCAGCGCACAAAGCTTTGTCATGGAGTTGTGCGATCTGCTGGGCGTCGAGCGACCGCACCCCACGCTCGAACAAGGCTACATGTTCGAGCGTCCCATTACGTTCACCCACGGCGACGGCAGCACCAGCGCCGGGCGCATCGACTGCTACCGCCGCGGCCATTTCGTACTGGAAGCCAAGAGGCTCAAAGCCGCCGGCCATACCAAAGGTTTTGACGACGGCCTGCTGCGGGCCCGCAGCCAGGGCGAGGCCTACGCCCGCGCGCTGCCCGCGCCGGAAGGCCGCCCGCCCTTCGTGCTGGTGGTGGATGTGGGCACCGTGATCGAGGTGTACGCCGAATTTAGCCAGACCGGCGGCACCTACACCCCGTACCCCGACCCGCGCAGCCACCG
>JAGOEM010000184.1 GCA_017997715.1 Ottowia sp.
AACCGAGTCCATCTCCCGCGCCAGTAAAAGCGCTCGTTTTTGGACGGTAGAAGTGACGGTAAAGTACGATGCCCCGACCTTAAAAAGCAAGCATTCATGCGGGTTTCCGGTCGTCGGAAACCATTGAGTGGGAGTGAGGGCCAGCGGGGCATTCCCGCAACCCGTTTGATGGCGCCCGATGACCGATCAATTCAGCCTGTTTACTGCGTCGCCCAGCCCGGCTGCGGCGACGGCACTGGCGCCACCCGCGCCGGGGCGCAGCTGCGATCTGTTTTTCGCCTTGCTGCCGGCACCCGAGGACGCGCACCGGATCAGTGAGCAGGCTGCGGTGCTTCGTGAATCGCTGGGTCTGGATGAGCGCGCGGTGGTTGGTGCGCAGCGCTTGCATGTCTCGCTGCACAGCCTTGGCAGCCATGGCGCCGTGCCGGATTCTGAGCTGTCCAGTGCGCTGGCTGCGGCATCGCAGCTGAAGTCGTCGCCCTTTGACGTTTGCTTTGACCGTGTGCTGACCTATGGCCGTGGGGAGACCAAGGCCTTGGTGCTTGACAGCACGGCACCCATGACCGCGTTGCACGCCTTTCATCGGCAGCTTGGCATGGCGCTGGCTGACGCTGGAATGCCGGCAAAGCGCACGTTCACGCCGCACATGACGCTGTCTCGGCACGATGCCGAGGTGCCCGCGCAGGCGCTGGTGGCGCCACTTTGCTGGTGCGCGCGGCGGCTGGTGTTGATTTGGAGCCATGTCGGGCGGACGCGTTACGAATTGGCTGGCGAATGGCCGTTGGGCGCCTGATGGTTGAGCCGCAAAGGCTAAAGGTTTGCGGCCCCAACCAGGACGTTTTTGCGCTGCATTGACCCGCGCAATCAGTACGTCGTTGGGGCGGCCCGCCGGCTGCGGGGCAGGTTCCGTGCGGCTCTGTGCGCTGTCGCCCACCTCTACCGTGCGACCATCGCCAGGCGCACGGCGCGAGGCTTGTTGTTTGTTGTCCGCAGCCGCGCGCTGGCCCTGTAACCCGTGCGACCCATACCCCTGCGTCCGGGGTTCTGCGCTGCGCCACAATGGTCTGCATGCACGCATCCCGCACACCCGATTCCCCTGCGCAAGCGCCGGTCGCCTTGGTCATTGGCGCGGGCGACGCCACCGGTGGCGCCATTGCCAAGCGCTTTGCGCAGGGCGGCTACGTCGCTTGCGTGACGCGCCGGTCGGCCGACAAGCTACAGCCGCTGGTTGATGAGATTCGCGCCGCAGGCGGGCAGGCGCACGGGTTTGCCAGCGACGCGCGCAAGGAAGAGGACGTGGTGGCGCTGGTCGAGCAGATCGAGCGCGACGTGGGCCCCATCGACGTGCTGGTGTTCAACATCGGCGCCAACGTGCCGTGCAGCATCCTGGAAGAAACGGCGCGCAAGTACTTCAAGATTTGGGAGATGGCCTGCTTCAGCGGTTTTTTGAACGCGCGCGAAGTGGCCAAGCGTCAGGTGACGCGCGGGCGCGGCAGCATCTTGTTCACCGGCGCCACGGCGGGCACGCGTGGCGCATCGGGCTTTGCGGCGTTTGCCGGGGCCAAGCACGCCTTGCGCGCGCTGGCACAAAGCATGGCGCGCGAATTGGGGCCGCGCGGCATCCACGTGGGCCATGTGATTGTGGATGGCGCGATCGACACCGAATTCATCCGCACGCAGTTCCCCGAACGCTATGCGCTGAAGGAGCAGGGCGGCATTCTGAACCCCGAACACATCGCCGAAAACTACTGGCACCTGCACCAACAACCGCGCGACGCTTGGACGTTTGAGCTGGACTTGCGCCCGTATATGGAAACCTGGTGATGCGCCGCCACCGCTTTGGTTTACTATCGTTTGAATAGCTGCTTGCGCAAGCCTGTCAATCGCCAGAGGCATATTTGGCTTGAATACTTCACCGTCCGGCCACCGTGCCGCGCGAACCCATCACCCATCGCAGGAGACATTGCATGAGCGGCCAACAGTTGGAATTCTTCTTTGACGTGGGCAGCCCCGCGTCGTACCTGGCCTGGACGCAGCTGGGCGCCATCGTGCGAGATACCGGCGCCACCGTCATCTACCAGCCGATGTTGCTGGGCGGCGTGTTCCAGGCCACTGGCAACGCCTCGCCCGCCACCGTGCCGGCCAAGGGCGACTACACCTTCGTCGACCTGCAGCGCTACGCCCGCCGCTATGGCGTGCCGATGGCGCGCAACCCGAATTTCCCGATCAACACGCTACCTTACATGCGCGCCATCACCGGCATGCAAATGCACCACGCGGAGCGCTTGGAGCATTTCACCAACACCGTATTCGAGGCGCTGTGGGTGCACGCGCTGAACTTCAACGACCCCGCCGTGGCCGGCGCCACCCTGGCCGAGGCGGGTTACCCGCCCGAGCTGGTGCAAGGCCTGATCGCCGATCCGCAAGTGAAGGCCCGCCTGAAGGCCGTGACCGACGTGGCGGTGGAACGCGGCGTGTTCGGCGCACCCACGATCTTTGTTGGTGGCGAGATCTTCTGGGGACAAGACAGGCTGGATTGGGTGAAAGAGGCGTTGCAGGCCGACTGAGCGGCGCGGTGAGGCGGCTGGCCAGACAGCATCGTCCGCGTCAGCTGCCTACCGCTCGTCAAACAGCGGCACCGAGCGCATGTCTTCAGGCTTGGGATGGGATGGCGGCGGCGCTGGAATGTCCACGTCGAGATCGAACAACCGTGCCAGCCACCCTTTCTTGAGAGGAGGCGGGGGCGGCTGATGAATCCACATCATCCACGGCACCCTACGCAAAGCAAACAAGCGCATCACCGCGTCGTAGTACGCCGGGTCGTCGTGCAAACGTACGTAGTGCATCTGATCGGGCCGCAGGGCTGACGGCAGTTCAGGACAGAACTGCCCCATCCGCTCGTACCGCTCCCACCCGTCGTCGGGGCCCTTGTCTGCGGATTCGGCAGGCCGCACCGCGACATTCAAGCAGCACTCGAAGCCCCATTTGCCCTTCTGGAACCAAAACGTGCTTTCGCCCAAGGCTGACGTCTTGCGCCAATGGCTTTTGCCCTTGCGCTGGAAGCCCAGCGGGCGCAGCAAAGTATCGAACGCCTGCGTCATGCGCTGCTGGATGGCTGGGCGCTTATCGTCCACGCCGGCATACCACTGCTCGAAGTTGCTGGTGTCATCGACCAGCAATTGCATGGACGGGCGGGCTGAAACCTCATCGTTGGCGTTCATCGGCGCAGCGTACCGCAGCGGGTGCCGCGCTTGCTACCGCGCGCAGAAGGCGTCTGTGGCGAGCGTTCGGCGTCAAAATCACGCCATGGCGCATGGTGCGCCGCTTGGAGTTGAACGATGCGTGGTTTGAGTTTGCTGGCTTTGGTGATCGTCGTCCTCATCGTCGGCCTGCTGGCGACGAAGCAAACGACCGTCAGCCGTTCGCCCGCCGAGGCGCTGGGTTTGCCCGCCTCGGCGCCAAAGGGCAACGTGCGTGAGCAAAGCCAGCAGATTCAGCAGCAGTACAAGCAGGCGGTAGAGAATGCGCTGCAGCAGGCGCGGCCCGAGCCGGACGATGCCAAGTGAGGGTGTGCGGGGCAGTCTGATCTTATGAATCAAATAGGGCTCCAGCGCTACTGCCACCTGCGCAAGCAGCTATGAATAGAGAAGCAAACGCAAGTGCGGCCAGCCCAATCGGCACAACCGTTGCCGACGATGCCCAGGGCATGCGGCTGGCGCTGCAGCACGCGCGGCTGGCCGCGGCGGCGGGCGAAGTCCCGGTCGGCGCCATCGTGCTGGACGCGCAAGGCCGCGTCATCGCCACCGGCCGTAACGCACCGATTGCCGGGCACGACCCGACGGCGCACGCCGAAATTGCCGCGCTGCGCGCCGCCGCCGCCGCGCTGGGCAATTACCGGCTGGACGGCTGCACGCTTTACGTCACGCTGGAGCCGTGCACCATGTGCGCGGGCGCGATGCTGCATGCGCGGCTGGGCCGTGTGGTGTTTGGTGCGCCGGATGCGAAGACGGGCGCGGCGGGCTCGGTGCTGAACCCCTTCGCCGATGCGCGGCTGAACCACCAGACGCAGGTGCAGGGCGGCGTGCTGGCCGATGAATGCGCGGCCCTGCTGCGCGATTTTTTCCAACCCCGCCGCGTCAACACGCAGCCGCTGCGCGACGACGCGCTGCGCACACCGGCGTCGCGCTTCCATGATCTGCCCGGCTACCCCTGGGCGCCGCGCTACGTCAGCGATTTGCCTTCGCTGGGCGGGTTGCGGCTGCATTACCTGGACGAGGGTGGGCCACTGCAAGAGCAGGGCAGTGCGCAGCGGTCAACGCCCCAGCGCACCTGGCTGTGCCTGCACGGCAACCCCAGCTGGAGCTACCTGTATCGCCATCAGATTCCCGTCTGGCTGGCCGCTGGCGACCGCGTGGTCGCGCCCGATCTGATTGGTTTTGGCCAAAGCGACAAGCCCAAGAAAGAAGCCGCGCACCGCTTTGGCTGGCACCGCCAGGTGCTGCTGGAACTGGTTGAGCGGCTGGATTTGCGCCACGTCATCCTGGTCGTGCAGGACTGGGGCGGCCTGCTGGGCCTGACGCTGCCCATGGCCGCGCCCGAACGCTACGCCGGCCTGCTGGTCATGAACACGCTGCTGGCCACCGGCGATGCGCCCCTGCCGCCCGGCTTGGTGGCGTGGCGCGAGATGTGCCAGAAAAACCCCGCCTACGACATCGCCAGCCTGATGGCGCGCGCCAATCCGGAGATCAGCGCGGGCGAATGCGCCGCGTATGCCGCGCCTTTCCCCGATGCGGGGCACCGCGCCGCTACCCGCGCGTTTTCGGCCATGCTGCCGGAATTGCCCGACGACGAAGGCGCCGATCTGTCGCGCCAGGCGCGCGCTTTCTGGCGCGATCGCTGGCAAGGCCGCAGCCTGATGGCCATCGGCCAGCGCGACCCGGTGCTGGGCGAGGCAACCATGCAAGCCCTGCACGCCGGCCTGCACGGCTGCCCCGCGCCGTGGCTGTTGCCCGATGTGGGCCACTTTGTGCCGGAAATGGGCGCCGCGCTGGCGCAACGCGCCTTGCAGCATTTCGCATCGGACGAAAAGCCGGCGGGCAGCTGCTGAAGGACTCTGGGAGGTGCGGCTATGCCGCGTGTTCGATGCCGGATGGCGGAGGCGGGCGCAGGCGTGGGGCCGTGCGGGTGAGCGGGTCGCCGAGCACGGAGGTTGACGTGAAGGACGGGCGTGGCAACTTCGCTGTCGTATTGGCCGCTTTGGTCATGCGGCGCGCCCGATTCGAATGAAAAGCACCGTCCCACGGCGTTCAGTGAAGGCCTTGATTCGGGTGCTGATCAATGGCCGCACTGACGCGCGCTGCGTCGCTGTCGCTGCACGGTGGTGAATCGCGCATGTTTGAACCCGTCACACCTTCATCGCATGGCCTGTGCCGGGGCGAAGTCCGTTGCGTTGGTCATCACCAAGGCGCGGCCGTGTGCTAAGCAAGCAGGCTAGAATATCTATAAATTTGATAGCTGCTTGCGCAGGTGCAACAAGCGCTGGAGGGCTATTTGACCCTAACGGAATCTTAAGGCAGCCATGGCACATATCTACGTTTATTCCCCTTCTGGCGCGGTGCGCGACCGCGCCGCCTTTCGTCGCGGCGTCAAGCGCCTGCAGGCCATGGGCCATGAGGTGGAAGTCGATCCCGATGCGCTGGCCAGCTTCGAGCGCTTTGCCGGCGACGACGCCACGCGCCTGGCCGCCATCGGCAGAGCGGCGGCCAGCGGCGCCGATGTGGCGCTGATCTCGCGCGGCGGCTATGGGCTGACGCGTCTGCTGCCCCAGTTGCCCTACCGCGCACTGGAACGCGCCGTGGGCAAGGGCACGCGCTTCGTCGGTATCAGCGACTTCACTGCGCTTCAACTGGCGCTGCTGCAGCGCAGTGGTTCGCCCACCTGGGCCGGCCCGGCGCTGTGCGAAGGCTTTGGCGCGGCGGACGCCAGTGATGCGGCCGACGGCCACGGCGGCAAGCCGACCGGTGGCCCCG
The DNA here is from genome assembly GCA_017997715.1 of Ottowia sp. Classification (GTDB taxonomy): domain Bacteria; phylum Pseudomonadota; class Gammaproteobacteria; order Burkholderiales; family Burkholderiaceae_C; genus Ottowia. The sequence goes on from JAGOEM010000184.1 coordinate 6,030, forward strand.
ACGAGATCATGCTCGCCTGCTTTGACGACATGGTCAGCCAGGTGGGGGAGGGCACCGGCTGGCGCCTGCCCAAGGCCGACCGCGACCTGCTGAGCCAGCGGCGCGACGGCCACCTGGCCCACGGCGCCACGCTGTGGGGTGGCAACCTGGCGATGGTGGTTTCGCTGCTGGGCACCCCTTGGTGGCCGGACATCGAGGGCGGAGTGCTGTTCCTGGAAGACGTGGGCGAGCACCCTTACCGGGTCGAACGCATGCTGCTGCAGTTGCTGCAGGCCGGTGTGCTGGCGCGCCAAAAGGCGGTGGTGCTGGGCCAATTCACCGAATACAAGCTGGGCCCGCACGACAAGGGCTTTAACCTGGCCAAGGTGGTGAACGGGCTGCGCGCGCAGCTCAAGAAAGTGCCCGTGCTGACCGGCTTGCCCTTCGGTCATGTACCTACCAAGGTGCTGCTGCCGGTGGGCAGAAAAGTGGACTTGCTGGTGGAAGAGGGTGACGCCATGCTCCTGTGGGGGCATGTGCATTGATACAAGGCGGGTTGTGAAGCCAAGACCCTGTGTGGGTCTGGATAGGGCTTCAGCTCGAATGCGCGCTGGGCACTACCCGGCAGGCAAGCTCTCAGGGGCGCAGGCTGGTGGGGCGCGACGCCAGGCCCTTGGGCAACATGCCGTCAAACAACACGGAAAGACTTTCTGTACGCGCCCTGGCCGCCCGCTCTCCGGACATGTTTGCCAGTGCACTCATCAGATCAGCGCGGGCATACCACAGGGCCTGCGCGTCGCCGCCAAAGCGAATCCGCCGCGCCACCTGGGGGTTTTGTCTGGCGCCTTCGTCACCCAGCATGTCCAACATGGCCAGCCGAATGTCCTCCAGCCGATGCGCTACGCGCTCGGGGTCGGTCCGTTGACCAGTCCATCGGGACACCCAGCCTGAAAGCATGTCTGTCGCAGTCCTACGCATATGAAGGTAACCAGTCGACAATGAAGATGAATTTGGTTACGTTCATCATAGGACATATTGAGACAAGCTTACTACTATCGTTGCAGTTTAGCTACAACTGGTTTCATCTTGCTCTGAATGCATACGATG
>JAGOEM010000038.1 GCA_017997715.1 Ottowia sp.
GTCCTCGACAAACAACACGCTGGTGCCGGAGTCTTCGCACAGGTAGTGCACCTGCGACGCCGCATCGGTGGGGTAGATGCCGTTGGACACACCGCCGCACGACAGCACCGCCACATCGGCCAGCACCCAGTCAATGACCGTGTTGGACAGGATGGACGCCGTGTGGCCAGGCGCAAAACCCAGGCTCAGCAGGCCGCCCGCAATTTCGTCGACGGCGTGGCCTACTTCGGTCCAGGTCCAGCTGCGCCAGATGCCCAGGTCTTTCTCGCGCAGCCACACCTTGTTGCTGCGCTTGTCGACGGCGTTCCAGAACATCGCCGGAATGGTGTCGCCATCCAGCACGCTGCCGGGCTGGGCCTGAATGGTGGATGAATCCCAAAGGTTGGACATCGCTATCTCCAGGTCTTCTTCTTTTTCCAGCGCCGTTCGCCGCGCACACCTTCGTCCTTCATGCCCAGATAGAACTCCTTGATGTCGTCTTTGTCGCGCAACCTTGCGCAGGTGTCTTCCATGACGATGCGGCCGTTTTCCAGCACGTAGCCGTAGTCGGATGCGTTCAGCGCCATGTTGGCGTTCTGCTCAACCAGCAGGATCGTGGTGCCGCGTTCGCGGTTGATGCGCACCACGATCTCGAAGATTTCCTTGGTCAGCTTGGGCGACAGGCCCAGGCTGGGCTCGTCCAGCAGAATCAATTCGGGCGATGCCATCAAGGCCCGGCTGATGGCCAGCATCTGTTGCTGGCCGCCCGACAGCAGGCCGGCATCTTGCGCAGAGCGCTCTTTCAGTATGGGGAAGTAGCCGTACACCCGTTCGATGTCCTGCGCCACGCCATCGCGGTCCTTGCGCGTGTAGGCGCCCATCAACAGGTTGTCGTGCACCGACAGCAGCGGGAACACCTCGCGCCCCTCTGGCACGTGCACCAGGCCTTGCTGCACGATGAAGGCCGGGTCCTTGGCGGTGATGTTCTGGCCCTTGAATTCCACGGTGCCCTTGCGCGGATCGATGATGCCCGAGATGGTCTTCAGGATGGTGCTTTTGCCCGCGCCATTGCTGCCCAGCACGGTGGCAATCTGCCCGCGTTCCACCCGCAGGCTGACGCCGCGAATCGCCTTGATGGGGCCGTAGGCGCTTTCAACGTTGAGCAGGTTCAGCACCGTGGTGCTGGTGGCATCCGCGCGCTCGGGTGCGGTGGTGGTGGATGGGGTGGCGCTCATGTCGGCCTCCGCAGTGAAGCCACATCGTCGATGGAGCCAAGGTAGGCCTCGGCCACCGCCGCGTCGGTTTGCACTTCGCGCGGGGTGCCCATGGCCAGCACCTGGCCCTGGTTCATCGCCACCACGCGGTCTGAAACGCGCGACACCAGCGCCATGTCGTGTTCCACCATCAGCACGGTGATGCCCAGCTCTTGCACGATGTCCTGAATCCAGAAAGCCATGTCGTCGGTTTCCTCGACGTTCAGGCCCGAAGAAGGCTCGTCCAGCAGCAGCAGTTGCGGCTCTGCGCACAGCGCGCGGGCCAGTTCGACCACCTTGCGCACGCCATAGGGCAGGCCGGCGACCAGCGATTCGCGGTAGTGCTGCAAATCCAGCAGATCGATCACGCGTTCGACCTGTTCGCGCGAATGGACTTCGGCCGCGCGGGTGCGGGGCGTGAACAGCAGCTCGCTCCACAAGCCGGTTTGGCGGTGCGTGTGGCGGCCGATCAGCAGGTTGTGCAGCACGGTGGCGTGCTCGAACAGCTCGATGTTCTGGAAGGTGCGGGCAATGCCCAGTGACGCCACGCGGTGCGGTGGCTGGTCGGTCAGCTTGATCGCGCCTTGGGGCGAGTGGTAGGTGATCTGGCCGCTGGTGGGCGTGTAGATCCGGCTGATCAGGTTGAACACGGTGGTCTTGCCGGCGCCATTGGGGCCGATCAAGGTGAACACTTCACCGCGCCGCACGTCAAAGCTGACGTCGTTGACGGCCATCACGCCGCCGAAGCGCACGCTGAGATGCTGGGCCGAAAGAAGGATGTCGCTCATCATTTCAGCCGATCGGATTTCTGGAACGACTTCTGCCGCTTGAACATGCCCTTGCGATAGAACGGGAACAGTTGCAGCCAGGTTCGCACCTTCAGCCAGCGGCCGTACAGGCCCAGCGGCTCGAACAGCACAAACGCGATCAGCACGGCGCCGTAGACGAAAGCCTGCAGGCCCGGCGCCTGGCCGATGGCATCGGGCAGGTAGTCCTTGGTCATCGAGATGATCTGCGGCATGGCGATCAGGAAAGCCGCGCCCAGAAACGCGCCATGCACCGAGCCCAACCCGCCAATCACCACCAGCAGCAGCAGGTCGATCGACTGGATGATGCTGAACTGATCGGGCGACAGAAAGCGCAGCTTGTGCGCGTACAGCGCGCCGCCCAGGCCGGCCAGCCCGGCAGACAGGGCGAAGGCCAGCGTTTTGTAGCGCGCCAGGTGAATGCCCATGCTCTGCGCGGAAATCTCAGAGTCGCGAATGGCGACAAAGGCGCGGCCGGTGGAACTGCGCAGCAGGTTCAGCACACCCAGGGTCACCAGCACGGCGGTGACCAGGCAGATGAAGTAGAAGCCTTCGGACGAATCGATCTTCCAGCCGAAGATGGCGGGCTCTTTCACGTGCATGCCGGCGTTGCCGCCGGTCAGGCGTTCCCAGCGCGCAAACACCTCTTCGACGATGAAGCCAAAGGCCAGTGTGGCAATGCCCAGGTAGATGCCTTTCAGGCGCAACGCCGGCAGACCGACCACGATGCCCGCCGCACCCGCCACCCCGGCCGCGCACAGCATGGCCAGCGGAAACGGAAAGCCCAGGTTGGTCAGCACGCCCTGGGTATAGGCGCCCACGCCCAGAAACGCCGCGTGCCCCATCGAGAACTGCCCGGTGAAGCCGGCCAGCAGCATCAGGCCCAGGCCGACCACGCCGTAGATCAATACGAAGGTGAGCTGGGCCAGCCAGTACTCGGGCATCAGCCACGGTGCGGCGAACAGCATGATCAGCAGCAGGGCATACCAGAACAGCTGCCCGCCGTGTTTCACCAGGCGGATGTCCTGGTCGTAACTGGTCTTGAAGATGAAGCGCATATCGATGGGTCCTACACCTTCTTGCGCAGCTTTTCGCCGAACAAACCATTAGGCTTGACCATCAGCATGATCAGCACCACGATGTAGGCGGCAATGTCCTTGAAGCCTTCGGGCAGGTAAAAGCCCGACAGAGACTCGACGATGCCGATGATCAGTCCGCCCGCGATGGCGCCCGGCAAGCTGCCGAAGCCGCCCACCACCGCCGCCGGAAAGGCCTTGAGGCCGATGAAGCCCATGTTGGCGTGAACGAAGGTGATGGGCGCCAGCAGCAGGCCGGCAATCGCCGCCACTGCAGCCGCCAGGCCCCACACCAGGCCGTTCAGCCGCTTGACGGGAATGCCCATGTAGTACGCCGCCAGCTGGTTCTGCGACGACGCCTGCATTGCAATGCCGAGCTTGCTGTACTTGAACATGGCGTACAGGCCGGCGCACAGCACGGCGGTGACGGCAATCACCACCGCTTGTTCAGAGCTGACTACCAGCGAGCCCAGGTTCCAGGTGATGTCCTTGTAGGGCACGGGCAGCGTGTGCGTGTCGGTGCCGATGCCCGGAATCATGGTGATCAGGCCGCGCGCCATGTAGCCGATGCCGATGGTCAGCATGACGATGGAGAACGCGGGCTGACCAAGGATCGGACGGATGACCAGCCGTTCCAGAAAGACGCCGAACAGCGCCATGGCGGCAATGGCGGCCAGCACCGAAAGCCAGAATGGAAAGCCCAGCAGCGTCATGCCGGCCAAGCCACAGAAAGCACCCAGCATCATCAGATCGCCCTGGGCGAAGCTGACGGTCTCGGTGGCCTTGTAGATCAGCACGAAGCCGAGCGCGATCAAGCCATAGATGCAGCCCTGCGCGGCGCCGCTGATCACCAATTGCAAGAACTGCAAGGTTTCCCTCTCTTTGACTGGGGGTCTTTGGAACGACCCGCCACTCTATCGGCGTGCATGCTCAGGCAGAGCCCCTGATAACCCTAGGAGTGTCACCTTGGCAACTCTGGGGTGTATGGATCCATGCCACAACGGCGCGTGCATTTTGAAAGGACTGCCAATGAGCGTGCGTGTTGAAAAAATGGAAGACGTGACCGTCGTCACCTTGGACCGCCCCGATGTGCGCAACGCGGTCGATGCCGAAACGGCCAGCGCCTTGTGGGCCGCCTTTGTCGCATTCGACCAGGACCCGCAGGCGCGCGTGGCGGTGTTCCACGGCGCGCAGGGACATTTCTGCGCGGGGTGGGATTTGAAGTCGGGCGCTGCCATGGCCGCCGATGCGCGCACGCATGTGCCGCAGTTGCTCGCGCAGCTGGATTACCCCGCCGACGCTGATCGGCCGCGCGGGCCCATGGGGCCGTCGCGCCTGTTGTTGTCCAAGCCGGTGATCGCCGCCATCGAAGGTGCGGCGGTGGCCGGCGGTATGGAGCTGGCGCTGTGGTGCGATTTGCGCGTGATGGCCGAGGACGCGTACTTCGGCGTTTACTGCCGCCGCTTTGGCGTGCCCCTGATCGACGGCGGCACCGTGCGCTTGCCGCGCCTGATCGGCCGAAGCCGCGCCCTTGATCTGATCCTGACGGGCCGCCAGGTGCGCGCCGACGAGGCACTGGCCATTGGCCTGGCCAACCGCGTGGCGCCCACCGGCGGTGCGCTGAATGCCGCGCTGGCGCTGGCGCGCGAGATCGCGGCCTTCCCGCAAGACACGCTGCGCGCCGACCGCATGAGCGCGCTGACCCAGTGGGACTGGCCCTGGCGCGAAGCCATGCTGCGCGAATGGACGGAAGGCCGCGAACGTCTGGCCGACGCGCTGACCGGCGCCGCGCGCTTTGCCGCGGGTGCCGGGCGCCATGGCCAGTTCTGAGAAGGCGCGGCTGGGCGCACCTTCAAACGTTTGTCTCCGTCGTGTCATCTGCTTTTGATTTTCACCAAGCGATTACTTTGTGAAATGTTTATACTTTAGAAAGTCAATTCGCGCCACCGAAATTTGAAGGGAATCGACCGATGACCGAAGCGTTTGTGTTCGACGCCGTGCGCACGCCGCGCGGCAAAGGCAAGATGGACGGCAGCCTGCATGAGGTCAAGCCGGTCGATCTGTTGGCCGGCACGCTGAACGCGCTCAAGGCGCGCCACGATTTCGACACCGCCCGCGTGGACGATGTGGTGATGGGCGTGGTGTCGCCCATTGGCGAACAGGGCTCGGTCATCGCCAAGGTGGCGGCCCTGAAGGCGGGGTGGGACTGGCAGTGCGCGGGCGTGCAGATCAACCGTTTTTGCGCGTCGGGGCTGGAGGCCGTCAATCTGGCGGCGCAGAAAGTGCGGTCAGGCTGGGAAGACCTGGTGGTGGCCGGCGGGGTGGAGAGCATGAGCCGCGTTCCCATTGGTGCCGACGGCGGCGCCTGGGCGCAAGACCCGGCCACCAACAGCGCCACCGATTTCGTGCCGCAGGGCGTGGGGGCTGACTTGATCGCCACGCTGGAAGGCTTCACGCGCGAAGACGTGGACCGCTTCGCCGTCGAATCGCAGCAGCGAGCGGGCAGGGCGCGCGACAGCGGCTGGTTTGCCGGCTCGGTCGTGCCCGTCAAGGATTTGCTGGGCCAGGCCATCCTGAGCGAGGACGAATTCATCAAGCCGCGCACCACGGTCGAAGCGCTGGCCGGCCTGCGGCCATCGTTCGAGCAACTGGGCGCCATGGGCTTTGACGCGGTGGCCATCGGCCGCTATCCGCAGGTCGAACGCATTCACCATGTGCACCACGCGGGCAACTCGTCGGGCATCGTCGATGGCGCGGCGGCGGTGCTGATCGGCAGCGAAGCGGCGGCCAAGGCGCACGGCTTCCAACCGCGTGCGCGCATCGTCGCCACGGCCTTGTCGGGCGCCGACCCAACCATCATGCTGACCGGCCCGATGCCGGCCACGCGCAAGGCGCTGGCCAAGGCCGGTTTGACCATCGATCAGATCGATCTGTTTGAAGTGAACGAAGCCTTTGCCGCCGTGCCAATGAAGTTCATGAAGGAATTCAAGGTGCCGCACGACAAGGTCAACGTGAACGGCGGCGCCATCGCGCTGGGCCACCCGCTGGGTGCCACCGGCGCCATGATTCTGGGCACGCTGATCGACGAGCTGCACCGCCGCCAGTTGCGCTACGGCCTGGCCACGCTGTGCGTGGGCGGCGGCATGGGCATTGCCACCATCGTGGAGAGGGTGTGAGCCGCTTGAGTCGCCGTCGGCGCCTTGCCCTCAATTTTGTGCAGGCGGGGGCAACGCCAGTTCCCGGCGCGGGTCCGGCAAGGGCGTTCGCAGGCTTGGCCTGCTGCGCGGCCTGGTGATGCCCGGCGTTGCGTTGCACATTCAATTTTCAATCAAATTGGCCTCTGGCGCTTGATGGATAAGCGCAAGCAGCTATCAAATAGATAGAACATCATGGAACTTAAAACCCTGCGCTACAGCATCGAAGACACGCCCGCCGGGCCCGTGGGCACCCTCACGTTCGACGAGCAGGGCTCGCCCGTCAACACCATGTGCCAGCAGTGGCAGGACGACCTGGCGGCCGTGACCGCGCAGGTGCTGAAGGACAAGGATCGGCTCAAGGGACTGATCCTGGCGTCTGCCAAGAAAACGTTCTTTGCCGGCGCCGATCTGAAGGGCGTGATGCGCATGACCGATGGCGACGCATCGCGCGTCTTCGCCGAGATCGAACGCATGAAGAAGAGCTTTCGCGCGCTGGAAACCCTGGGCATCCCGGTGGTCAGCTGCATCAACGGCAGCGCGCTGGGCGGCGGCATGGAAACCGCGCTGGTCGGCCACTACCGCATTGCGGTGGACGACCCCAAGATCCAGCTGGGCCTGCCCGAGCTGACCCTGGGCCTGATCCCCGGCGCCACCGGCATCACCAAGTTCACCCGCCTGCTGGGCCTGATGGGCGCGCAGCCCTACATCATGGACAGCAAGCTGTTCGGCCCGCGTGAGGCGCTGAAGATCGGCGTGGTGCATGAACTGCTGGACAGTGCCGACGAACTGCGCCCGCGCGCCCTGGCCTGGATCGCCGAGCACCCGCAGGCGCAACACCCGTGGGACGCCAAGGACTACCGCATTCCTGGCGGCACGCCGTCGGCACCCCAGATCGCCAGCGCGCTGACCGTGGCGCCGGCCATGCTGAAGCTGAAGACGCGCGGCCGCTACCCCGCGCCCGAAGCCGCGCTGGCCGCCATGGCCGAAGGCGCGCAGGTCGACTACGACACCGCCACCCGCATCGAAAGCCGCTACCTGGCCAGCCTGATGACCGGGCCGGTGGCGCGCAACATGGTCAACACCTTCTTCTTCAACCTGAACGCCATCAAAAGCGGCCAGTCGCGCCCGAAGGACGTAGCGCGCTACCAGCCGCACAAAGTAGGCGTGCTGGGCGCCGGCATGATGGGCGCGGGCATTGCCTATGCGCAGGCCACCAAAGGCATTGCCACGGTGCTGAAAGACGTGAGCCTGGAGGCCGCCGAGAAAGGGCGCGACTACACCGCGCGCCTGACCCAACAGCGCGTCGACAAAGGCCAGATGGCGCCCGACCGGCAGCGGGCGATCCTGGGTCTGATCACGCCCACCGCCGATGCGGCGGCGCTGCACGGGTGCGACTTGATCATCGAAGCCGTGTTTGAACAGCGCGAGCTGAAAGCCAGGGTCACCCAAGAGGCCGAGGCGCAATTGGCCGAAGGCGGCTTTTTTGCCAGCAACACCAGCACCTTGCCCATCGGCGGTCTGGCCCAGGCCAGCCAGCGGCCGGCCAGGTTTGTCGGCATCCATTTCTTCAGCCCGGTCGACAAGATGAAGCTGGTGGAGATCATCCGCGGCGCGCAGACCGACGACGAAACCGTGGCGCACGCCTACGACTACGTGCTGGCGCTGGGCAAGCTGCCCATCGTGGTGAACGACGCGCGCGGCTTTTACACCAGCCGCACCTTTGGCACCTACGTGATGGAAGGCGCCGCCATGCTGGGCGAGGGCATTCCCGCCGCCGTGATCGAAAACGCTGCGGTGCAAGCGGGCATGCCGGTGGGGCCGTTGGCGGTGCTGGATGAAACCGCGCTGTCGCTGTCGGTGCACGTGCTGGACCAGACGCGCGGCGACTGCGCGGCCGAAGGCAAGACTTACGCCGCCACGCCCGGCGAATTGCTGGTTGAGCGCATGGTCAAAGAACTGAAGCGGCCCGGCCGCGCGGGTGGCGGCGGCTTTTACGACTACCCGGCGGGCGAGAAGAAGCACCTGTGGCCCGAGCTGAAAGCGCTGTACGAAAAGCCCGGCCAAGCCTGGAATGTGCAGGAAATCCAGGACCGCCTGCTGTACCGCCAGTCGGTCGAAACCGCGCGCTGCCTGGCCGAAGGCGTGCTGACCAGCGTGCACGACGCCAACATCGGCAGCATCTTCGGCATCGGCTTTCCGGCCTGGACGGGCGGGGCGATGCAGTTCATCTACGGCCAGGGTGTGGCGGCGTTTGAAAAGCGCTGCGCCGAACTGGCCGCCGCGCACGGCGCGGGCTTTGTGCTGTCAGACCCGGTGCGCGCGGCGATCCACACGCACCAGCCGCATTACTGAAACGCCACTTCCACAAAGCTGCGCAGCTTGCGGCTGTGCAGGCGATCCAGCCCGTTTTCGCGCAGGCGTTCGATGGCGCGGATGCCGATCAGCAGGTGCTGGTTGACGCGTTCGCGGTAGAAATGGTTGGCCATGCCGGGCAGCTTGATCTCGCCGTGCATCGGCTTGTCGCTGACGCACAGCAGGGTGCCGTAGGGCACGCGAAAGCGAAAGCCGTTGGCGGCGATGGTGGCGCTTTCCATGTCCAGCGCAACCGCGCGTGATTGCGAAAAGCGCCGCTGCGGCGCGCCGCCGCCCAGCAGTTCCCAGTTGCGGTTGTCGGTGGTGGCCACGGTGCCGGTGCGCAGCACGCGCTTGAGTTCGTCGCCGGTCAGCGCGGTGACGTCGGCCACTGCCAGTTGCAGCGCGATCTGCACTTCGGCCAGCGCGGGAATGGGAATCCACATCGGCAGGTCTTCGTCCAGCACATGGTCTTCGCGCACGTAGCCGTGGGCCAGCACGTAGTCGCCCAGCTGCTGGCTGTTGCGCAGGCCGGCGCAGTGGCCCACCATGATCCAGGCGTGCGGGCGCAGCACGGCGATGTGGTCGGTGATGGTCTTGGCGTTGCTGGGGCCCACGCCGATGTTGACGAAGCTGATGCCGCTGCCGTCGGCGCGCACCAGATGGTAGGCGGGCATCTGCGGCAGGCGCGGCGGCGCCACGCCGGGCACTTCATCGGCGGGCGGCGTCAGGCCGGTGCGGTGCGTGACCAGGTTGCCGGGCTGCACAAAGCGCGTGTATTCGCTGGCGGGGTCGGCCATTTCCTGCAGGCCCAGCGCGATGAATTCGTCGATGTAGAACTGGTAGTTGGTGAACAGCACGAAGTTCTGGAAATGCGCGGGCGAGGTGCCGGTGTAGTGGCGCAGCCGGTGCAGCGAATAGTCGACCCGTGGCGCGGTGAACAGCGCCAGCGGCGCCGCTTCGCCGGGCAACGGTTCGTGGGTGCCGTTGGCGATGCGGTCGTTCATCGCATTCAGGTTGGGCAGGTCGAACACCTCGCCCAGGCGCTGGCGCTGCGTCTGGCTCATCGCGCCGTCAAAGTGTTCGTGCTCGCCCAGGCTGAAGGGCAACGGAATCGGCTCGTGGCTGATGCCCACTTCCAGTTGCACGCCGTGGTTTTCGATCAGCAGGCGGAACTGCTCGAAGTAATACTTGGCGAACAGATCGGGCTGCGTCAGCGTGGTTTCGTAGTTGCCGCCCTGCGTCACAAAGCCGTAGGACAGGCGCGTGTCGGGGTGGCGGCCATTGGGCACGTGCAGGCGCACGAACGGGTAGCAGGCGCGCACGCGCCGGGTCGGTTCGGGCGCGTCGCCCGCGCTGTCGATGTAGGCCAGCAGCGCGTCGCGCAAATGCGCGCAGCCGCTGGCGTAAATGTGTTGCACCTGAGCCAGTGCGGCAGAAGCAGTGCTGAACGCGGCGGGCGGAACGAAGGGCGGAAGCGAGATCATGGCGCATTGTCCACGCTGGCTGGCGGCAGCGTGTGACGGCCGTGTTGGCCGCTGTTCACTATGATGCGTGCGGTACCCGTGCCGCGCATCGCAAGGCCGCCAGGTTTGAAGTGTTTTTGGCCTGTAGCGCCCTATTGGTGGGCGCAGGCAGCTATTAAAACAGGAGTTTGATGTTGCCCGAATCTGCACCCAGCAGCGTGCCGCTGCTGGCGCTCAAGGCGCTGCAGCGCCTGCACGTTGGCCCCGTGTCGCTGGCCCTGGCGGCGGGCGAATGCGTGTCGATCATGGGGGCGTCGGGGGCCGGCAAAAGCGTGCTGCTGCGGGCCATTGCCGATCTGGACCCGCACCAGGGCGATGCCTGGCTGGCCGGTGCGGCGTGCAGCGCCATGCCCGCGCCCCAGTGGCGCCGCCAGGTCACGTATGTGGCGGCCGAATCGGGCTGGTGGGCCGACACCGTCGCGGCGCACTTTGCGCCCGGGGTGGATCTGAATGCGCTGCTGCCCACGCTGGGGCTGGATGCGTCGTTGGCGCAGGCGGCGGTGGCGCGCTGTTCCACCGGCGAACGCCAGCGCCTGGCGCTGCTGCGCGCGCTGCAGCCGGGCAACCGCGTGTGGCTGCTGGATGAACCCACATCGGGGCTGGACGATGGCGCGCGCACCTTAGTCGAACAGCTGCTGCACCAGCGCCTGGCGGGCGGCGCCGCGCTGCTGCTGGTCACGCACGATGCGGCGCAGGCTCAGCGCCTGGCGCACCGCCACTTCGATCTGGCCGGCGGCCAGCTGCAGCCGGCAGCGCAAAGCGCAGCGCCCATGCGGGTGCCGGCATGAACGCCGCGCCCGTGGTCGGCACGGCCGATCTGGTCCTGGCGTCGCTTTTGCTGCTGGCCAGCGCGGGCCTGTCGCTGGCGCTGGGCCTGGGGCTGGCGCGGTCTTTGTTGGTGGCGGGGCTGCGTGCGGCGGTGCAGCTGTTGCTGGTCGGCCTGGTGCTGAAGATGGTGTTTGCGCTGCAGTCGCCCTGGCTGGTGGCGGCGGTGGTGGCCTTCATGCTGGCGGCGGCCGCGCGCGAGATTCATGCCCGGCAGGAACGGCGCCTGCTGGGCTGGTGGGCCTGGGGCATGGGTGCCACCACCAGCACCCTGGTCACGGTGGTGGTGGCCGGGCTGGGCCTGGCACTGCTGGCGCACCAGCCGTGGTGGTCGCCCCAGGCGGTGATTCCGGTGGTGGGCATCGTGCTGGGCACGGTGATGAATGGCGTGACGATCACGCTCAATGCGTTCACGCGCAGCGTGGTGCGCGAGCGCGCGGCCATTGAAGCGCAGTTGGCCCTGGGCGCACCCCGGCGCCAGGCGCTGGCCGGCCTGCAGCGCGCCGCGCTGCAACAGGGGCTGATTCCGGTGCTGAACCAGATGTCGGCGGCCGGCATCATCACGCTGCCCGGCATGATGACCGGGCAGATCCTGGCCGGCATGGCCCCGCTGGAGGCCGCCAAGTACCAGGTGCTGATCCTGTTGCTGCTGGCGGGCGCGGCCAGCCTGGGGTCGGTCGGCATCAGCTACTGGGCCGTTGCCCGGGTGACCGACGGGCGCGACCGCCTGCGGCTGGACCGGCTGGCCCCCGCGCAGCGATGAGGCCAACGGCTGCCACCGCGCCCGCGCCTTGGCGCGCGGCCATCAAAATCAGCCGCCGGCTGACACTGCCCGCCCGCCGGGCGTGCCATGCTTGCACCATGTCTGCACGCGGTGATCATTCCCCCGGTTTTTTGGCCTGCGCCCAAGGGGTGTCGCCTGGCGCTGGCTGCGGGTGCGCCCCCCAGCCGGCGCACCGCCGCCCGCCTGCTTGCGCCACGCGCTGCACCACCCCATGAGCGATCCGGTTTCCAAGCCGCGGGCCATTCCCAGCCCCGAGAAAGTGGCGCTGCAGCGCCGCCTGGCCATGTTGGCGTGGCGCGCGCTGGCCCTGGCCTGCCTGGGCCTGGGCTTGATTGGCGTGGTGTTGCCGGTGATGCCCACGGTGCCGTTTCTGATCGCTTCGGCGTGGGCGGCCAGCCGGGGTTGGCCGGCGTTTGAGATCTGGCTGCTGAACCACCGGCTGTTCGGCCCGCCCATCGTGCAGTGGCGCCTGCGCGGCGCCGTGCCCCGGCGCGCCAAGTGGCTCAGCTGCGGCATGATGGCCTGCAGCGCCATTGGCATGCAGTTTTTCCCGCAGATTCCGGTGTGGGTGCGCGTGGCCGTGCCGCTGATGATGCTGGCCGTCGGCATCTGGCTGTGGCGCCGGCCCGATGCCTAGGGCAGGCCATGGCCGCGTGATCTGATTACTATCTTTAAGATAGCTGCCTGCGCCCGTATTTACTTGATTTGAAGGCCTTTTAGCGCGGGATCAGCCGGCGGGTAGCGCAGCTGCAGCGCCTTCAGCTGGTCGCGCACCAGCGTGGCCACCATCAGGTTGCGGTGCGTCTTGCTGTTGGCCGGCACCACGGTCCAGGGCGCCCATTCGGTGGAGGTGGCGCGCAGCAGGTCTTCGTAGGCTTGCTGGTAGGGCTTCCATTGCTTGCGCACGGCGATGTCGCCTTCGCTGAACTTCCAGTGCTTGGTCGGGTCGTCGATGCGCGCCTGCAGCCGCTCGCGCTGTTCGTCGTAGCCAATGTGCAGCATGAACTTCAGCACCACCGTGCCGGTTTCGCACAGCATCCGCTCGAAATCGTTGATCTGCCGGTAGCGCTGCGCGGTGGTCTTGGCGTCGATGAAGCCATTCACCACGGGCACCAGCACGTCTTCATAGTGGCTGCGGTTGTGAATCATGAATTCGCCCGCGTGCGGCATCTGCGCGTGGATGCGCCACAAAAAATCGTGGCTGCGTTCCAGCTCGGTCGGCGCCTTCCAGGCTTGCGTGCGCACGCCCAGCGGGCTGGTTTCCTTGAACACCGCGCGGATGGTGCCGTCCTTGCCCGCCGTGTCGGTGCCTTGCAGCAGCACCAGCAGCTTGAAGCGCTGGTCGGCCCAGAAGATGTCTTGCAGCGCGTCGATTTCGCGCGCCAGCTCGCTCAGCAGCGCCTTGTCTTTGGCCTTGTCGCCGGTGGAAAAGGGCTTGGCGTCGGGCGGCAGTTGCTGCAGCGAAAAGCCTTTGCCGCCTGCGGGCACGGTCCAGGGCGCCGATGTCGTCGCGCCTTTGCCGGGGTTGCTGTTCTTGGCCATTCAAAGCCCTTTACCTGTGGTTGCATGGGTACGCGACGGTACTAGGCGGCGGTGCTTTCTGCAAATCGCGCTAGGCCCTTTGTGCTCGCCTTGTCAATCCTGTGGGCGACTCGGCCGGGGCAACTGCGTGTATGTCCCCTATTGATGCAGATCGTCATACCGATAAAAATAGTACCAAACTACGCATTTGTTCCAAACGCTTGCTATCGAGCGTCTCTAAAGTACTAACTGTGACGTGGAAGCCCACGTCCTCATAGGGAAAAACCATGGGCACGATGACGGACGAACTCAAGAAGAAATCCTTATGCGATCGGCTCGCTCGCATAGAAGGGCAGTTGCGTGGCCTGCAGAAGCTGATTCAGGCCGAGGCCGAATCGGAACAGGTGGCCCAGCAGATGACCGCCGCCCGCAAGGCGCTGGACAAGGCGTTCTTTGCGCTGGTGGGCGCGCTGATCGCCGAAGGCGCCACGGGCAAAGATGACATCGCCAGCCTGCTGGTTCGCTTTGCCTGAGGGGCGGCGCGGCCCCGCGCTGCGCCGCGCCTGACATGAGAGGGTGGGCAGGCGGGCCAGCGCCTGCCTGAGGAGGGGCTTCGCTCTACACTGCGGCCATGAACCCGACGCAGCTGTTTGACCCCCTTTCGCACTCGTACACCTACCTCCTGTTTGACGAGCTTTCGCGTGAAGCGTTGATCCTCGACCCCGTCGCCGAGCAGCTTGAGCGCGACCTGGACGCCGTCAAACGGCTGAACCTGAAGCTGAAATGGGCGGTGGAAACCCACGCCCATGCCGACCACATCACCAGCGCCGCCAAGCTGGCCGAGCTGACCGGCGCCAAGCTGGCCGCCCCGGCGGGCTGCGGCGTGGGCACGGCGGCGGTGCAACTGGGCGATGGCGACGTGCTGCGCTTTGGCCGCGAATCGGTGCGCGTGCTTCACACGCCGGGCCACACGCAGGGCAGCGTGTGTTTCTACTGGGAACGCAAGACGATCGAGGACGAAGAAATCCCGACCGAGCTGGCCAACCTGCCCCTGGGCCATGAAATGCGGCCCGACCTGCGCCAGGACGAACGCCACCTGTTCACCGGCGACACCCTGCTGATCGGCGGCTGCGGCCGCACCGACTTCCAATCCGGCTCGGCCCAGCAGCTGTACCGCAGCCTGACCGAGGTGCTGTTCAAGCTGCCGGACGACACCATCGTCTGGCCCGGGCACGATTACAACGAACGCACGCAGTCCACCATCGGCCTTGAAAAGGCCACCAACCCGCGCGTGGCCGGCAAGTCGCTGGAAGAATTCGTGGCGCTGATGGACGGGCTGCACCTGCCCAAGCCCCGGCGCATCGACGAAGCCGTGCCGGCCAACCTGCGTTCGGGCCGCGACACGCCGCCGGCCGCGGCGGGCCAGGCCAGCGACCCGATGCCGGCCGAAGGCTACGCTGGCGATCTGACCCCGCAGACCGCGCTGCAGTGGATGACCAGCGGCCGCGCCATGCTGGTGGACGTGCGCACCGACGCCGAACGCCAATGGGTCGGCTTCGTGCCCGATGCGCTGGTGGCGGCCTGGAAGCAATGGCCCGGCATGGCGCTGAACCCCGATTTCGACGTGCAAGTGCGCGAAGCCGCCGACGAAGGCCTGCCCGTGATGCTGTTGTGCCGCAGCGGCGTGCGCTCCATCGCCGCGGCCAAGCGCGCCACCGAACTAGGCCTGACCGCCTACAACGTGCTGGGCGGTTTTGAAGGCGACCCGGACGGCAACGCCCAGCGCGGCCACCAGAACGGCTGGCGCCACGCCGGCCTGCCGTGGCGGCAGAACTGATCGCCAAACGCCAAACGCCAAACGCCAAGCGCCAAGCGCCAAGCGCCAAGCGCTAAGCGCTAAGCGCTAAGCGCGATACGGCCACGGTGGCCCAAGCCGCCTTATTGCCCAACGGTGCAGGCACAGTGCAAGTACCGTGCAAGCACCGCGCGGACCATTCCATGTGGCCAATACTATCTAATTCATAGCTGCCAGCGCCCGTCTGTTGGGCGCTAGAGCATGTTTTTACTTGTTTTTTCCGCCATATCCACCCTATGGCGGATGTACGCCAAGGCGCCATGCCGTTAGGCTTGGCCGGGTCATGAAGCCCGACCTGTACACCCCCGCCGATCTGCGCAAGAACACGCCGCCGCCCTTGTCCGACTACGGCTGGCGCATGCTGGCCGAGGGCGATTCCTGGTTCAGCATCACCGCCACGGGGCGCTTCAGCTCCAACCTGCTGGCCGAGCTGGACCTGGCGCGCAGCACCGCCATCGTCAATTGCGCGGCGCCCGGCGCCACGCTGCAGCGCATGGTCGATCGCCGGGCCGACGCCACTTGCGCCGACCTGCTGCGTGGCCGCCGCGCCTACGGCTGGGATGCTGTGCTGCTGTCGGCCGGCGGCAACGACCTGATCGCCGCCGCGCAGACCCCGCCCACCGATGCGGCCGGTGCGCCAACCCCGCTCAGCCTGCGCCTGCTGCGCACCGCGGCAGAAGTGGGCCGCGCCACCACCGCCGCCGACTGGATCAGCCCAACTGGCTGGGCCGCGCTGGCGGTGCACCTGGGGTCAGAGTTCGGCATCTTTGCCGGCTGGCGCAACGCTGGGCCCAGCGGCGCGCGGCCCCTGCTGCTGCACACCTACGCCGTGCCCCAGGTTCGCCCGGCGGGCGCGGGTTTCAGCCCGCAAGGCTGGCTGTTTCCCGCGCTGGCGGCCTATGGCGTGCCGCCCGCCTGGCAGCAACCGGTGACCGAGCTGCTGTTCCAGCGCCTGCGCGGCCTGCTGCGCGCGCTGGATGCCGACAGCGGATCGCCCCAGGCCGTGCCCGGGCTGCATGTATTCGACAGCGCCGCGCTGGTGCCACTGGATCCGGCCCTGCCCACATCGCTTGGCCGTTCGGGCGACTGGATCAACGAAATCCACCTGACGGCCGGCGGCTACCGCAAGGTGGGCCGCGCCTTTGGCGCGTGGATCGCGCAGGTGATGGCGCGGTACGACGAAGGTTGACGTTGTTGCGATTTGGCGCCAATTGGCGGCAGTTGCTGCAAAACGTTGCTAAGTTGCAAACCGATCCCGTTGCGGCCTGCGTTGCGCCGCCTGAGCGCCGCCTGCGCGGTGCATGTTCAGCGCGTGCTCACCGCCTGATCACCGCACCCTAAGCCTGCAGCGCCGGCTGCACGCCCAGCCAGTCGCCGATCACCGCCTCATAAGCCGCCGCCAGCTGCAGCACCGCGCCATCGGCCTGCGGCCGCCCGATCAGCTGCACGCCCATCGGCAAGCCCTGGTCGTTGAAGCCCACCGGCACGCTGACGCAGGGCAGGCCGGCAAAGGTGGCGTAGATCACCACCTCCATCCAGCGGTGGTAGGTGTCCATGGCGCGGCCGGCGATCTCGGTTGGCCAGCGTTCATTCACATCGAACGGCCATACCTGCGCGGTGGGCAGCGCCAGAAAGTCGTGCGTGTCGAACAGCTTCAGCATGTGTTCGTAAAACTGCGTGCGCGTGGCGCTGGCCGCCATGAACTGCGCGGCGCTGCAGTGCTGCGCCTGGTCGTGTTCCCACAGCGCTTCGGGTTTCAGCTGCGCGCGGTGGTCGGGTTTGAGCAAGAACGGCGCGATGCGCGACGCCACCAGCACGCGGCGCCAGATCAGCCAGGCGTCCCACACGCGCTGGGGCGGCATGCCCAGTTGGGCCGGCGCCACCGTGCAGCCCAGGCCTTGCAGCCGCGCCAGGCCTTGCTGGCATTGCGTCAGAACACCGGGCGCCATGGGCAGGTAGCCGTCCAGGTCGGCCAGCCAGCCGATGTGCTTGTTTCTTATATCAAATGCGGCCCCAGCGCTTGCCACACCGGCGCTGCCAGCTATAGAAAGAGGAGTTTGCGGCGCCCAGCCGGACTGCGTTTGCAGCAGCCGGCCCAGGTCGCGCACGCTGCGCGCCATCGGCCCTTCGGTGCCCAGCTGGCTGATCCACACGTCCTGCGCCGGCCACATCGGCACGCGGCCCTGGCTGGGGCGCAGGCCAAAGATGTTGGCCCACGCCGCCGGGTTGCGCAGGCTGCCCATGAAGTCCGACCCGTCGGCCACCGGCAGCAGGCGCAGCGCCAGCGCCACCGCCGCGCCGCCACTGGAGCCGCCCGCCGTGCGGCTGGGGTCGTAGGCGTTGCGCGTGGCGCCAAACACCTCGTTGAAGGTGTGCGAGCCCAGGCCGAATTCCGGCGTGTTGCTTTTGCCGATGACGATGCAGCCCGCGCCCTTCATGCGCGCCGCCATCAGGCCGTCTTCGCGCGCGACGAAGTGCTTCATCAACGGCGAACCCAGCGTGGTGGGCAGGCCGGCGGCGTTGGCCAGATCCTTGATCGCCTGCGGCATGCCGTGCATCCAGCCGCGCGAACCTGTGCCGCCGGGCGCCAGTTCAGCGTCGCAGGCGTCGGCGGCGGCCAGCAGCGCGTCGTCGGGCTGCAGCGACACCAGGGCGTTGTAGCGCGGGTTCAGCCGATGAATGCGCGCCAGATAGGCCTGCATGACTTCGCGGCAGGACACATCGCGCGCGTGAATGGCGTCCGACAGCGCGCTGGCGTCCAGCGCGGTGATGAGATCGGGCGTGGCGTCGGCGTCGGTGGGGGGTGCGGTGGCGGGCATCCAGCGACTCTACGCGGGCCGCTGCGTGCGGGCCATCCGGGCAAGCCATGAAGACCGCCGCCGCCGGTCTGTCTAAGGCGTATGAAGTGCGGCAGGCGCCGAAACGTCTCCGCGCGAGCGGTGCCCACATGAAAAATGGCCCCCAAGCTACCCCGCTTCGCGTGGTTCGCTGCCCCCCAAGGGGGCGCTTTTCATCTTGGGGCGGCCCAAGATGAAAAAAGGCACCCGAAGGTGCCTTTTTTTGGATTGATTTTGGCCTGCAGCGCTGGATGGTCAAGCGCTGGCAGCTATCAAAATCAAAGTGCCGGAATACGCAGTTTCTGGCCGGGGTAGATCTTGTTCGGGTCCGACAGCATGGGCTTGTTGGCTTCGAAGATCACGTTGTACTTGTTGGCGTCGCCATAGTACTTTTTGGAGATGGCGGACAGCGTGTCGCCGCTCACCACGTCGTGGTACTGCGATGCGGTACCGGCGGGGTATTCCAGGTTGTTGGCCACGCTGCGCACGCTGGCCACGTTGCCGGCGGACAGACCGGCTTTTTCGGCCGCTTCTTCACTGGGGGCGCTGCCGCCAATGGTCACCAGGCCCACTGCGCCGTCGTACGCCACCGACAGGGCGCACAGGCCCAGGTTCTGCTTCTCAATGTAGGTCTTGATCGCGTCGCCAGCCTTCTGGTTCAGCTCGGCCACATTGGGCGCGCTGCTGGCCGCAGCCTGTTCGACTTCCTTGCCGCCAAACAGTTTTTCGCCGGCTTCCTTGATGAAACTGAACAAACCCATGTGCATTCTCCTTGTGGATGGGAAACGGAAAGCCGCAATGTACCCCGCCCTTGTGTAAGGCCGGTTGTCGCCGCGCACAAGCGCCTGTAGGACAAACTCGCTAATAATGACGCCCCATGACTTTTTTGGCGATCGACGTTGGCAATACGCGACTGAAATGGACGCTGTACGAGCGACCAGAACCCGGTGCGCCCGTGTTGGCCCATGGTGCGGAGTTTCTTGAACAGATCGACCGGCTGGGCGAGGGCGCCTGGTCGGCGCTGCCAGAGCCGCTGTCGATGCTGGGCTGCATCGTGGCCGGGCAGGCGGTCAAGCACCGCGTGCAAGAACAGATGGAGGGCTGGTCGGTTGAGCCGCGCTGGGTGGTCGCCTCCGACGCCGAAGCGGGCTTGTCGAACGGCTACGACTACCCCTCGCGCCTGGGCGCCGACCGCTGGGTGGCGATGATCGGCGCGCGCCACCACATGCTGCGGCGTGGGCCGTCGCGCCCGATCCTGCTGGTGATGGTGGGCACGGCGGTGACGGTGGAAGCCATCGACCAGCACGGCCGCTACCTGGGCGGGCTGATCCTGCCGGGCCACGGCATCATGCTGCGCGCGCTGGAATCGGGCACCGCCGGCTTGCACGTGCCCACGGGCGAGGTGTGCGAATTCCCCACCAACACCAGCGACGGGCTGACCAGCGGCGGCACCTTCGCCATTGCCGGCGCCTGCGAACGCATGTTCCAGCACCTGTTCAAGCACTGCGCGGCCGAGCCGCTGTGCCTGATGACCGGCGGTGCGGGCTGGAAGATGCTGCCGGCGATGACGCGCCCGTTCGAGCTGATCGAAAGCATGATCTTTGACGGCCTGCTGGCCGTGGCGACGGAACGCCGCGCGCTGGCCACGCGGCTCTGAGCCGGCCGCGTGCCGGGCGGTTAGGGGGTCAAATCAGCCGCTGGCGCCCGCGTTGATTGCGCATGGCGCTATGGTTTTTGATGGTTCTGCGCTGGATGGGCGATGGTCTGCCGGGCGCAATGTGTGGCTGCTGAGCCAAACCCGCGTCAAGGCGCTCACGACGCACGCTGCTTCTACTGCGTGCGGGCGCCGGGTGCGCGCTGACCATCAGCCCGCCTTCGCATCGGCTGGCCCGCTCAACCCATCCACCGCCTCAAACAGCGCCTGCCGCGCCTGGCTGATGATCTGGCCCTTCCAGGCGTCGGTGTCGGTGTAGAAGGCGGCCAGCATGCGCGCCTTGATCTGCGCGGCCAGCGCGGGCGGGGCTTCGGGGTGCTGGGCCAGCCAGTGGTCGCCGCGCAGGGCGTCCAGCACTTCGACGATGGGCACGGTGCCGTATTCCATGGCGATGCCGGTGTATTCGGCCTGCGGCGCGGCGTCGTAGATGGCCGTCCACATCAGCCCGGTGAGCAGCGCGCTGGTGGACGAGCCGTCGTAGATCGAGGTGACCTGTTCGCCCCACCAGCGGCGTGCGCGCGCCACGGCGGCGGCGTCCTGGTTGCCGGCGTAGATGCGCTCACCCACGCCGTTGGGCCCCAGGCCGGTGTGCAGGTCGATCCAGGCCACGCGGCGCGCGTGGCCGGCGTACTTTTGCAGGATGGCGCGCACGGTGCGGTTGCTCCACGTGGGGGCGGTGCCGCCGTAGAACAGGCCGTCGGCAAACTCGTGCTGCCCGCCTGAGATGGCGGCCTGCCAGCCCGCCAGGCCGTTGGCCGCGATGAAGGCTTCGATGGCGGCGCGGTTGGCTTCGTCCGGCGGCCAACTGGCTGGGAAAAGCAGCGGGTGCGCGCGGCGGTAGGCGGGGTTGACCGGCAGCGGCTGGCTGAAATCGTGAAAGTTGCGGTTCAGGTCGACGTTTTCGTGGGTCACGCGGCGCACGTGCGAGAAGCCGTGCGGGTTCAGCGCGTGGATGTACAGCACCGCCACGCCGGCTTCGCGCGCTTTGGCGCGCCAGGCGTCGTCGTGCAGCGCAAACACCTGCACGCCGCTGCCGCAAAAGCCTTCCACGCCGTGGCAGGCGCTGCTGACGATCAGCAGGCGGCCGCTGGCCGGGTCGCCTTCCAGCGCCACGTCGGTCGCCAGTTGTTCGCCGTCGCGCCCGGGCAGCGGGTGCTTGAACGATTCGATGCGCAGGCCATCGGTGGCGGCGGCTTCCAGAAACTTGACGCGGGCCTGGGCGTAGCTGGTGGAAAAGGCGGCGGGTATCGCAATCACAGGCGCTCCTCCTGGTGGTTCGGGGCGGGCAGGTCGGCGTGAAAGACCAGGCGGTTGCCCGCTGGGTCGGTCAGGCGCAGCTCCCGCGTGCCCCAGGGCGTGTCTTCCAGCCCCGGTTTGGCGTGGCGGTAGTCGGCGGCCAGCAGGCGTTGCTGCAGCGCCTGCAGCGTGGCCACATCGGCCACAGGGATGCGCACCGCCCCGCCGGGGCTGCAATCGCCAAAGTGGCCGGTCAGGTGCAGCACGCAGCCGCCCAGCGACACCTGCTGGTACAGCGGAAAGTTGTCGCCAAAGCGGTGTTCCCAGTCCAGCGTGAAGCCCAGAAAACCGATATAGAAGGCGCGGGTCTGCGCCTCGTCGAACAGGCGCAGCAGCGGCGTGGCGCTGCCGAACAGGGGCGTTGCGGGGCTGGCCATGCCAGGCGGACGGGGCGGCAAGGCGCTGGGCCCGGCGGCGCGCTTACTTGCCTGCGCCCTTGGGCATGGGCCGGTCAGCCGGTGGCTGGTGGCCCAGCCAGGCCTGGGTGAGTTGCACCCAGTAGGTGGCGCCCAGCGGGATCAAATCGTCGTTGAAGTCGTAGTGCGGGTTGTGCAGCGTGCACGGGCCGGCATCGTGGCCGCCGCCTTCGTAGCCGCCGCGGTGCGCGCCAAAGCCGTTGGCGATGAAGCAGTAGGCGCCGGGCTTTTCCTGCAGCATGAAGGAGAAGTCTTCCGCGCCCATGGTGGGTTCTTGCGGCACGGCGTTGCCCTCGCCCACGATATCGGCCATCACCTTGCGGGCAAAGTCGGCTTCGTAAGGCGTGTTGATGGTGGGCGGGTAGTTGCGCTCGAATTCAAACGCGCAGGTGGCGCCAAATGCGGCGCTCAGGCCTTCGGCGATTTCCTGCATGCGCCGCTCGATCAAGTCCAGCGTTTCAAACGTGAAGGTGCGCAC
>JAGOEM010000039.1 GCA_017997715.1 Ottowia sp.
GGGCTGGAGGCCGGGCGAGGTGTTGATCATGGTCTGCGGGGTGATGCGCCCGGCCTCCAGCCCCATGGCAACGGTGATCGGCTTCATGGTCGACCCTGGCTCAAAGGTGTCGGTGATGGCGATGTTGCGCAACTGCGCGCCCGTCAGGTTGCGGCGGTTGTCGGGCGAATAGCTGGGGTAGTTGGCCAGGGCCAGCACCTCGCCGGTCTGCGCATCCAGCACCACCACGCTGCCGGACTTGGCCTTTTGCGCGATCACGGCATCGCGCAGTTTCTGGTAGGCGAAGAACTGAACCTTGGAATCAATCGACAGCTGAATGTCCTGGCCGTCGACCGGCGGCACTTCGTCCCCCACGGCCTCGACGGCGCGGCCCAGCCGGTCCTTGATCACGCGGCGCGAGCCGGCTTTGCCCGCCAGCTGGCTGTTGAATGAAAGCTCGGCGCCTTCCTGCCCGTTGTTCTCTACGTTGGCGAAACCCACCACGTGGGCGGCAGCTTCACCCTCGGGGTACTTGCGCTTGTATTCGCGGCGCTGGTGGATGCCCGGGATCTTCAGCTCGGCGATCTGCTTGGCAACCGGTTCATCGACCTGGCGCTTGATCCACACAAATGTCTTGTCTTCGTCAGCCAGGCGCTTGTTCAAGTCGGCCAGGGGCATGTCCAGCAGCTTGGCCAGTTGCTGCAGCTTGGCAGGATCGCGCTCGACATCCTCGGGAATCGCCCAGATGCTGGGCGCCACCACGCTGGACGCCAGCAGCAGGCCATTGCGATCAAAAATGCGGCCACGGCTGGCGGGCATTTCCAGCGTGCGGGCAAAGCGCACTTCGCCCTGGCGCTGGAAAAACGCATTGCCAAACACCTGGACATATGCAGCACGCGCGATCAGCACGATGAAGGCCAGCGCCAGCATCGCCACGATGAACTTGCTGCGCCAGACGGGCGTCTTGGACGCCAGCAGCGGGCTGGAGGTGTAGCGAATGTCCCTCATGGCGCACGTGCCCCTGTGCGCGGCGCCGAAGCCACCGTCGGAATGGCACTGGCCGAAGTCACGTATTCGGTGACTGCAGGCGTGACCGTGCGCATCGCCAGCTTGTCCTTGGCCAGGGTTTCAACGCGCAATGAAGTGGCCGCGGCGCGCTTTTCCACTTCCAGGCGGCCGTGCTCGGTCTCCAGGCGATGGGCCTCGGCCGTGGCGCGGTCCAGATCGGTGAACAGGCGCCGCGAGTCGTATTGCACGCGCACCAGGTACATCGCCGACACCATCAGCGCGGCCAGCAGAACGATGGACAGCCGCGTCATGCCCGGCCCCCGCGCTTGCCCGCTGCGCGCGACCCATGGCCCCGCGCAGGTGCCTTGGCCGCTTGATGACGGCCCGGCAGCGGATCAGCGCCCGCCGGCACGTCGGTGCGCTCGGCCACGCGCATGATGGCGCTGCGCGCACGCGGATTGCCCGTCACCTCGGCGTCGCTGGGACGTACACGATCCAGCGCGCGCAGCAAGGTGGGCGCCGGCTCGGCAAAGGGCGCGCGGCGGTCCACCACGGCACGCGAATGCCCTGCAATGAACTGCTTGACGATGCGGTCTTCCAGGGAATGGAAGCTGATCACCACGAGCCGACCTCCGGGTTGAAGCACATGCAGGCTGCTCCTCAGCGCCTGCTCGAGCTCTTCAAGCTCACCGTTGATGAAAATCCGAACAGCCTGAAATGTGCGCGTTGCAGGGTTCTGACCCGGCTCGCGGGTTTTGACCGTGCCAGCCACGAGTTCGGCCAATTCAGCGGTGGATGCAAGAGGGCCCCGTTCCTGTCGGCGCGCGACAATCGCCTTTGCAATGGGGACAGCAAACCGTTCTTCGCCGTAGTCACGAATCACCTCTGCAATCTGTCGCTGGTCTGCGACTGCCAGCCAATCGGCTGCACTGATGCCGCGCGTGGGATCCATGCGCATGTCCAGCGGGCCGTCGGCACGAAAAGAAAAACCCCGCTCGGGGTTGTCGATCTGCGGGGAGCTGATGCCCAGATCCATCAGCACGCCCGTCACGCTGGCTGGCGGCACCTCTCCCAGCGCCGCGAAGCTCTCGTGCCGGATGGAAAAACGGCCGTCGTCCTGCAAGCGCGCCGCCTCTGCCAGCGCCTCCGGATCCTTGTCGAACGCCAGCAGGCGACCGTGGGCACCCAGCCTGGCCAGCGCGGCGCGGGAATGGCCGCCCCGCCCAAACGTGGCGTCGACGTAGCTGCCTTCGGGGTCCGTGATCAGCGCTTCGATCGCCTCGTTCAGCAAGACCGTGGTGTGCGTCCATGTGTTCACTCCTCGGCCCGACTCAGAAAGCGAAATCCTTGAACGCCTCGGGCATTTCGCCTTCCAGCGCCTGGGCTTCCTGCGCGTCGTAACGCGCCTTGTCCCAAAGTTCGAAGTGCTCGCCCATGCCCAGCAACATGGTGTCGCGCGTCAGGCCCGCGGCCGCGCGCAACTCGGGCGATACCAGCACGCGGCCGGTGCCGTCCATGTCCACATCCATCGCGTTGCCCAGGAAGATGCGCTTCCACCACTGGGCGGACATGGGCAAGGCGGCAATACGTTCGCGAAATTTTTCCCACTCGGGACGGGGAAACACCATCAGGCAGCCATGCGGGTGCCGCGTCAGGGTCAGCTGGCCCGCGGCCGTCGCCATCAGGACGTCACGATGCCGGGTCGGCACTGACAGCCGCCCCTTTGCATCCAGACTCAGCGATGACGCCCCTTGAAACACGGAATTTCCCTGCGATGAGTGCCGAGACAAAACGGGAAAGGCACTTTCCCCCACTTAATTGCACTTTTTTGCACTGTAGCAGGAAAACATCAACGGGCAAGGTGGGCGCACAAATTATTTCAATGAAATCAAGACCTTAGCTGGGTTTTCGACCAGTTTTGAAAATAAAAAAGGCTTTGGAATTAGGCACTTAGCGCCCACAGTCAAAGTGAAATGCCGGATTACCTGAACAGGACGGAACGCGCAATAGTTCCGGTCGCCCGTCGATCGCTCTCGGGACACGGCTTCGCGCGCCCAAAGCCGCACGTCATCCAGCCCCCATCGCCACGCAAAACGCGAAAAAGGCCCCGCAGGGCCCTTTGACGCAAGCGATCGCGCACGCCGGCTCAAAGGATGTAGCGCGAAAGATCCTCGTTCTTGCTGAGCGCTGCCAGCCGCTCATCGACAAATGCGGCGTCAATGCGCACGGTCTGTCCCTCATGCCGCGTGGCGCCAAAGCTCAGCTCCTCCAGCAGCCGCTCCATGATCGTGGACAGGCGCCGCGCGCCGATGTTCTCGGTCGACTCATTCACCGCGAAGGCGATCTCTGCCAGGCGCGCCACGCCTTCCGGCGCAAAGTCGAGCGTGACGCCTTCGGTCGCCATCAGCGCCTGGTACTGGCGCACCAGCGAGGCATCGGTCTGCGTCAGGATCGCCTCGAAGTCCTTCACCGACAGCGAACTCAGTTCCACGCGAATCGGCAGGCGCCCTTGCAGCTCAGGAATCAGATCGCTGGGCCGCGACAGGTGGAACGCACCCGATGCGATGAACAGAATGTGGTCGGTGCGCACGATGCCGTACTTGGTGGTCACGGTGGTGCCTTCGACCAGCGGCAGCAGATCGCGCTGCACGCCTTGGCGCGACACCTCGGCGGTGCTGCCGCCCTCCAGGCTGCGCGAGGCCACTTTGTCGATTTCGTCGATGAAGACGATGCCGTTCTGCTCCAGGTTGTGCAGCGCCTGCACGCGAATCTCATCCTCGTTGACGAGCTTGCCGGCCTCTTCGTCGATCAGCAGTTTCATGGCCTCGGCGATCTTCACGCGGCGCATCTTGCGCCGCCCGGCCCCCAGGTTGCCCAGCATGCCCTTGAGCTGCTCGGCCATGTCTTCCATGCCGGGCGGGCTCATGATCTCCATGGCGGGCGTGGGTTGGGCCAGTTCCAGTTCGATTTCCTTGTCGTTCAGCTCGCCTTCGCGCAGCTTTTTGCGAAAGCTCTGGCGCGCGGCGCTGTCGCTGCTGGGCGCGTTGCTGCCATCGGCGTTGCGCGCGAGGGGAATCAATACGTCCAGCACGCGGTCTTCGGCCAGGTCTTCGGCGCGCGTGCGGTGCAGGCGCATGGCGGCTTCGCGCTGCTGCTTGACCGCCATTTCGGCCAGGTCGCGGATGATGGAATCGACATCCTTGCCAACGTAGCCGACTTCGGTGAACTTGGTCGCCTCCACCTTGATGAAGGGCGCGTTGGCCAGCTTGGCCAGGCGCCGTGCAATCTCGGTCTTGCCGACGCCCGTGGGGCCGATCATCAGAATGTTCTTGGGCGTGATCTCCGGGCGCAGCTTATCTTCGACCTGCTGGCGGCGCCAGCGGTTGCGCAGCGCGATGGCCACGGCGCGCTTGGCGTCGTTCTGGCCGACGATGTGCCGATCAAGCTCGGAGACGATCTCCTGCGGCGTCATGGAAGACATGGGAATTTATGGATATTAGGGCTGCAGCGCTTTAACCACCTGCGCAAGCAGCTATGTTAACAATAGCAAACGAACGGGCACGCGGGGTCAGAGCGTCTCGATCGTGTGCTGCATGTTGGTGTAGATGCACAGCTGCCCGGCGATCTCCAGCGATTTCTTCACCACCTGGTCGGCGGGCAGATCGGTGTGGTCCAGCAGCGCCTTGGCCGCCGACTGCGCGTAGGCGCCCCCCGAACCGATGGCCACCAGACCGTGCTCAGGCTCCAGAACGTCGCCATTGCCGGTGATGATCAGCGATGCCTCGCGGTCGGCCACGGCCAGCATGGCTTCCAGGCGGCGCAGCACGCGGTCGGTGCGCCAGTCCTTGGTCAGCTCGATCGCGGCGCGGGTCAGGTGGCCCTGGTGCTTTTCCAGCTTGGCTTCAAACCGCTCGAACAGCGTGAATGCATCGGCCGTGGCGCCGGCAAAGCCCGCCAGCACCTTGCCGTGAAACAGCTTGCGCACCTTGCGCGCCGAGCCTTTGACGATGATGTTGCCCAGTGTGACCTGGCCATCACCACCTATCGCCACCTGCCAGCCCTCGGGCGTCTGGCGCCGTACGCTGATGATTGTTGTACCGTGAAAGGGTTCCATCGCGCGCAGATGGGGGCGGTGTGCGCTGCGTGCAAGACCCGCGGACACAAATTTGCGGCACGTGCCGCCGCTGCGGTCAGTCGCTGCGCAGCAGCACGCGCGCTGTGTCCTGAATGCCGATCACGCCAAAGAACGCGGCCACCAGGCGATTGACCTGCTTGAAGGTGACGGGACGCTCTTCGCCCTTTTGCTGCATGGCCCAGTTGAGCAGATCGCCCGCCGCGCCAAAATCCACGCGCAGCAGCTTGCGGCAGTTCAGGTCGAACCGTACAGCACCCTGGTCGTCGGCAAACCGCGCCAGCGCGTCTTCGGCCGAACCAACCAGTTCACCACTCAGCTCGCCGCGCAGCGCACCGGTGTCGTCAAGCCTTGGCGTACCGGCAGGCAGCGGCGGCGGCGCGCCCAGCTGCGATTCAGGCACCACCGTTTCGGGCCCGAAATTGCTGGGCGGCACGGTCTGGCCTTCTTCGGTCATGCGGTTGAAGCCGGTGGCAGGGGCCTCCCACGCGGGCGGCGACACCTCGTAGGTCACGCAGTAATTCAGCGCGACCAATTCGAATTCGTCCATTTCGCCCTGTATGCGCAGCAAGGCAAGGCGCGCGTCCCACCAGCGCGGATCCGCCTCGCGGTCATCGGTGGGCGATTGCTCGGCCAACACGGCCAGCAGACGATCGTCACCCAGAAACTTGAGGCCCGAGGCTGTGTCGCCCCAGCGCTTGAGCACCTCAATCAGCCCGGGAAGGGCGGCGGGCTCGATCGCCTTCACATGGCGCCAGTCGATGCGCCAGGGCGGCGGATTGCGCTGCAAGCTGGCGTTAAGTGCGGCGACCGATTGCGTACCCATGCTGGATGGGCAAGTCCAGTGGAACAAGCCCGAAACCACCGGTGCCGCCTGCTCAGCCACAGGCGCCATCGCTTCAACGGTTTCCGTGATCAGCGCCCACTGCGGGGCGGACCTACCGAACAGATCGGCAAAGTCCAGCCCGGCGTCGTCGAATTTGTCCTGCTGGTGGCTGGCACGGTACAGATCGAACAGCGTCAGCCAGGTGTCGATGTCCTTCTTGCGACTGCCTGCATCGCTAAGCAGTTCAAGCAAACCGGCTTCGGCACCTGCCACGTCGCCATTGGCGAAACGAATGGCAGCCTCCTCGATCGCCGGATCCTGCTTGGCTTCGACCATCACCTCCACATTGAAGTCCGTTTGGCCACCAAACAGCACAACGCCGGACCGTGAATCGGCCGAAGTGTCGACCGTCGCGCCCAGAGCGGCGGGCACAGGCGCCGCGGCCAGATCGGGCAAGTCGCCGGACGCCGTGCGCGCCTCCAGCATCCCGGGGTCCATGCTTTCCGTGGGGGCAAAGGCCCGCACCTGCGATGGGCCGCCGCCCACTGCGGGCGGCTGCGCGGCAGGCGTCACCGCGCGGTGGCCCTCTTGCGCTGCCAGCTGGTCGGGCGAGGCAGGGCGTGCGTCGGCCTGTTGTCCCGACTTGTGCTTGAACCAGGCCGTGGACATCTGCGCTTCGATCTCGTCGATCTTCTTGAGCGTGCGCGCGCGCTCGCCGGTGTTGGCCGGCTGGCTGCTGGGATAGAAGGAGGGGCCCGCCTGCGCCTCGACCGGACCGCGCGCCTCACCCTGGCCGCGCCGACGCAGCTTGCGCAGCATGTCGAACTCGCGGTTGCGCACGAAGTCGTTGCGCTGCTTGCGCACGATCATTTCCTTGAGAGCGATGCGCGACTCGGTGTCGCCGCCGCTCAATTCCGGTTTATCCAAGTCAGACCAGTGCGTGGTCGGGCTGGTGACAAACTTCACCATCTTGGACAGAAGTCCACCTTGTCGGGTTTCGGAATCCTTGCTCATAGGTACGCGTGCGCCTGCTGGGTTGGGTCAGTCTCCGAACATCTTCTGTTTGAGTTCGCGACGCTGCTGGGCTTCCAGCGACAGCGTGGCGGTGGGCCGTGCCAGCAAACGCGGCACGCTGATGGGTTCGCCGGTTTCGTCGCAATAGCCGTAGTCGCCCGCGTCAATGCGGCCGATCGACTGTTCGATCTTCTTGAGTAGCTTGCGCTCACGGTCGCGGGTGCGCAGCTCCAGGGCGTGCTCTTCCTCGATGGTGGCGCGATCAGCCGGATCGGGCACGACGACGGTGTCGTCGCGCAGGTTTTCTGCGGTCTGACCGGCGTTGGCCAGGATGTCGTCTTTCAGTTGCACCAGCTTGCGCCGGAAGAACGCCAGTTGCACGTCGTTCATGTACTCGGAATCGGGCATGGCCACGACTTCCGCGTCCGTCAGTTCTTCGACGCTCTTGGTTTTCCAGTTATTGGCCAGCTTCGGGTCTTTCTTGACCGGAATGGCGACTGGCGGAGAAGCAACAGTGGGCACGGGTAAAACCTTCATCGGGGCCGGGGCCGGACTGGCCGCAGCAGAGCGGGAGGCAGCAGGGGTCGCCGTCGCCTTGGCCACGCGCGAAGCGGCCTTGGTTTTGGCGGGCGTGGTCTTGGAGTCAAGACCTTTAGGAGCCGCAGATTTCACGTCAACTGTCTCCTGAGCAAGCTCGGCGCCACTACGCGACGGCTACAACTTGGAATCCAGCAAATGAAGCAGTACCTTTTTCATTCGCACCAAGCCCTGTTGTTGGCTTTCTTGGGCAACGTGACCAGGAAGAGGGCCGAAGCCGACACCCTGCTCAAAGGCGGCGATTGTAGCCACGTCCGCAGCGGCCCGGCTATCACCGCGTTTCATGCATTGGACAGAACTGCTCATTTTCGACACTTATCGTTGCGATGATGCACACCATTGCTGCGGGAAAACCCTAGACCCGGTCACGCTTGGCACTGCGCCAGCCCCTGCAGCAAGATGTCCTTCGGCAAGTCAATGCCGATGAACACCATCTTGGATACGCGCGCTTCGTCCTGCGCCCACGCGGGGCCCAGGTCGCTGCCCATCAGCTGGTGCACGCCCTGGAAGATCACCTTGCGCTCGGTGCCTTTCATCCACAGCACACCTTTGTAGCGCAGCATGCGCGGGCCATAGATATTGACGATGGCGCCCAAAAAGTCCTCCAGCTTGGCCGGGTCCAGCGCGCGATCGGTTCTGAACACAAAGCTTTTGACGTCGTCATCGTGGTGGTGATGGTGCGCGTGGCCATGCGCATGTTCGTGCTGGTGCGAAGGGTGGCTGCAGTGCTCACCCTCGTGCGCATGGTCATGGTGGTCGTGATCGTGGCCATGCTCATGGTCGTGTGCGTCGTCTTCCTTCAGGAAGTCGGGATCGATGTCCAGCTTGGCGTTCAGGTTGAAGCCGCGCAGATCGAACACGTCCTTGATCGGCACCTCGCCAAAGTGCACCACGCGCTGGGGTGCGCGCGGGTTCATGTGTTTCAGGCGGTGCTGCAGCGCGTCCAGCGCGTTGGCGTCCACCAGATCGGCCTTGCTGATGAAAATCTGGTCGGCAAAACCCACCTGGCGCTGTGCTTCCACGCGGTGATTCAGCTGCTCTGGCGCGTGCTTGGCGTCGACCAGGGTGACGATGGCGTCCAGCAGATAGGCTTCGGCGATCTCGTCGTCCATGAAAAAGGTCTGCGCCACGGGGCCGGGGTCGGCCAGGCCGGTGGTTTCGATCACCACGCGCTCGAAATCCAGCTCGCCCTTGCGCTTTTTGGCGGCCAATTCGGCCAGCGTGACGCGCAGATCCTCGCGGATGGTGCAGCAGATGCAGCCGTTGCTCATCTGGATGATTTGCTCGTCCCGGTCGTTCACCAGGATGTCGTTGTCGATGTTTTCTTCGCCGAATTCGTTCTCGATCACGGCTATCTTCTGGCCGTGCGATTCGGTCAGCACGCGCTTGAGCAGCGTGGTTTTGCCGGAACCCAGAAAGCCGGTGAGGATGGTGACAGGTATCAGGGACATGGACGGAATGCTGCGCCGCTGACCGTGCGGCCGGGCGCGCCGAAGGCTATGAAAACATACAGTGTAGCCACTGCGCACAGCGGCTGCACAAAGGGCAACCCGTCGGTGCCAAGCGCCCGGCATTGCACCTAAATACTATTTAATTGATAGCTGCCTGCGCCCGTGGTTGTTGCGCTGAGCACGTATTTGATTCAAATACTTCAGCGCCACACCCTGCGCAAGCGCTGCGCCATGGCGCCCGCGCCTCAGCGTTTGCGCGCACGCGGGTGCGCCGCGTCGTAGGCGTTGGCAAGGTGCTGGAAGTCCAGCCGCGTATAGACCTGCGTGGTCACGATGTTGGCGTGACCCAGCAGCTCTTGCACCGCGCGCAAATCGCCGCTGGACTGCAGCACATGGCTGGCAAACGAATGGCGCAGCATGTGCGGGTGCACCGGCGTGGCCAGCCCGGCGCGCAGGCTGCGCCGGCGCAGGCGCTGCCAGATCGATTGCGCCGTCAGCCGCGTACCGCGCCGCCCAATGAACAGCGCCTGCGCCGCATCACCGGCAGCGGCCGCCCCAGCCTGCCCGCGCACCGCCAGCCAGCGCGCCAGCGCCTCGGCCGCGGCGCGGCCCAGCGGCACCGCGCGGCGTTTGCCGCCCTTGCCCTGCACCTGCACATCGCCCGCCTGCGCGTCGATCCAGCCGCGCCCGGCGCGCGCGGCGGCGTCGCTGGGCGCCACATCCAGGCCCACCAGTTCCCCCACGCGCAGGCCAGCGCCGTACAGCAGCTCGACCATCGCCGCATCGCGCGCTTCCAGCCACGGGTCGTCGTCATCGTCGCTGTGGTCGGCCAGGTGCATGGCCTCGTCCACGCCCAGCGCCTTGGGCAGCGGGCGGGCCTGTTTGGGCGCGCGCACGTCCTGCACCGGGTTGGCGCTGATCAGCCCTTCACGCCCCAGCCACACGTAAAAGCCACGCCAACCCGACAAAATCAGCCCGATGCCGCGGCCGCTGCGCCCACCCGCATGCATCTGCGCCACCCAGCGGCGCACGTGGTGGTTTTGCACCGCCGTCAGTGCCACGCCAGCCGGCACGGCGAATTGGGCCAGCTTGTGCAAGTCCAGCTCGTACAGCGTGACGGTGCGAGCGGCCAGGCGCTTTTCGACGCGCACGTGGGTCAGATAGCGCTCGACCAGTGCCTGATCGGCGCCGGACAGTGGGTGGGGTGGTTCGGTCGACATGCTAGCCAAATAGTAGCGCCTCACGCAGCATTCATCTACGCCGACAACGGCAGCGCCCCCAGGCCAACGGACGCCACGCCCGCACCTGCGGCGGGCATCGGCGCTGCCCCCTGCCCGAAGCGCGCAGCGCGAAGGCAGCGGGAAAAGCGGCTTCAGCCGCTCAGGGCGGAACCCTCAAACATCGCGCACGCGCGACAGCGCCGCGCTGGCCAGCTCGGCGATGCGTTCCAGAAAATCGGTGGCCATGCCGGCCTGGTAGCGCTGGCTGTCGGGCGAGGCCAGCACCAGCATGCCAAACGCCGGGGTGCTGGGGCTGGTGCGCAGCGGGATCAGCGTCAGCGAAGCGACGTTTTCCGGATCGTCCAGCCACTTCACGGCATCAAAGCCCGAATTGACGCCGCAGTACGGCGATGTCAGCGACGAGGCCAGGCTTTGAATGTCTGCGCTGGCGCCCTTGGCAAAGGGCTCGTCGGCGTACACCTCGGCCACGTCCCACAGCTTCAGCGCCGCTTGCGGCACGCTGAACTGGCTTTTGATCTCGCTGATCAGCACCGCGGGCAGATCGACCGGGCGTGCCACCAGAAACAGCTGGCGCGACCAGCGTTGCAGCTTGTCGCCGATCAGCATGTTCTCGTTGCCGTGCCGCATCATTTCCATCAGGCGCAGCTCCAGCACCTTGATTTTTTCGCGCAGCATTTCGGCCTGGCGCTCTTGCAGGCTGACGGCGCGCCCGCCGTGCGGGCTGGTCAGCTGCACGGCGCCCAGCAGGTCGGCGTTGCGCTCAAAGAAATCGGGCGTGTGCACCAGAAACTGGGCAATGTCGGCTTCGGTGATGGGGGTGACGGGTTGGGTCATATCTCAGTTATCCATGGCACGGCGGGGCGTGCAATTCAAAGAAGCGAGTGGCCGCAAAGCACGCCGTGCCAGCAGCACCGCCATGGGCTTGCGGCGGCTTGCTGGCGGCGCCCTTGAGGGCACGGCGCGCAGCGCGAGGAGCCTGGGCTTGGGCCATCAATCAGGTATTTCGGCTTCACCTTCGAACACGGTGACGGCGGGGCCGGTCATGCGCACACTATCGTGCGCGCCGCCAGCCCATTCAATGGTCAGCACGCCGCCGTGCGTGTGCACGTCGACGCGCGAATCCAGCAGGCCCAGGCGAATGCCGGCCACCACGGCGGCGCAGGCGCCGGTGCCGCAGGCCAGGGTTTCGCCGGCCGCGCGTTCGTACACGCGCAGGCGAATCTGCCCGCGATTCACGACCTGCATGAAACCGGCGTTGACCCGCTCCGGAAACGCCGGGTGCGATTCGATCAGCGGCCCCTGCAGCGCCACCGGGGCGCTTTCCACGTCGTCCACGATCTGCACCGCGTGCGGGTTGCCCATGGACAGAACCGCTACGTTAACCATAGCTGCCTGCGCCATATTGACGAGCGCAAACGCCTGATCTTCTTCCAAAGGCAGGGGCCACAGTTGCCACGCGCCTTCAGGCAGCGGCGCCAGGCCGCGCGGGTCAAACGGCACGCGCGCCAAGTCAAATTCGGGTGCGCCCATGTCCACCGTCACGCGGCCATCGGCGCCTTCGGTCAGCTGCAGCACGCCGTTTTTTACCTTGACGCGCACGCTGGCCTTGTCGGTCAGGCCGTGCTGGCGCACGTAGCGCACAAAGCATCGCGCGCCGTTGCCGCAGTGCTGCACTTCGCCGCCGTCGGCGCCGTTGTGGATGACGTATTCAAAGTCCACATCGGGCGTGGGCGCGGGGCGCACGGTCAGGATCTGGTCGGCGCCCACCCCAAAGTGCCGGTCGCCCAGCCAGCGGTATTGCGCGGCCGTCAGGTTCAGCCGCCCACGCGTTTCGTCAAGCACGACAAAGTCGTTGCCCGCGCCTTGCATTTTGGTGAAGCGGATGTGCATGGCGGAATTATCCCCGCATCCTCATTCACCTACGCTGCGTCGGCCGCGATGCAGCGGCGCGCCGGGCTTTTCGACCGCGCCAGGCCCGCCGTCAAAACACCGAAGGGGCGCACGCGGCGCCCCTTCGGTTTGCACAACTGGCTGGCAATTCGCTATCAATTCGGCAGCTGCTTGCGCCCAATCAACGGGCGCTGCAGGCCGATTTGGCTTGCAAATTCAGCCCATCCGCTCAGGCGCGCGATGGCTGGCCGGCCACCGCCTTGTAGACCACCGCGCCGATCACGCCGCCGATGATGGGCGCCACCCAGAACAGCCACAACTGGCTGAGCGCGCCGGTCTGCGCGAACAGCGCCACGCCCGTCGAACGCGCGGGGTTCACCGAGGTGTTGGACACCGGAATGCTGATCAGGTGAATCAGCGTCAGGCACAGGCCGATGGCGATCGGCGCAAAGCCGGCCGGCGCGCGCGAATCGGTGGCGCCCATGATGACGAACAGGAACATCGCCGTCAGCACCACTTCACACACCAGCACCGCCAGCATCGAATACTTGCCTGGCGACAGATCGCCAAAGCCGTTGCTGGCAAAGCCGCCAGGCACCCAGCCGGGCTGGCCGCTGGCAATGATGTAGAGCACGGCAGCGGCCGCCACGGCGCCAATCACCTGCATCACGATATAGGGCACCACCTGCACCGCCGGAAAACGGCCGCCCGCCCACAGGCCCACGGTGACCGCCGGATTCAGGTGGCAGCCAGAGATGTGGCCAATGGCGTAGGCCATGGTCAGCACCGTCAAACCAAAGGCCAGCGCCACGCCCGCGAAGGCGATGCCCAGCTCAGGAAAACCCGCCGCCAGCACGGCGCTGCCGCAACCACCCAGCACCAGCCAGAAGGTTCCGATCAATTCCGCCACATACTTATTCATGATGAAGTTCCTCGTGTCCCAAAGTGAAAAACCGCAGATGGTACGGCGCCCACCGTGCCACTGTGTGACGCCCTTACTGGATTGCGGCCTATGTCCGCCCAGTGTGGCAGGGGTGCCACGCACTTGTCAGTGCATGCGCCTGCGCGTGTCATGGCGTAACGCTTTCGGCCTGATGGCGACCCGCGCACGATGTGGCCAAAGCCGGCCCGCCGCGGCCACCCACCCTGCTACCGACACGGCCTTTTGGCACGCGCGCCGTGCGGCAGACCGGCGCCGCAGCGGCAGTAGCAGCAGCCGCGCACGCTGAACCATGGTGCGCCGCAGCCAATCCAGCCTCGGCCTGATCGACAGCCAGCGCCACGGCACGGGCTGCGAGCTGTTTCTGGTGGAGGGCGAATCCGCCGCGGGCGCCGTCGCCGCCGTGCGCGACGCCCGCACGCAAGCGGTGCTGCCGATGCAGGGCAAGCCACTGAACGCGTGGCGCGCCACCCCGCAGCGCGTCGCCGCGTTCACGCTGTACCAGCAACTGGCCGCCGCGCTGGGCTTGCCATCGGCCACCGGGGGCGAGTTGATCGACACCGCGCCGCTGCGCTTCGAGCGGCTGGTACTGCTGTTCGACCCGGATGCCGACGGCATCCACATCGGCGCGCTCTTGCTCCTCTATTTGAAGCGCTTCACGCCCACCCTGCTTGCGCAAGAGCGTGTTTGGATGGTCAGAGCGCCGATGGCCGGCCTGCGCGTGGCCGCGCGTGACACCGGCGAGACGGAGGACGTGTGGGCCTACACCCCCGAGCAAGCCCGCACCTTGCGCGAACGGGCCGCTGCCCAAACGGAACGCTGGCTGGTGCTGCGCGAATGGCGCTTTCGCGGCCTGGCGAGTTTGCCGGCGGATGTCCTTCGCAGCACCTGCGTGGACCCGGTTACGCGCCACGCCGCAGTGGTGACCGCGGCGCAGATGCAGCAGGTGATCGAAGTGTTTGGCGGATCGAGGTAAGCGACTCGGCGAGGGCGCGCGTCTGGCGCACTGCGCTCAGTCCGCCGCAAGCGCGCCACTGCCACAAGACTGTCCAGGCTTCAGCGCTTGGGCGCCGGCCACTCGCACGCGCTCCACACCCTTGGCGCCGGGTTTCAGCTCGCGCAGCGGTGTCATGCAACGGCCGGCCGTGCGCGACAGGAGGTATTCCATTTCATAGTCCCTCCCAGGCTGGAGCGTGACCCGAACAGTGACTTCACACGTCCATCGTCCCTCCCCTATCAACGCATTGAGGGCCAACGGACGCCCCGCAGGCAAGGTGAACTCGGCGCTCAGCTTGTCGGCTTTCGGCGGGCTGGGCATGCCCAGACTCGGCGCTTTGTCAGACGACATTTGCATCGACTTCATGACCTCCTTGGCCGATGCCGGACACGCCGTCAGATCGTCAAACGCGCAAGGAACTGCTCCAACGCTGATCGGTCGCGTACATCGGGGCATGCGAAGTGACCACGCGCAGGCGGGCCACGGGCTCGCCTGCCTTGGGCGTGTAGGGCGCGCTGCACCCGGTCAACAGAGTGGCGCTGGTCAAACAAGCCAACGCCGCCGTGCGTGTTCTTTTCATCTGCTCCCCTTCAAGCTCATTGCCATGCGCGTTAACCAGCGGAACGGCTTCGCGCTGATCGCATCAGCCCGCAAACAAATCACTCCGCCCCTGCTGCGGCGCGGTGACACCCAAATGCCGGTACGCCGCCAGCGTGGCCACGCGCCCACGCGGCGTGCGTTGCAAAAAGCCCTGCTGGATCAGATAAGGCTCGATCACGTCTTCGATGGTGCCGGGCTCTTCGCCAATGCTGGCGGCGATGTTGTCCAGGCCCACCGGGCCGCCGTCGAAGCGGTGGATCACCGCTTCCAGCAGCTTGCGGTCCATCACATCAAAGCCTTCCGGGTCCACATCCAGCATGGCCAGGGCGTCGTGCGCTATTTTTTTTGATATTTCGCCATCGCCCTTGACCTCGGCATAGTCGCGCACGCGGCGCAGCAGGCGGTTTGCGATGCGCGGTGTGCCGCGGCTGCGGCGCGCGATCTCGGTCGCGCCGGCAACGTCGGCACGCACGTTCAGCAGGCCCGCGCTGCGGGTGACGATGCGGGTCAGCTCTTCGGGCGTGTAGAACTCCAGCCGCGCGACGATGCCGAAGCGGTCGCGCAGCGGGTTGGTCAGCATGCCGGCGCGCGTGGTGGCCCCCACCAGGGTGAAGGGCTGCAGGTCCAGCTTGATGCTGCGCGCGGCCGGCCCTTCGCCGATCATGATGTCGATCTGGTAGTCCTCCAGCGCGGGGTAGAGGATTTCCTCGACCACGGGGCTGAGACGGTGGATCTCGTCGATGAACAGGACGTCGTTCTTTTCCAGGTTGGTGAGCAGCGCCGCCAGGTCCTTGGGCTTTTCCAACACCGGGCCACTGGTCTGGCGCAGGTTCACGCCCAGTTCAGCCGCAATGATGTGGCTGAGCGTGGTCTTGCCCAAACCGGGTGGGCCGAACAGCAGCACGTGGTCGAGCGCCTCGCCGCGCTTGCGGGCGGCACCGATGAAGATCTCGAGCTGTTCGCGCGCCTTGGCCTGGCCAACGTACTCCTCCAGCTGCTTGGGGCGCAGCGCGCGCTCCAGCGCTTCTTCGCGCGGCGAAGCGGTGCCGGGCGCCACCACGCGCGGGCTTTGCGCGCCAGGGGCAAAGGAACTACCGAAATCGTCGGTCTGGATGCTCATGAGGTGCGCAGGCAAAGTACTGGACGAACAGACAGCCCTGGATTATCGACGCAGACGCTGCCGTGTGGGCGGCGATGGGCTCGCTCGGCTGCCGCATATGCCCTGTATCGAGCAGGGGCGGAGCGAAACAGCGAAGCGCCCGACCAACGAAAAACGCCAGTCGCGCGGGCATCCCAGAGGGAACCCGTGCGACTGGCGTGGCGCTGAAAGCCCTTTTTCAGGGCCGCAGGATCAAGGTGCCAGCCACTTGTTGATGCCCGCGGCGAAGGATCGGTCAAGGCGGCCGTAGGCGTCGGTGCCTGTTGGGTTTTGACAGGAAGAACTGCCACCCATCAAGTTGCCCACCACATAGCGGCGGCCGCTCTCAGCCCTAACAAAGATGGCCGAACCGCTGCTGCCGCCTTCCGTGATGCCCTGCTGCCAGCCCACGAGGAGCGCCTGGCCATTTCTGGCATCGGAGCCGGTGCAGCTCATCGACGCGTCTTCTCCGAAAGTGCAGTTGGTGTAGCCGTTGATCGTGCCGACGCTGTACTTCTGCAGATCCCCTTTGGGGTTGTGAATGCCGACCACCCCGATGCCAGTAACAGCCTGACTGCCGAAATACGAGCCCGCGTAGACCACATTGGCGGGCACGCGGCCGTTCAGTCGCATCAATGATGAATCGGTCGGTGTATTCGTGGTCAACAGGGTCGCGCCACTCGTCTGACGCGTTGCAGCCGCATCCAACTTGGGCGAACTGTTGCACGAGGCAGCGCGGAAGAACCAGTAGGTGGTGAGCGTCGAGGCTGCAGCCTGGGTCGAGATGCAGTGGTTCGCGCTGAGGAAGTACGGCGTCTGGCTGTTCTTCGTGTCGTTCAACAGCGTGCCGGTGCACATGTACGAGCTGCCCGATTTCACATAACTCATGTGCGCCACCGCGCGACTCTGCGGCTCCAGTGTCGACTGGCACATGACGTCCAGGTTGCAACTGCCCGAGGCCCCAATCTCATCGGCACCCTTGGTCGGCGCGTCCAACGCTTCAGCGACCGTTTTCGTCCAGTGCGACAGGCTGGGCACGGCCAGCTGCAGCTGCGAAGGCGAGACCCCCGCCGGCAATTGCACTTCCAGCGTGCTGGTGGCGCCAGCGGTATCGGGTGCCCAGTACATGCGCGCTTCGTCACCGGTCACGCCACCCGCTTCGTTGAGCTGGCGCAGGCTGGCCAATTCGGCGGACGACACTTCGATCACCTCGGTGCCCAGCGAGCCATAGACGCGCAGCAGCGCGCCGTCGGGCAGGTTTTGCACCAGAACACCCAGGCGAATGGCCTTGGCGCCCTGTGCAGAGAAGGACACAGCGGCCACTTGCGAGCCATCGGCCAGCGTCGCCCAGCGCCATTGGCGCGCCAGGGCATCGGCCGATGCTGTGGCAGCCACCGCACGGCTTTCACCCACCTTGAGCGCAACGCCCTTCTCAGCCACTGGCTGCGACTTGGCGATCGTCAACGGGCCCAATGCCACCGTGGCCACGCTGGCCTGGGCGGGCAGGCGGCTGACGGCCACCGTTTGTGCCTTGACCACGGCCGCGCGAGACGAGCCCGCGGTGTCCAGCTGCTCGATGCGGTCGATGGCCGGTGCAGGCGCCGGAGAGGGGCTTGGCGACGGACTTGGTGATGGGCTTGGTGCAGGGGCTGGGGTGGGCACGGTGTCGTCATCGCCCCCGCCGCACGCGGCCAGTGTCATGGTTGCCGCACAGGCGACCCACAGAAGATGCAGTTTGTTCATAGAGACTCTCCTCCCCGCCAAGCGGATGTGTTGTGAATTGAAACAAAGCCGCGCCCAAGGCGCGGCAGATACCGAATAGGTGTCATCGGGACAACAAACCGGGCTGAATTTTTTTAACCGCAATGCACGCGGACGACGCGCTGGGCGGCGTCCACCACGACGTTCACGCGTCCTACCTTGTATTCTTTGGTAGTCATGCTGTCGGGGCGCAGCAGGCGCGCCTCTTGCGCGCCGGTGGCGGTCTGTACACGCGCCAAAGTGTCGTCGGCAAACGGTTGGCCGACGACGAACTGGGCGGCTTTGGCGTCGCAGCGCGCCTCAGGCCGTGGATTGGCGGTGGGCGGAAGCGGCTCGCCAGCGGGCGAGCCGCCGGAGCAGGCGGCCAAGGTCACAAGAGAGGCCATGCCCCCCACCCATTGATAGAACTTTATTCGCAAACCGTTCCCTCCCTAAGGCAAAAAAGACGCGCCCAGGACGCTTGATCAATACCAAGGATATCCGGAAATATTGCCGTTTTATGTCACTTGAAGTATCGGTGGCCGTCCCGCATCGTTCACTTGGCCACCGCCTTCAGTGCGAGCTTGATGCCGTCGCTCACCCCCACATCGGCGGGCAAGGCTTTCAGCGCGGCGGCGGCTTCGCGGTCGTTGTAACCCAGCGCCAGCAGCGCCTGCAGGATGTCGGTCTGGTCATCGCCCAGCGGCGCGGCGCCTGCGCTGGGCGAAAGGTCGGCGCCCAGCTTGCCTTTGAGTTCCAGCAGCAGGCGTTCGGCGGTTTTCTTGCCGATGCCCGGTACCTTGATGAGCCGGCCCGCCTCTTGTGCGCTGACGGCCTGCGCCAGTTCGGCCACGCTCATGCCGGACAGCACGGCCAGCGCGGTGCGTGGCCCCACACCGCCGATCTTGGTCAGCTCACGAAAGGCCAGGCGCTCGCCCGCCGTGGCAAAGCCGAACAGCTGCTGCGCGTCTTCACGCACCACGAACTGGGTCAACAAGGTCACGCCCTCGCCCAATGCCGGCAGCTGGTAGAACGTGCTCATGGGTACCAGCACCTCATAACCCACGCCCTGGCAGTCGACCAGCACGAGCGGCGGATTTTTTTCGGCCAACTGGCCGCGCAGACGTCCTATCACGGAAGATCTTTCTTGAAGCGCGGCGCGATCGATCGGGTGCCGATGAAAACCGCAGGGTTCAATGATAAATCAGCCCTGCGCCGGCCATGGAAAGGCGTGGGCAGCTATCAAATTGAAAGCACCGCTAGATCAGGCCACGGCAACACCCGTGGTCATTTCCGCCCGGTCGCGCGGCCTTGCCCGGCGTACCTGCGCCCGGGCTACACCAGCCCGCGGCGCGCGGCTTCCAGCGCGGCCTCGGCCCGCGATGACACGCTGAGCTTGCGGTAGATCTGCTTGACGTAGTCCGCCACCGTATGGCGCGACAGGCCCAGCTGCGCAGCGATTTCGGGCAAGGTGAAGCCCTTGGCCACGCGCTGCAGGATCTCGGTCTCGCGCGGGTTGAGCGGCACATCGCCGGTGTTGGCCGCCTGCGCCGGGGGCACATACGCATCCCCGTCGACAAAGAAACGCAGCACCCGGCGCGAAAAAACCGGCGAGAGCGCTGGTTCACCGCGCGCAATGCGCTTCAACGCCACCACCAGTTCAGCCTGCGGCTGGTCGTTCAGCAGATAGCCAAACGCGCCCGCCCGCAGCGCGGGAAACAGCCGGCCGTCATCGGCCTCGCTGGTCATCACCACCGCCACGGGGCCAGGCCTTTGCGCCTGCATGACGCGCAACAGGGTCAGCCCGCCGTCTTCCAGCTGATCGGGGTCGATCAAGGCCAGCTCAAATGCCTGCCCGCCAATCAGGCGCAATGCATCGGCAGCGCACTGCACATGCGCCACCTGCGCCGTGGGAAAGGCCGCGCGCACCGC
This sequence comes from Ottowia sp., assembly GCA_017997715.1. Taxonomy (GTDB): domain Bacteria; phylum Pseudomonadota; class Gammaproteobacteria; order Burkholderiales; family Burkholderiaceae_C; genus Ottowia. The sequence continues at coordinate 19,486 of JAGOEM010000039.1, forward strand.
CGCAAGCAGCCCTGGCGGGCCTTGGGCGTGGGCTTGGACAATCAGGACGCGCGTCATAGTTGACCCCATGCTAGTCCTCTGTGGCGCGGGGCGCGCGCGGCATGGGTTGCGCTGTGACTTTCTTCTCTTGGGTGTCGCGCCGTATGCACCTGGCCGCGCGCGCCATGGCGTGCGGCCCAAGCACAGGCGGCACCGGTCGCGCAGGCGCCACACGCGCCGGGCGGGCCCGCGCGGAACTACCGCACAATGTCCGCGTGATTCTTCGCCATACCTTTACCCCCCTCAACAACACGCGGCTGTCGCACCTGTGCGGCCCCATGGACGAACACCTGCGCACCATCGAGGCCGGCCTGCAGGTCGCCATTGCGCACCGGCACGAGCAGTTCAAGGTCGATGGGCCCAAAAAGCAGGGCGAACGCGCCATCACCGTGCTGCAGGCCTTGTACGAACTGGCCGACCGCCCCATCCAGGCCGAAACCGTGCAGCTGATGCTGATCGGCGACGCCGCCCCGCAAGGTGATTCGGTCACCGATGGCGCCCCGCTGCTGGCCACGCGCCGCGCCGACCTGAAAGCGCGCACGCCCACGCAGAGCGCCTACCTGGACAACATTGCCCGTCACGACATCACCTTCGGCATTGGCCCGGCCGGCACCGGCAAGACCTACCTGGCCGTGGCCTGCGCGGTCGACGCCCTGGAGCGCCAGGCCGTGCAGCGCATCCTGCTGACCCGCCCGGCCGTGGAAGCGGGCGAGCGCCTGGGCTTTCTGCCGGGCGATTTGACGCAGAAGGTCGACCCCTACCTGCGCCCGCTGTACGACGCGCTGTACGATCTGATGGGCTTTGACCGCGTGGCCAAGGCCTTTGAGCGCAACCAGCTCGAAATAGCGCCGCTGGCCTTCATGCGCGGACGCACGCTGAACAACGCCTTCATCATCCTGGACGAAGCGCAGAACACCACGCCCGAGCAGATGAAGATGTTCCTCACCCGCATCGGCTTTGGCGCCAAGGCCGTGGTCACGGGCGACATCAGCCAGATCGACTTGCCCAAAGGCGCCACCAGCGGCCTGATCGACGCCGAGCGCGTGCTGCGCCGCGTCAAAGGCCTGGCCTTCACGCGCTTCACCACCGCCGACGTGGTGCGCCACCCGCTGGTGGCGCGCATTGTGGATGCGTACGATGCCGCACCGCGGCGCGGATCAGATACGCGGGGCGGTTGATTTGCTACAAATCAAATAGCTAGCTGCGCCCATGATCAGGGCGCCAGAGGGCTATTTGGCGCCAAGTTCATAAGCGCCACGTCTGGCACGGCCGCGCCCAGCCAAAGGCCGCCATCGGGCTTCGCCCCAGGCAGGCTGACCAACCAAGACCGGGAGCGCGAACACATGACGCGCCCCCCGCACAGCGTGCCACGCGCTGCTGCTTGCCGCAGCAGCCATCGCCCTCACCGCCTGCGGCGAAGGTGACGATGACAGCACCACGCAGATAGCACGACACGACAGAGCGCCGATGCCATCGCCATCAGCGCGGACTGAAAGCAACGCGAACCATCGCGCACCCAGTGACTTTCAAGCACTGGGGCTCGCCACAGTCGGCCGGCACAATCGCGGTATGCCGGATCTTGCCCTCAGCCTTCAGTTCGCCCGCTTCCCTGACGCCGCCGCCCACCGCACCGCGCTGCCACGCCACAAGGTGCTGCGCTGGCTGCGTGCGGCGCTGGGCGAAGACGTACAGGCCGCCGAGATCACGGTGCGCATCGTCGATGCCGAGGAAGGCCAATCCCTGAACCGCGATTACCGGCAAAAGGACTACGCCACCAACGTGCTGACCTTCGACTACAGCGGCGCGCCCATGGTGGCGGCCGATCTGGTGTTGTGCGCGCCGGTGGTCGCGCGTGAGGCGGCCGAGCTGGGCAAGCCGTTGACCGAACATTACGCGCACCTGCTGGTGCACGGCGCGCTGCACGCGCAGGGCTGGGACCACGAAACCAACGAGGCCGACGCCGAAGCGATGGAAGCGCTGGAGACTTCCATCATGGCCCGGCTGGGCTTTGCCGACCCTTACGCCAAAGCTTAGCTTTCGGCGCGTTGTTTATAAGTCTTTTAGGCCGCTAGCGCAATGCTGGCGGGCGCCAGCAGCTATGCTTTTCAAAGCAAGCGCGCTTTCACCGACTTGCCCTTGACCTTGCCGGCGTTCAGCTTGGCGCAGGCCTGGCTGGCGATGGCGCGGTCTACCGCCACGTAGGTGGA
>JAGOEM010000185.1 GCA_017997715.1 Ottowia sp.
CATACGCCATGTTCAGCGCGGCCAGCACGGCGATGCGGTCGCGCGCCTTGATCTTGCCGCCATCGCGGATCTTGCACATCGCCGCATCGACGCGCTGCACCGCCGCCTGCAGGCGCGCTTCGCCGCCGTCCGGGGCGCCCAGCAGATAGGCCTGGCCCATGATCTTGACTTCGATCTGTCTCATGGCGTGGCGTCCTTCTGGGCGGCTGGCACCGGCGCTGGCGCCGCAGCCTTGGCGGCGTCGGGCAGGCGGTCGATCAGTGAATCGACGCGCGCGCGCGCGGCCATCAGGCGCGACTTGAGGTTGTCGCGCTCCTGCGTCAAGGCCTGCACTTGCTGCGCCAGCAGGTCGTTGGTGCGTTGCAGTTCTTCGTGGCGCACGAGCAGTCGCTCAACGCGTTCGGTAATCTGTTCAATCAGGGGCGGGGTCGTCATCTGGGCGCATGCGGCTCGGGACAATTGGCCCATTGTAGGTTGGGCTTGTTGGCGGTCGGTAAGGGGCCTGCACTTACAATCGCTTTCGTTGGTGCTCGCGTGCCGTGGTTCACACGCACGCAGTTCAACGGGAAGCAGGAGGGCGCTGGCGCACCACGCGCCATGCCTAACCTGCGCTGCCCCCGCAACGGTAAGCGGACGGTGGCTGGCGATACGCCAGCGCACCGGCTTCAGCCTCACACCGCCACTGGCTTGCTGCCTTGCAGCGCTGCCGGGAAGGCGAGGTTTTTTGAAGCGACCTCCGTCAGCCCGGATACCGGCCAACAACGAGGGAACGCGCGCCCGCGGCAACGCAGGCGCGCGCGCCCGTTTTTGCCCCATAGGCCGGCGGGGAAGCTGGCAGGGGTGTGCTTTCTGCCTGTTTGCCTCCCATGACCCAACGTTTTCCCCGTTTCCGGCTTGCCGTTTTGCCGCTGGCCCTGTCGTGCGCGCTGCCTGTTGCTTTTGCCCAGACTGCCAGCGCACCTGAGTCCGTTTCCGTGGCGCAGCTGTCTGCGTCGTCCCTGCCGGATACCGTGGTGACCGCCACCCGCACGGCCCAGCCGCTGACCGATGTGCTGGCCGATGTGACCCTGATCGACCGCGAACAGGTCGAGCGCAGTGGCGCGGTCAACATCGCCGATTTGCTGCAGCGCCAGCCCGGGCTGGAACTGTCGCGCAACGGTGGCCCCGGCACCACCACCAGCCTGTTCATGCGCGGCGGTGAAAACCGCTGGACCGCCGTCTACATCGATGGCGTGCGCGTCGACAGCCAGGCCACCGGTGGCGCGCCGTGGGAATCGATCGCGCTGGGCCAGATCGACCGCATCGAGATCGTGCGCGGCCCGGCGGCGGCGGTGTATGGCTCTGACGCCATCGCGGGTGTGGTGCAGATCTTCACCCGCAAGGGCGAAGGCGCTTTCGCGCCCTACGTGGGCGTGGGCGTAGGTACCGAGGGCAAACGCAAGCTGGAAGCCGGCTTCAGCGGCAAGAACGGCGCGGTCGACTACGCGCTGGGCGCCGCGCACGACCGCAGCAGCGGCTTTGACAGCCGCCCCGGCACCAACCCCGACCGCGATGGCTATCGCAACACTTCGCTCAGCGGCCGCGTGGGCGTGCAGATCAACGACGTGCACCGCCTGGAAGCCAGCGGCACCTACAACCGCATGAAGGCCCAGTACGACGGCTTTACCGCGGGCCAGAACGATCTGTCGGAAAACCGCCTGAGCACGCTGGGCGGCGCCTGGGCCGCGCAATGGACCAAGAACTACAGCACGCGCCTGTCGGTCAGCGAATCGCGCCAGCGCTACGAAACCACGCCCAGCCCCTACCTCACCGAAACCACGCTGCGCAACTACCTGTTCCAGAACGAATGGCGTTCGGGCGGGCACCTGGTCACCGCCGCCCTGGAGCGGCGCGAAGACCACCTGGTCAACTCGCCGATCGATCGCGACCGCCACCAGAACGCCATCGCCCTGGGCTACGGCTTTACCAGCGGCGCGCACACCCTGCAGGCCAACCTGCGCTACGACCGCGACAGCGAGTTTGGCGGCCAAAGCACCGGCGGCCTGGCCTACGGTTTCGGCTTCGCGCCCGGCTGGCGCGTGACGGCGGCCGTGGGCACGGCTTTCCGCGTGCCCACGCTGTACCAGCGCTTCAGCCAATACGGCCAACCGGCGCTGCAGCCGGAGAAAAGCCGCAATGTCGAGGTGGGCGTGCACTGGGCGCAAGGCGCCAGCCGCTTCGCCGTGGTGGCCTATCAGAACAAGGTGCGCAACCTGATCACCTTCGGCGCCGCCGGCCCCTGTGGCGACGCTTACGGTTGTTATGAAAACACCGGCCGCGCACGCCTGCGCGGCGTGACGATTTCCGGTGGCCACAAGCTTGCCGGCGTCAACCTGGGTGCCTCGCTGGATCTGCAAGACCCGAAAGACGCCAACACCGGCAAGCTGCTGGCGCGCCGTGCCAAGCAGTTGTTCAAGCTGAACGCCGACACCCGCGTGGGCGACTGGACGGTGGGCGCCGAATGGCAGGCATCGGGCAAGCGCTACGACAACGCGGCCAACACCAACCGCCTGGCGGGCTACGGTGTGGTCAACCTGTACGCATCGGCCACGCTGGCGCGCGAATGGACTTTGCTGGCACGGGTGGATAACGTGGGCGACCGCGACCACCAACTGGCGCGCGGTTACGCCACGCCGGGCCGCAACTTCTTTGTGGGGCTGCGCTGGTCGCCACGCCTCTAATCATGCGTGCCGCAGGGCGCGCGTTTTGGTAGGCAAATTGCCATCTAGCGCGCGCCCAGTGGGCGCAAGCAGCTATGAAGTTTGTAGTTAACACCAGGCCACTCACCCCGGGCACATCGCCCGGGGCGTGGCTGCGGGCAACGCCGCCAGCGCCGCCAACGCTGCCCGCGCGGCGGTGCCCGCCGTGCGTGGCACACCTGCACCACGGCGGTGGCGGTGAGGGCGCGGCGTGAACCGCATGCCCGCCATCGTCCGCCATGAATTGATTCTGGGCGGCCAGAAAAGCGGCAAGTCGCGCCGTGCCGAAAGCCTGGCCGCCGCCTGGCTGGCTGCGGACGATGGCCGCCGCGCCGTGCTGATCGCCACCGCCCAGGCGCACGACGAGGAAATGCGCGCGCGCATCCAGCGCCACCAGGCGGACCGCGCCCAGCGCGTGCCGGGGTTGCACACGCTGGAACTGCCCGGTGTACCGCAAGACCTGGCCGCCGCGCTGGCCGCTTCATCGCGCGCCGATACGCTGGTCGTGGTCGATTGCCTGACGCTGTGGCTGACCCATTGGCTGATGCCATACTCTGCCCCAGGTTCAGTGCCAAATAGCCCTGCAGCGCCCGACTGGCCTGCGCAGCAAGCTCATTTTTTGGAAGCACTGGCGGCCGCCCCCGGCCCGCTGGTGCTGGTCGGCAACGAGATCGGGCTGGGCGTCATTCCGCTGGGGCGCGAGGTGCGCCACTTTGTGGATACGCTGGGCACGCTGAACCAGCGCGTGGCCGCGGCCTGCGACCGCGTGACGTTGATGGCGGCCGGTTTGCCGCTGTGCTTGAAAGGATCGATATGAAGCGCTGGCTGTGCGCCTGGGTGGTGATGGTCTGGCTGGTCTGCCAGCCGGCCTGGGCCTATGAAGTGACCGACGACACCGGCCACACGGTGCACTTTGATGCGCCGCCTTTGCGCGTGGTGTCGCTGCTGCCATCGCTGACCGAAACCGCGTGCGAGCTGGGCGCCTGCGAACGCCTGGTGGCGGTAGACCGCTATTCCAACTGGCCCGCCACGCTGGAAAAGCTGCCCAAGGTGGGCGGCGGGCTTGACCCGAACGTCGAGGCCATCGTCGCGCTCAAACCCGATCTGGTGCTGATCTCGGTGTCTTCCCGCGCGGGCGAACGCCTGCGCGGCCTGGGCCTGCGCGTGCTGCAAATGGAGCCGCGCACCGCCGCCCAGGTGCGCGACGTGACCACGCGCCTGGCCACGGCGCTGCAATTGCCCACCGCCGAACGCGTGCTGCGCGGCATCGAAGCGGGCGTGGAAGCCGCGGCCCTGTCGGTGCCGGCCAGCGTGCGCGGCCAGCGCGTGTACTTTGAAGCCAGTGGCGGCCCGCACGCCGCCGGGCCGCAGTCGTTCATCGGCGAAATGCTGACGCGCCTGGGCCTGCAGAACATCATCGGCCCCGAACTGGGGCCCTTCCCGCGCATCAACCCCGAACTGGTGGTGCGCGCCGACCCCGACCTGATCATGGTGGGCGCACGCAGCGTGCGCGAGCTGGTGGGCCGCCCCGGCTGGAACCAGCTGCGCGCCCTGCGCGAACAGCGCATGTGCGTGTTCACCGCCGAAGAGGTCGACGTGCTGGTGCGCCCCGGCCCGCGCATGGCCGAGGCGGCGCGCCTGATGGCGCGTTGCGCCGTCCAAAAAGGCCTGCGCGCGCCCGGCAAGGTGGCGCGCTGATGGCGCTGCGTGGGCAGGCGGTTGCCAGGCCAGCGTGCGTCGCACCAAACAAGCACTTGAACGCATGGCCCAACTGAGCGCACTGAGCGTTGACGGCGCTTCTGCCACCGACGCGGCCAGCCAGGGCGCGCGCCGCCGCTGGCTGGGGCCGCTGTTGCTGGCGCTGTCGCTGCTGGCCATCGCCCTGGGCGCCAGCGTGGGCAGCACCGGGCTGGACGCGCTGTGGCGCGCCGCGCAAGACCCGGTGTCCTGGCAGATCGTGATGGACATTCGCCTGCCGCGCACGGTGGGCGCGTGGCTGACCGGCGCGCTTTTGGGCCTGTCGGGCGCTGTGGCGCAGGGGCTTTTTCGCAACCCGCTGGCCGATCCCTTTTTGCTGGGCAGCGCATCGGGTGCCGTGCTGGGCGTGGCGGTGCTGCTGGCCCTGACCGGCGCGCCCATGGCATCGGCCACCTGGCTGCTGAAGATGGGCATGACCGGCGCCGCGTTTCTGGGCGCATTGGGCGGCGTGCTGCTCACGCTGCTGCTGGCGCAGGGCGTGCAGCACACGCTGCGCCTGCTGCTGGCGGGCGTGGTGGTGGGCTACGTGCTGGGCGCGGTGAAAGACTTGGTCACGCTGGCCGCGCCCGATGTGCTCAGCAGCATGCTGGCTTTTGTGCTGGGCAACACCAGCTTGCTGGGCTGGAACGCCTGCGGCGTGCTGGCGCTGGTGCTGCTGCTCCTGCTGCTGCTGTCGGCCGCCACCGCGCGCGTGCTGGATGGGCTGAGCCTGGGCGAAGCCACGGCGCACAGCCTGGGCCTGCCGCTGGCACCGCTGCGCGCGCTGCTGGTGGCCGTGCTGGCGCTGGGCACCGGCGCGGCGGTGGCGCAGGCCGGCTTGATCGGCTTTGTGGGCCTGGCCGCGCCCCACGTGGTGCGCAGCCTGGTGCGGGTGACGCATGGGCCGCTGCTGCTGCTGTCGGCGCTGACGGGCGGCCTGCTGCTGGCGGTGGCGGACATCGTGGCGCGCGTCGTCATCGCGCCGCAGGAACTGCCCGTGGGCGTGCTGACCGCCGTGCTGGGCGGCACTTACCTGCTGTGGCTGATGTACCGGCGCACGCGGGCAGGGCGGGGCTGACCGTGCTTGCTTCAAAAAACATAGCTGTCAGCGCCGATTCGGCGGGCACCCGCATCGGAAATCACCCTGTTCTTGGCGCAATGAGCTTCGCCGTGCCCGCCGGCCGCTGGACCGCCATCATCGGCCCCAACGGCGCCGGCAAATCCACCCTGCTGCGCGTGCTGGCCGGGCTGCTGCCCACCGACGGGCAGGTGACGCTGTCTGGCCGCCCGCTGGGCGACTGGCCCGCGCGCGACCGGGCGCGCCAGCTGGCCTGGATGGGGCAAAGCGAGCCCGGCACCGAAGACCTGGGCGCCTACGACGTCGCCCTGCTGGGCCGCCTGCCGCACCGCGCCTGGCTGGCGCCGCCTTCCGCCGCCGACCACGCCGCCACCCGCGCCGCGCTGCAGGCCACGCAGGTCTGGCCGCTGCGCGAACGCCGCCTGGGCGCGCTGTCGGGCGGCGAACGCCAGCGCGTGCTGCTGGCGCGCCTGCTGGCCGTGCAGGCGCCGATCTGGCTGATGGACGAACCCCTGGCCCACCTCGACCCCCCGCACCAGGCCGACTGGCTGGCCGTGGTGCGCGCCCACGTGGCCGCCGGCGGCACCGTCATCAGCGTGCTGCATGAATTGGGCATGGCGCTGCAGGCCGACGACCTGCTGATCGTGAAGGACGGCGCCATCGCGCACCAGGGCGCTTGCGCCAGCCCAGCGACGCACCAGGCGCTGCAAGCCGCTTTCGACGAACGCGTGGCGGTGCACCAGGTGGGCGCCCATTGGGTCACGCTGCCGCAACCCGCGCCCGAGGCCACGCCCCGCGCCACACCTACGGAGACAGCGCATGCAAATTGAGAACCCCCCGGTTGACCGCAACGTCCCCAAGCCCGAAGGCGAACGCCGTGGCCTGCTGATCGTCAACACCGGCGACGGCAAGGGCAAAAGCACGGCGGCCTTTGGCTTGGCCCTGCGCGCCCTGGGCCGGCACCACGTGCATGGCAAGCAGGTGCGCATCTACCAGTTCATGAAAGTGCCCAGCGCGCGCTTTGGCGAACACCGCATGTTCGAGCAGGTGGGCATGCCCATCGAAGGCCTGGGCGACGGCTTCAGCTGGAAGAGCAAGGATCTGGACCATTCCGCCCAGCTGGCGCGCGATGGCTGGGAAAGGGCCAAGGCGTCGATTCTGGACGGCGAGCACTTCCTGGTGGTGCTGGACGAGATCACCTACCCGCTGATCTACGGCTGGTTGCCGCTGGATGACGTGCTGCAAACGCTGCGCGATCGCCCCAAGGACGTGCATGTGTGCCTGACCGGGCGCCGCTGCCCGCCCGAGCTGATCGAGCTGGCCGACACGGTGACCGAGATGACGCTGATCAAGCACGCCTTCAAGGCCGGTGTGCCGGCGCAGCGCGGTATTGAGGATTGAGCGCACAGCGTCCACACTTCGCCCCACCATGCCGTTGATTCGCCACCGCTACGACAGCCCCTTGGGCGAGATGCTGGC
>JAGOEM010000186.1 GCA_017997715.1 Ottowia sp.
GAAGTAGACCTCGCGCCCATAGCCGAAGGGGTGCGATTCGTCCGCCGGCCGGCCGGCACGCCACCGGCCGTACAGCAGCAGCACTTCGTTGCCGGTGTCGACCAGCGAATGCACGCCCTCGCTCAGCATGGCCGAGCTGCCGGTGATCGCCGCCGCGATGAACTTGACCACCGCCACCGCCAGGTTGCCGGCCAGCGCGGCGTACACCACCAGTCGGCCTGAGTTGGCTTGTCGTGCGGTCATCGTTCAGGAAGAAAAGGGGGCTGAGGAAAACCGTGGCGCCAGGCGGTCGTCCAGCGGCCAGGTCGGGTTTCACAGCGCACCCCGGCCGGGCCATTTCGCGCCAGCGCCGGGGGCTGCTGAGCGCGCATCGTAGCGGGAAAACGGGCCGCCGTTGGGCGGCGTTTGGGCGGCGCGATGGGACGGTAGTCGGGCCGCAGTGGACGCGGGCTGCGGCCCAAAAATGCAAGCGGCTGGCAAGGCGCCTAAGCGCCTGCGCCGCCCGCAATCACTTCAGCGCCTTGCCCACCGCCTTGCCGCCCATGATGGCCAGCACCAGCATGATCACGGCGACCACCAGGAATAGGATGAACAGAATCTTGGCAATGCCCGCAGCCCCTGCGGCGATACCGCTGAAACCCAGCAGCCCGGCAACCAGTGCGACGACGGCGAAAATAATGGCCCACTTCAACATGACTTACTCCTTGAAAACAATAAGAGGGTTGGTTCACGTATTTTTTGCAGAACGACGCATTCGGGCGCGTCATCCGCCGAGCGTGCTCCACGTAGGACAAACCGCGACGAAGCGCGCAGGACAGATCGCCCGGGAGCGTTCGATGACCACGGTTTACTCTGTTTTTAATAGCTGCCTGCGCCCATGTACCGGGCGCTGAAGCCCGATTTGATGCCAAACACCGACGCGCCCTCATGCCGCCCCGGCTGCGGTGCCTGCTGCATCGCACCATCGATCAGCTCGGCCATTCCCGGCATGCCGCAGGGCAAACCGGCGGGCGTGCGCTGCGTGCAGCTGGGGGCAGACCTGCGCTGCCGCATCTTCGGCCAGCCCGAACGCCCGGCCGTCTGCAGCCAGTTGCGGCCCGAGCCGGCCATGTGCGGCCCGCTGGACGACGGCGGCCGGCACGCCCTGCGTTGGCTGGCCCAGCTGGAAGCGGCCACCTGCGCCACCCCGCCCGGCGTAGCGCATTCCGCGTAATCCACCCCCGGCGCACGGCACGGCCGCCCGGGCTGCCGATGGCGCGCAAGCCCTTGCGGGCAAGCGGGCCACGCGCCGCCTGTAGCCATCAGCGCGGGACGAATTTGGTAGGCTGATGCCCGCCAGGTGAACCGGCTGGGCGCGCAAAAGTGCGCCGCGTGCGCGCATGGCGTTTATTCCCTTTGTTGATCTGGAGCGTGTTTGCATGAAGCTGTATTACTCCCCCGGCGCCTGTTCGCTTTCGCCGCACATCGCGCTGGAAGAATCCGGGCTGAAGTACGAGGCCATCCTGGCGCCGACCAAGACCAAGGTGCTGCCCGATGGTTCTGACTACCGCCTGGTCAACCCGCTGGGTTACGTGCCTTTTCTGGTGCTGGACGACGGCACCGGCCTGCGCGAAGGCCCGGCCATCGTGCAGTACATCGCCGACCAGGCGCCCGACAAGCAGCTGGCCCCGCCCAATGGCACGGTGGCGCGCTACCAGCTGCAAAGCTGGCTGAACTTCATCGGCACCGAGATCCACAAAGGCTTTGGCCCGCTGTTCAACCCGGCCATGCCCGACGAAGCCAGGCAGATGTTCATCACCACCTTGCTTGGCCGCCTGAAATGGGTGGACGGCGAACTGGCCGGCAAGTCCTACCTGATGGGCGAGCAGTTCACCGTGGCCGATGGCTACCTGTTCGTGGTCACCAACTGGGCCAAGCCGCTGAAGGTCGACCTGTCGCCCTTCACGAACCTGCTGGCCCTGCGCGAACGCGTGGCGGCACGCCCGGCGGTGCAGCGCGCAATTCAGGCGGAAAGCTGATCGGCGCCATCGCGCGGCAGCATTTCTATTTATTTGATAGCTGCCTGCGCAGTCTGGACGGGCGCTGCAGGCCGATTTGATGCCTGAACCCAGGCCGTTCCGCGCAGCGCAGGCGCTGCGCGGCCACTGCCGCTGCCGGCCTCACATCACCGGCGGCGCGGGCTGTTTGCTGGGGTTGCGCCAGGCGTCCAGCGTCAGGCTGTCCAGCTTGATGCCGTTGTTGGCCGCCAGTTTTTTGCCCAGCGGGCCTGCCAGCACCTTGTGCATGGCGCGGTCCACGGCGCCTTGCAGGGCCCGGTCGCCCTTGCGCATCACCAGCGCATAGGGCTCCACCGTCAGCTGGTCGCGGCGCAGGGCGATGGCGGGGTCTTGGGGAATCATCAGTTCATCGGCCACCAGGGTGTCGATCGCCTGGCTTTTGAGCTGCTGCACGCCTTCGCTGTAGCTGGCTACCTGGCGCACCGGGCCCAGCATCAGCGTGGCGGCCTTCTTGGCGGCGTAGGTCTGCATCAAACCCTGCGCGGTAGAGCCGCGCAGCACGCCGGTGCGCCCGAATTCACGTGGCGAAGCGTGTTTGGCGTCGTTGGCGCGGTAAGCCGCCACCACGCGCGAAACGTAGAAGGTGTCTGAAAAATCCACCTCGGCCAGCCGCGCCGCGGTGTTCGATGTGATGCCGCAGTGCAGATCGATCTTGCCGCTTTTCAGCAGGGTGAAAGAGTCGGACAGCGACACCGGTTCAAACTTGACGGCGATGCTGGTCTTCAGCTCTTCGCCGATCTGCTGCACGATGGCCTGGCACAGGTTCCAGCTGAAGCCCGCCGGCTTGCCCGCCGCGTCCAGGTAGGAAAACGGTTCGGCATCGGTGCGCACGCCCAGCGTGATGGTTTTGCTGGAAGCGACCTTGGCCAGGGTGTCGGCAGGCGCGGCCTGGGCCCACGCGGGCGCGGCCACGGCCGCCAAGGCCAGCGTGGCCACACCCAGCACGGTGCGGCGAATCATCGGGGTAGTCATTGGACGCATGGTGTGTCTCTCCTGAAATCGTGGGCGGTCTAGCTCGACACATCCAACGCGCATGATTGTTGGCGCCACCACTGCCGGTTCGGCGCGCCGGTCGTCAGGCCAAAGACTTGTCTGCGCACTAATGCCAACGTATTCATCCGCACGGGGCGCGGGCGCGCAAAAAGTCACATCAGCGATTTTTGCCGCCAGGCCAGCAGCGCACCCGCCCACAAGGCCAAGGCCGAATAGATCAGCCCGCGCGCCAGGCCGCCCGCCCCATCGGCCACCCAGCCCACCACCGTCGGCCCCACGATCTGCCCCAGCGCAAACGCGATGGTGAAGGCGCTGATGCCCGCCGCCCACTGCGGCTGCGCCAGGTTGTGGCGCACGAAAGCCGTGGTCGATGCCACCACCGACAGAAACACCGCGCCAAACAACAGCCCCGACGCCAGCACCACCGGCCACGCCCCGGTCAGCGCCGGCAGCAGCGTGGCCACGCCCAGCAGCGCATTCAACAAGGCCAGCGCACCGCCGCCCTTGGCGCGGTTCAGCAGCCCGGCCCAGATGCGCGCCGACGCCACCACCGCCAGCCCGAGCAGCGCATAGAACAGCGTGATGGCGCCGGGGCTGACGCCCTGTTCGCGCAGCAGGGCGATCACAAAGGTCATGTAGCCGATGTAGCCCATGCCGAACAAGGTGTAGCCCGCCAGCGCCGGTGCCATGCGGCGCCAGGGCAGGGGGTTTGGGGTCAAACAGGCCTCTGGCGCCCTGTTTACCTGCGCCAGCAGCTCCTCTTTTTGTAGCTCTCTGGCGGGCCAGCGCAGCACCAGCGTGGCCACCACGCAGGCCAGCGCCAACCCCCACCACGCCCAGGTCCAGGCGTGCGGGGCGTGCGCCCCGGCCTGCAACAGCCAGGGCACGCCCAGCGCCGACACCACAATGCCCCAACCCGTGCCGCCGTAGTACAGCCCCAGCAGCAGGCCCGCGTGTTCGGGCGCGCGCGCACCCAGCCGCGCCGCCATCAAGCCGCCCGCCACAAACACCAGCGCACTGGCCGCGCCCGCCAGCGTGCGTTGCAGCAGCAGCGGGCCGGCTTCGGTGAAAAAGCCCGACGCCGCCATGAACCCGCTGGCCAGCAGCGCGCCGGCCAGCAGCACCCGAGACGCGCCCCAGCGCCGTATCAGCCGCGGCGTGGCCAGCGCGCCCAGCAGGTAGCCCAGCGCGTTGGTGGTGTTCATGGCGCCGGCCAGCGTGTAGTTCCAGCCCAGGTCTTCGCGCATCACCGGCAGCAGCAAACCATAGGCAAAGCGCGTGATGCCCAGCGACACGGCCGCGCCCATCGACAAGGCCAGGGCCAGCCACAGCAGGTAGCGCAAAGGGGATGAAGACATGGGCAAGCACGCTGGATGGGCAGGGGAACGAGGGCAGGTGGCGGCCGCAGACCAGGCATGCTGCCACCCGCATGGGTAGCCCGATCTTGCGGTGATTGCGCGGCCTGTCAATCACACCGAGGACTCGACCACGGGCGCGCACCCGCCTTGGCATGCACCGGCCCGCCGTGCCAGCGCCACCGATCGCCCTGGGGCGGCCCACGCGCGCCCCGGTCAGCGAATCAGCAGGCCCGTTGCACCGCGCCTTGTCGCTAAAGCGACGCTTGCGCCGCCGGGCAGGCGGTGCGCGCGCAGGGCCTGCGCAGCCTGGGCCCCACTTGCGCGCCGCCTGCACAAGCCGCCACACTGCCCCACAATGGCAGCCGTCGCTAGCTAGGAACCTCCCAACATGGCATCCCAACTGTTTTCGCCCACCCGCGTCGGCGCCTTTGAAGTCGCCAACCGTGTCGTGATGGCGCCGCTGACCCGCAACCGCGCGCCCGGCGCCGTGCCCACGCCGCTGATGGCCAGCTACTACGCCCAGCGCGCCGACCCCGAAACCGGCGCCGGCCTGATCGTCACCGAAGCCACCGCCATCAGCCCCCAGGCGCAGGGCTACGCCGACGTGCCCGGCCTGTACGCCACCGACCAGCTGGATGGCTGGCGCAAGATCACCCGCGCCGTGCACGCCGCCGGCGGCAAGATCGTGTGCCAGCTGTGGCACGTGGGCCGCGTGTCGCACCACCTGCTGCAGCCCGACTACGGCGACCCGGTCGCGCCATCGGCCATTCGCGCCAACACCAAGACCTACCTGATCGACGGCCAAGGCAACGGCAGCTTTGCCCAAACCAGCGAACCGCGCGCCCTGCACCGCCACGAAATCCCCGCCATCGTTCACGACTTTGCCGTGGCCGCGCGCAACGCCGTGGATTCGGCCGGCTTTGACGGCGTGGAAATCCACGGCGCCAACGGCTACCTGCTGGACCAGTTCCTGAAAACCGGCGCCAACCACCGCACCGACGACTACGGCGGCAGCATTGAAAACCGCGCGCGCCTGATGCTGGAAGTGACCCGCGCCGTGGCCGACGCCGTGGGCCATGACCGCGTGGGCCTTCGCCTGTCGCCCGTCACCCCCGCCAACGACATCGTCGACGCCGACCCGCAGCCGCTGTTCGACTACCTGGTGTCCCGCCTGGCATCGCTGGGCCTGGCCTACCTTCACATCATCGAAGGCGCGACCGGCGGCCCGCGCACCGTGGACGGCCGGCCGTTCGACTATGCGCGCCTCAAATCCACCTACCGGCAGGCCGGCGGCCGCGCCGCCTGGATGGTCAACAACGGCTACGACCCTGAGCTGGCCTTCCGCGCCGTGGATTCGGGCCTGGCCGATCTGGTCGCCTTCGGCAAAGGCTTCATCAGCATGCCCGACCTGACCGAGCGCCTGCGCCGCGGCGGCCCGTTCCAGGGGCTGGACAAGGCCACCATGTACGGCGGCGGGGCGCACGGCTACACGGATTACCCGGCACTGCGCAAGTAAACGGCGCAGCGGGGGCGCGCCATCCGGATCGCCCTCGCCCTGGGCCGCCAGGCCAGATGCGAATTCGGGGCTCACTTCGCGGCCATCGGCCTGGCCATTGAAGTATCGTTTTGATAGCTGCCCGCGCCCGCCCATCAAGCGCTGGCGCCTGTTTTTCTTCTCATTCCTGCGGCTGGGCCGCTGAAGGCACGGCCAGCTGCAACCGCGCCGCTGCCGGGCCACGCTGCCGGGGTGGTTGCGTCACCGCACCTCCCCGCACCCCCGCCGCGCTCAGCCCTTCAAGGCCTGCGCGTGGTGCCGCAGGTGATCGCCCATGAAGCTGGCGATGAAGTAATAGCTGTGGTCGTAGCCCGGCTGCATCCGCAGCGTCAGCGGGTGGCCGGCGGCGGTGCAGGCGGCCTGCAGCAGATCGGGCTTCAGCTGCGCCAGAAACTCGTCGTCCGCCCCCTGGTCCACCAGCATCGGCAGGCGTTCCTTGGCCTGCCCGATCAGCGCCACCGCGTCGTGCCCCAGCCAGCGGGCGCGGTCGTCACCCAGGTACGCGGTGAACACCTTCTGGCCCCACGGCACCTGGCTGGGCGCCGCAATGGGCGCAAACGCCGACACGCTGTGGTACTTGCCGGGGTGGCGCAGCGACAGCGTCAGCGCGCCGTGGCCGCCCATCGAATGGCCAAAGATGCCCTGGCGCCCGCTGGTGTTCACGCCCTCATCGCGCAGCAGCGCGGCGACCACCTCGGGCAGCTCGTGCGCCACGTACTCTTCCATGCGAAAGTGCTTGTCCCACGGCGCCTGCGTGGCGTTGACGTAGAAACCCGCGCCCTGGCCCAGGTCGTAGGCGTCATCGTTCGGCACGCCCAGATCGCCCTTGGGGTCGCGCGGGCTGGTGTCCGGCGCGATCAGGATCAGGCCCAGCTCGGCCGCCCACTGCTGCGCGCCGGCCTTGGTGATGAAGTTCTGCTCGGTGCAGGTCAGGCCCGACAGCCAGTACAGCACCGGGCAGGCATCGCCCGCCAGCGCCGCCGGCGGCAGGTACACGCCCAGCTTCATCGGCGTGCCGGTGCTGCGGCTGTCGTGTTGCCAGACTTGCTGGC
>JAGOEM010000188.1 GCA_017997715.1 Ottowia sp.
GTGGTGGGGGGCGATGAAAGCGGCGAATACCTGCGCCAGAACCGCCTGATTCAGCAAGCCTGGGGGCGTGAACGCGTGCCCGTTGCCAGCGTGCTGGCGGGGCTGAACCATTTCAGCGTGCTCGACGGCCTGGCCCAGCCCGGCACCCGCCTGCATGCGTTGACGCGGCAGCTGCTACGCGCGGTCTGAGCAAAAAAACGCCCCCGTTTTTAGCGGGGCCACCAAGGCTGCGCCAGCGGCATAGCAATTGATGCGCATCAAGATCGATGCGGCCATACAAGCCTAATATGGCGGGGTAGTGCACGGGCGGGTTGCGTGTGCTGCCTCTGCATTTCTTCAGCCCGCAGTACCAGGAGTTTTCACCATCATGTTCCGTTTTGCCGCCATCGCCGTCGCCTCCATTGTTCTGGCAGCGCCGGCCTACGCCGCTGAATGCGCCGTGCAGGTCGATTCCACCGACGCGATGCAATACAACACCAAAAGCATCGACGTGCCCAAGTCGTGCAAAACCTTCACCGTGCAGCTCAAGCACGTCGGCAAACTGCCCAAGGCCAGCATGGGCCACAACTGGGTGTTGGCCAAAACCGCTGACATGGACGGCGTCGTCAAGGACGGCATCGCTGCCGGCCTGGCCACCAACTACGTGAAAGCCGGCGACGCCCGCGTGATCGCAGCCACCAAGCTGTTGGGCGGCGGTGAAAGCGATTCGGTCACCTTCGATGTGGCCAAGCTCAAAGCTGGCGAAGCGTTCAGCTTCTTCTGCACTTTCCCAGGCCACTCGGCACTGATGAAGGGCACGCTGCAGCTCAAGTAATTGGCTGAAGGCTTGCGCAAAAAAGGGGGCTTTGCCCCCTTTTTGCTTTGTATTTGATAGCTGCCAGCGCTTATTTGGCGGGCGCTACAGGCCTAAAAGACTTGTAAATACAGGGCTACATCAACAGGTGTTCGCCCGCGTTGTCGCCGCCCAGAATCACGTAGTTCACCTTGCGGATGTCCAGCAGCTTCTTGCCACCGGCGTAGCTGATCGAGCTTTGCACATCCTGCTCCATCTCGATCAGCGTATTGGCCAGCTTGCCGCGGATCGGCTCCAGGATGCGCTTGCCTTCCACGTGGCGGTACTCGCCCTTGTTGAAATCGCTGGCCGATCCGTAGTATTCCTTGAAGCGTTCGCCGTTCACTTCAACCGTTTCGCCGGGCGATTCTTCGTGCCCCGCGAACAGCGATCCGATCATCACCATCGTCGCGCCAAAGCGGATGCTCTTGGCAATGTCGCCGTGGCTGCGGATGCCGCCGTCGGCAATGATCGGCTTGGTCGCCACGCGGGCGCACCACTTCAGCGCCGACAGCTGCCAGCCGCCGGTGCCAAAGCCGGTCTTCAGCTTGGTGATGCACACCTTGCCCGGGCCCACGCCCACCTTGGTGGCGTCGGCGCCCCAGTTTTCCAGGTCAATGATGGCTTCGGGCGTGGCCACGTTGCCGGCAATGATGAAGGTGTTCGGCAGCTTCTTGCGCAGGTGCCAGATCATGTCGCGCACCGTGTCGGAATGGCCGTGCGCGATGTCGATGGTGATGTATTCGGGCGTCAGGCCCAGCTCGGCCAGCTGGTCCACCGCCGCGTAGTCGGGCGCCTTCACGCCCAGCGATATCGACGCGAACAACCCGCGCGCGTGCATGTCGCGCACAAAGGCCACGTTGTCGATGTCGAAGCGGTGCATCACGTAGAAATACCCGTTGGCCGCCAGCCACTGGCAGATCGATTCGTCCACCACGGTTTTCATGTTGGAAGGCACGGCCGGCAGCTTGAAGCGGCGCCCGCCGAAGTCGATGCCAGCGTCGCATTCGCTGCGGCTTTCCACGCGGCATTTGCGCGGCAGCAGCAAGACCTGGTCGTAGTCGAAGATTTCCATGTGTTTCCAAGCTCCATCGAAGGTTGATCATCGTGGGCGCTTGGTCTGGCCTCGGCTTTTGGGTGCGCGCAAAACCAGGCGGGCACAAAAAACCGGGCCAAGAAAATCTTGGGCCCGGTGATTGATTCTACGGCTTTGCCGGGCAGTGCGCTTGCGCCAGCGCGACCACGCGCCCGCGCTCGTCCGTCACCCAGCCGACCACGCCCATCCGCGCGGGCTGCGCGCCCTCGGGCAGGTTCATCGGGCGCCACAGCTGCGGCCAATCGTTGGCGGGCTGCGCGGCAATGGGCTCGGTCAACAGATTGCGCACCAGCACGCGCGGCACGGGCGAGCCTTCTGTGCCCGCCGGCAGCCATTCGGCCAGCGCCAGCCAGCCGGTGAAGGGGCCGCGCGCGCCGCGCTGCGCATGAAACGCCAGCGACGCACCCGCATGGTCGCCCACCGCCGGCCCGTGCTGCACGCGCAGGCGGTGCCGGCCCACGCGCTGGCTGCGGTGCAGGGCATGTCCCAGCGCGTTGACGGACAGGCCCAGGGCCTGAAGCCGGTCTTGCGCATCGCGGCGGGCCACGGCCGACATAGCGGCTTCATCGCCATGCGCTCCGGGAACCACCCAGTCCAGCGCAATGGCGCCGCGCGGCAGCGCGAGCGAAGGGGCGTCGGTCCAGCAATCGGCGCAGTCGGCGCTCATGAAGCGCTCAACCAACAGCCGTGGCGCCATCTGCCCATCGTTGCTGCAATTGCTGAAGGTTTCGGCCGAAACGGGCTTGCCGGCCACACTGGAAAGTGCAGCCAAAAGCACGCAAGGGAGTAGGGCAAAGCGGCGCATCGGCGGTGATCGGGGTGGCGGTGGTGTGCGCCATGTTCTCATGAACCCGATGCGCAGCATCTGATCGCCCATCGTCGAATCGATTTGGGTTGCCTGCCCCCGCCGCTGCAAGACGGCACCCGCACAACGGGCCCGGGTTCGCCTTGCGCGTTCGGCCGGGCCGTCGGCCTTGGTCAGAAGTCGATGTTGGCCGAAATCCAGAACGTCCGCCCGCCGGAAGCCGTGCCCTTGGTGCCGGAGGTGGTGCGGTAGTAAAGGCTGCCCATCTGCGTCTCGCCAGCGGTGTTGACCCAGCTGCGGTACTTGTTGAAGTTCTTGTCGAGCAGGTTGAACACGTTCAGGCTGATCGTGGCGTTGCGTGTCACGCGGTACGAGCCACCCAGGTGGAACAGCGCGTAGCCCTTCAAGTCGCCCAGCGCCTGGAATTCGCGCAGGCTGTTGCCGGTCAGTGAGGCCGTGTCGCCGTCAAAACGCTGGCTCTTGCTGCGGTATTCGCCGCGCAGCCACATGCTGGCGCGGTCGTTCACGTTCCAGCGCAGCTGCGCGTTGGCGACGTGTTTGGCGGTGTCGCTCAGCTTGCCGCTCTTGGCGCCGGCCACGATGGCTTCGGTGTCGGTCCAGGTGTAGTTCAGGTTCAGCGACCACTGTGCCGACAGCGGAATGCGGGTGCTGAGCTCCAGGCCCCAGGTCTTGCCTTCGTCGATGTTGACGGCGTAGGTGGAGGTGGGGTTGGCCAGGCAACTTGAGATCCATACCGATGCGCAATCACCGCCACTGCTGATGCGGTTCTTGATCTTGTTGTGGAACACCGTGGCCGAAGCGGTCAGTCCGTCGAGGTTGTCGTACAGCACGCCCAATTCAGTGCTGGTGCTGGTTTCCGGCTTTAGGTTGGGGTTGCCGATGTTGAGCACCGAACCCTGGCCGCTGACGCCATTGACGCCATCAATCAGCTGATTGAGCCGCGGCGCACGAAAGCCCTGGCTGATGCCGCCTTTGACGGTGAAATTGGGCGTGGCGCCCCACACCAGGTAAGCGCGCGGGCTGAATTCGCCGCCGAAAGCATCGTGCCGGTTGTAGCGGCCGCCAATGGTGGCGCTCAGCTTGTCGGTGATGCGCCATTCATCTTCCGCAAACAGTGCCCACATGGTCTGGCTGTGGGGCTTGGTGAGCAGGCCGTCCTTGAATTTGGCGTCCCACCATTGGGCGCCGGCGGTGATCATGTGCGACTGGCCGATGGGCGCGACCAGCTTCGTGTCGAACACCGTGTTGGTGGTCTCCAACTGGCGATCCTGGCCGACCAGTGGGTCGCCAGCGGGGCGCGCGGCGGTCGGTATGGTGCGCCCGATGGTGGCGGTTTTGTTGCGCATGACGCTCGACTCGAGCAAGCCAAAGCCGAAGCGGCTGCGATGCCCAAGCGCGATCTGATCGCGGTTGAAGCGCAGGTGGTCCCGGTAGCCCGGTACCGCCACTGCCGTGGTGCCGGTGGCGCAATTCCGGTAGTCCACGCCACCCAGGCGGCAGTCGCTGTTGTTGTACCAGGTGCGCGCTTGCTCGACATCGACCCAGAAGTCGTGGCTGGTGTTGGGGGTGAAGCTGAGCTTGGCGCCCAGCGTGTGCTGACGGCTCTTGCCTGGGCGCGGGTCACGGGCGTTGCCGGTGGACCAGATGCGCTCGGATTCATCGCGCTGATAGAGATCGCCGCGCAGCGCAAGGCCCAGCTTGTCCTGAACGATCGGGCCGTTGGCGTACAGGCTGATCTTGCGCTGGTCGCCTTCGCCGCTGTCTTGCGGAATGCCGACTTGCACGTTCGCTGCACCGCCCCATTCCTTGGCTACCTTGCGCGTGATGATGTTGACCACGCCACCCATGGCGTCAGAGCCATACAGCGTGGACATAGGGCCGCGGATGACCTCGATCCGCTCAATGGCGGACACGGGCGGCAGGAAGCTTGTCAACGCGGCGCCAAAGCCGTTGGGCGTGATGTCGCCGGCCACGTTCTGGCGGCGACCATCGACCAGGATCAGGGTGTACTCGGTGGGCATGCCGCGAATGCTGATCTCCAGGCCACCCGTCTTGCCGGTGCCGCCGCGCACGTCGATGCCTTCGACATCCTGAAGCGCTTCGGCCAGGTCGCGGAAATTGCGCGTTTGCAGCTGTTCGCGTGTCACCACCGAGATGGATGCTGGTGCTTCCTTCAGATCCTGCTCAAACCCGGAGGCCGTGACCACCACCTCTTCCAGCGAGCGTTCTTGCGCACCTTCGGTCTGCGCGTGCGCCGAAAGGGCGAACAACGTGGCCGTTGCAAAGGCAACGGGGCTGGCTTTGTGCCGCAAGCGAGAGGGGATCAAATCGAAGCTCCTTCTTTGGAAATGAATGGTGGAGGGCTGAAACGCCGGGACGGGCGGGGCGCGCAAGCGCTGACGCCTGGATACATTCTTATTGGTTATTAATGAAAATGAGAACAATAAGCATTCTTATGGTCATAATTGTTGCAAATTGACAACCACAGCAAGCACTTGCCATGCGCGACCGGCGCCAGAAGCGCCACCGCATGCGATCCGTCGCAGAAAGGTCGAGCGGGGATCGGAGATCGATGATCGAGGCGGCAACAGGCGGGCCTTGTCATCGTTTTGGGCGGCCACGTTGTGCCCTGTGTCCGATTTGGGCGCTCGGGAAGACCGGCTTCGATCGGGGCTTGCCCCGCAGCGCGATGCGTGAAGGCGAGCTGACGGCCCTGCGCAGCGGATGCAGTTTGTCGGCGTGCAGGCCAAGCCTGGGTCGTTCAGGCTGATCGCCAGCGCGTCGCGCCGGCATGGGGCCGATTCGCGCCCACATAGAATTCAGCCCATGTCTCATGTGGATGATTTGCGCGCTGCGCCGGCCGCGGCGATGCCGATACTGGCCGGACTCAATCCCGAACAACTGGCGGCGGTCACGCTCCCCGCCGAACCCGCCTTGATCCTGGCCGGCGCCGGCTCAGGCAAGACCCGCGTGCTGACCACGCGCATCGCCTGGCTGTTGCAGACGGGCCAGGTGTCACCCGGCGGCGTGCTGGCCGTCACCTTCACCAACAAGGCCGCCAAGGAAATGCTGACGCGCCTGACGGCCATGCTGCCGCTGAATGCGCGCGGCATGTGGATCGGCACCTTTCACGGCCTGTGCAACCGCTTCTTGCGCGCGCACTACAAGCTGGCCAACCTGCCGCAGGCGTTTCAGATTCTGGATACCCAGGATCAGCTGTCGGCCATCAAGCGGCTGTACAAGCAGCACAACGTGGACGACGAGCGCTTTCCGGCGAAGCAGATGCAGTGGTTCATCGCCGGCTGCAAGGAAGACGGCGAACGCCCTGGCGACGTGACGGTGCACGACGGCGAAGCGCGCCGCAAGGTCGAGATCTACCAGCTGTACGAAGAGCAATGCCAGCGCGAAGGCGTGGTGGATTTTGGCGAGCTGATGCTGCGCAGCTATGAGCTTTTGCGCGACAACGACGCCGTGCGCGAGCATTACCGCAGGCGCTTTCGCCACATCCTGATCGACGAGTTTCAGGACACCAACCGCCTGCAGTACGCGTGGATCAAGATGATCGCCGGCCTGCCGTCCGAACCCGGGGGCGGCGCCATCATGGCGGTGGGCGACGACGACCAGAGCATCTACGCCTTTCGCGGCGCGCGCGTGGGCAACATGGCCGATTTCGTGCGCGAATTTCATGTGCAGCACCAGATCAAGCTGGAGCAGAACTACCGCAGCCACAGCCACATTCTGGATTCGGCCAACCACCTCATCAGCCACAACCAGCGTCGCCTGGGCAAGCAACTGCGCACCGACCAGGGCGCGGGCGAGCCGGTGCGCGTGTACGAGGCGCCCAGCGATTTCGCCGAAGCCGAATGGGTGGTGGATGAAATGCGCCAGCTGGTCAAAGGCGACGGGCACGAGCGCAAGGAAATCGCGGTGCTGTACCGCAGCAACGCCCAAAGCCGGGTGCTGGAAACGCAGCTGTTCAACGCCGGCGTGCCCTACCGCGTGTATGGCGGCTTGCGCTTTTTTGAACGGGCCGAGGTCAAGCATGCGCTGGCCTACCTGCGCCTGCTGGAGAACCCGCGCGACGACACCAGCTTTCTGCGCGTGGTCAACTTTCCGCCGCGCGGCATTGGCGCGCGCAGCATCGAGCAACTGCAGGACGCCGCCCGCGCGGCCGGTACCGCGCTGACCGATGCGGTGGCCAGCGTGCCCGGCAAAGCGGGCGCCAACCTGGCCGCCTTTGTCGCC
>JAGOEM010000187.1 GCA_017997715.1 Ottowia sp.
CGTACGCATCGGTCGTGCACGACCGCGTCTACTGGTTGAGCGACAAACACGAACTCTTTGACATTCGAATCACCGGCGAAGCACAGATTCAGGCCTATCAGCGCGAAGGCCGTGGCGTGGTCTTCATGGGCGCACACTTTGGCAGTTTCGAAGCGCTGCGTGTGCTGGGGCAGCGCAATGGGCTGGATGTGCGCATGCTCATGTACCCCGACAACGCGCGCATGGTCACCCAAACACTTGCCGCCATCAACCCGGCCCTGACCGACAGCGTGATTGCCCTGGGTCGACACGATGCGGTGCTGCGCGTGCGCGACCACCTGGCAGACGGCGGCTGCGTCGGCATTCTGGCGGACCGCAGCGTGGCCGCCGATCAAGCCAGCTCGACCAAGCTGGATTTCCTTGGCTTGCCTGCTGGCTTTCCCTCCGGGCCGTTTCGTCTGGCCGCGCTGTTGCGGGCGCCCGTCGTGTTCATGGCGGGTGTTTACCTGGGCGGAAACCGATACCATCTTTTTTTTGCCCCCATCGCCGACTTTCAGCACACCGCGCCGGTCGATCGCGAGATCGCCACCCAGGACGCGCAAAGGCGCTACGTGGCCTTGCTGGAAGCCCAATGCCGTGAGGCACCTTGGAACTGGTTCAATTTCTATGATTTCTGGCATCGTGAAACCCCTTAACCGGCGCCTCTTCGCCGCCTTGTTGCCTCTGGGGCTTTGCGCACCTGCCTGGGCAGCGTGGGACGTTCCTGCGCTTATGCAGCAGCTGGCACAACATCCCTCTGGCAAAGCCCGGTTCACCGAAACCAAGAGGCTGGCCGTATTGGATCAACCCGTGGTCAGCACGGGCCAGTTGGTCTACAGCCCGCCCGACAGGTTGGAGAAGCACACCCTGAAACCCGTGTCCGAGTCGCTGGTGATTCGCGGCAACGATCTCACGGTTGTGCGCGACGGCATCACGCGCCAGCTGAGGCTGCCGCAATACCCGGAAGTGCTCGCCTTTGTCGAGGCGCTGCGCGGCACGCTGGTTGGCAGCCGAACCCTGTTGGAGCAGCACTACGCCTTGTCCCTTTCCGGCACCGAGCGCGATTGGCGGCTGGTGCTCACCCCGCTGGACGATCGGATGAAGCGATGGGTCAAGCAAATCCAGGTCAGTGGTTCCGACAAGGGCGTCAACACGGTCGAGACACTGCAGACCGACGGCGACAAATCCGTGATCAGCATCACGCCCGATGCGCGCTGAGACAAGGCCTGCCGACGGCCACAGGGCGACACCACCGACACGGCGCTACAAAATTGCAGTCATCGGACTGTGGCTAGCGCTGGTTCTGGTGTCTGTCGCGGTGCTCAGCAAGGTCAAGCTGAGCACCGATATGTCGGCTTTCCTGCCGACCAATCCGGACGAGCAGCAGCGCCTGTTGGTCGACCAGATCAAGGACGGCGCCTTGTCGCGCATGGTGCTGCTTGGCATCGAAGGGGGCGACTCTGCAACCCGGGCTACGACTTCGGAGCGCATGGCCCTCGCGTTGCGATCCGATGCAGCGTTCGCCAGCGTGGTCAACGGCGATGCCGCCAGCCGCGAGCGGGACCAAGCGTTTCTGATGGCATCGCGCTATCTGCTCAGCCCCAAGGCTTCGGCCCAGCGATTCAGCACCGATGGTCTGCGGTCGGCCATTGGCGAATCGATCAACGGCCTGGGGGGCTCTGCCGGCCTGTTGCTCAAATCCATCTTCCCGCGCGACCCCACGGGTGAGCTCCCGGCGTTGATTGATCGCCTGACCAGCGGGCGCACACCTTCCGGGCAAGACGGCGTCTGGACTTCAGCGTCAGGCGATACCGCCTTGCTCATCGCCATGACGGCCGCCCCCGGTACAGATACCGACGCGCAAGAAAAAGTGCTGGTGCAGGTTCGCCAGGCGTTCGACAAGGCCAGGGAAGACGCAGACGTTCGCCTGCTGATGTCCGGTTCACCGGTTTTTTCGGTGGATGCACGCCGCACCATCAAGAGCGAGATCGAACGGCTTTCGCTGGTGGGCGGCCTGAGCATTCTGGTCATCATGCTGTTGTTCTACCGCTCGCTGCGCAACGTCGTGATCGGGCTGATTCCCGTGCTCACCGGGATTCTGGTGGCGGTGGTGGCGGTGGCCCTGGGTTTTGGCACGGTGCATGCCATCACCATCGGTTTTGGCACCACTTTGCTGGGTGAAACGCTGGACTACAGCATCTTCTACCTGGTGCAATCCGGCCGCAATGCCGACTGGCGCCGTGACTACTGGCCAACCATCCGCCTTGGCGTCATCACTTCGGTGTGTGGGTTCGCGGCGCTGCTGTTTTCCAGTTTTCCCGGGCTGGCGCAGCTGGGCGCGTACTCCATCGCCGGCTTGCTGACGGCGGCCGCCGTCACGCGGTTTGTATTGCCGTGCCTGCCCGCGACTTCCACGCCCGCATCCAGCATCCAGTGGCTGGGCGGGCACATGGCGCGCCTCAGCGCGCTGGTCTATCGGCTCAGGTGGCTAGCAGCCTTGGCGACGCTGGCTGCCTGTGCGGTGATCGCCTTCCAGCATGACCAATTGTGGGCGCGGGGCCTGTCGGGCCTGAACCCGGCGCCCATGGCCCTGCAAAAACTGGACGAACGCCTGCGCCAGGAAGCTGGCGCGCCCGATCTGGGGCACATGCTGGTGGTTTCGGCCGCCGACGCCGACAGCGCCGTGCGCGCGGCCGAGCAGATCGAAGCGCGCCTTGCGCCTTTGCTGCAAAACGGCACCATCGCGCGCATCGACAACCCCGCGCACTTCCTGCCCAGCGCAGCCACGCAGGCCGAGCGGCTGCACGCATTGCCTGACGCGCCAGAGTTGTCAGCGCGCCTGGCGCAGGCCGTATCCACCCTGCCCGTCAAGGCAGAGCGGCTTCAGCCCTTCGTGGACGACGTGCAGGCGGCCCGCGCAGCCGGCCCCATCACGGCACAAACCCTGCGCGGCACCAGCTTCGAGTTTCTGCTGCAAACCCTGCTGCTGCAGCGCGAGGACGGCTGGGCCGTGCTGATGCCTGTCACGCTGCCCGACGATGCTGCTGGCCTGGCACCAGCGCGCGCCGCCATCGCAGCCGCCCTTGATTCCGCCAAGGCCGAACACAAGGCCTATTTCATTGACCTGGACGCCCAGTCCGCAGAGATGTTTGGCCAGTACCTGAACGAGGCCCTGGTGTTCTCCACGGCCGGCATTGCCGCCATCGTGGCGGTGTTGTTGCTTACCCTGCGCCATCCGGGCCGCGTTGTGCGCGTGCTGCTGCCACTGGCGGGCGCGGTGGTGCTGGTCATGGCCGCCCATGTTCTGGCCGGCACCCGCTTGACGCTGCTGCACCTCGTCGGCCTGTTGCTGATCGTGGCCGTGGGCTCCAACTACGCGCTGTTCTTTGACCAGAGCTTTGGCCCCAGTTCCAGCCGGTCGTCTGCCGGGCTTTCCAGCGCGGTCACCCCCACGCAGGCGACGGCGCTGGCATCTTTGGCACTGGCCAACGTATCAACCATGATCGGCTTTGGCATCCTGGCATGGTCGCAAGTGCCGGTGCTGCACGCGGTGGGGGCCACGGTTGGCCCGGGTGCTTTGCTGGCTTTGCTTTTGGCGATGGCCTGGTCAGGCCCGCGCCATGCGGCGCAGCGGCCCACCGCGGTGGCCAGCCCATGACGGGTTCCGTCGCCAGCCGGCCAAGCTGGCCAGTTCAACTGTGCCAGCGCGTGCGCACCCTCACCTGGCTGAAAGCGCTGGGGAACACGCTGTTTCTTGTCGTGTTCTTTCAGCTGTACCTGTGGATTCAGAAGCACCCCGCCTACGAGGTGACCCAGATTCCCGCCACCACCGTCGATCATTGGGTCGGGTTTCAGCCCTGGACGATTGGCCTGTACCTGTCCCTTTGGGTCTACACCGCACTTCCGGTGGCCCTGCAGCCGGACCGTGCCCGCTTGCTGCGGTATTGCCAGGCCATCACCGCCCTGTGCGCGTTCGCCCTGGTGATGTTCTATTTCTGGCCAACCTCGGTGTCCGACGCGATTGGCACCCGCACGGCGGGCAACGCCTGGTTCGCCATGCTGTATGCCGTCGACAACAGTGGCAACGCCTGCCCATCGTTGCACGTCGCTGCGTCGGTCATGTCGTGCATGTGGCTGTACGCGGTCTTGCGCCAGATCGGAGCGCCCGCGTGGCTTGGCGCCCTCAACGTGGTGTGGTGTGCGGGCATCGTCTTTTCGACCATGGCGACCAAGCAGCACCTGTTGCTGGATGTGCTGGCCGGGGCCGCGCTGGGCATGCTGGGCGGCTGGCTTTCGCTGCGCCGCGAAGCGTCGGTCTAAGGCACCGCGCAGTGCAATAATTCGCAGCGGGACACGAGTGCAAGCGCAGGCTTGCCCCGCCAAACAATGAATGCCCAGCCTTTCCACATGACTGAAGATGCATCCGGTTCGCCACGGGGATGCGAAGCGCTTTCGAGCCTCAGGCCCGCCGCCATCGATGCGCGCGGCCCCACATCGTTTGGGCCCTCGTCCTTCCACAGGCACCCGCTGCAAGCGCTGCCTGCCCACTGACGGCCGCCGCTTTGCAGCCCGCCGGCCTCGTTGGTCTCTTCAACTTCTCCATGACCGCTCTTCGCGCCGGTTTGCGCCAACTTGCGGACAGCCTGACCATGGCGCTGGGCCTGGCGCTGCTCGCCCTGCTTTGCCTGAGCTGGACGCCCTTCGCGCTGCTTCTTGGCCCCGTAGTTCCACAGCCCCACGGTAAGCGCATCGGCCGCGGCGCCATTCGAACGGTGTTTCGCATCTACGTGTTTCTTTTGCAGCTGCTGTGCAGGTGCCGGTTTGACCTGAAGGCGCTGGATGAGCTGGCTCGCCGGCCTGGGCCGATGGTGCTGGTGGCCAACCACCCTTCCCTGCTGGACGCCGTGCTGCTGGTTGCCAGCCTGCCCAACGCCGTGTGCGTGATGAAGGCCCAGCTCATGCACAACCTGTTGCTGGGCGCGGGATCGCGCATGGCGCGCTACATCGTCAACGATGCGCCTTTGACGATGATCCGCAGCGCCATCGCCGAGCTCAAGGATGGCGCCCGGCTCATCATCTTTCCCGAAGGCACGCGCACCACTGAGCTGCCCGTTGGCCCGTGCGCCGCCACCGCCGGCATCATCGCCGCGCGCGCGGGCGTGCCTGTCGATGTGGTCGTGATCGAGATGAGCTCGCTCTACCTGGGCAAGCGCTGGCCATTGACCAAGCCACCCCAGCTGCCGCTGCACGTGCGCGTGCGCCACGTCGGCCAGATGCAGCTTGCCGCGCGCGATGCGCAGCGCTTTGGCACAGAGGTGCGCACCCTGCTGGCAAGCCAGCTGACGACGCCCGCCTACACAGCCCCAGCGGCCACCGATGAACCGAGCGGCGACCATGACCACCGCTGAGCACACCGCCACCGACGTGCCGGCGCAGCCCGCCATGGCATCCCATACGCACCTGGTTCTGATCCCCAGCTACAACCCAGGCGTCAAGCTGCAGGAAACCTTGCTGGCCGCGCGCCAGCAGTGGTCGCCCGTCTGGGTGGTCGTGGATGGCAGCACCGACGGCAGTGCCGACTGGCTGCGCGCCATGGCCGCGCAAGACCCGGGCCTGCACGTGATCGTGCTGCCCGAAAACCGCGGCAAAGGCGCGGCGGTGCTGCACGGGATCGAGCTGGCAGCGCAACAGGGCTTCACCCACGCCCTGACCATGGATTCGGACGGCCAGCACCCGGCCCAGCTGATTCCCCAGTTCATGGGCGCCTCGCAGGCATCGCCGCAGGCCATGGTGCTGGGCGTGCCCCAGTTCGGCGCCGAAGCGCCGCGCATCCGCGTGCTGGGCCGCAAGGTATCCAATGGCTGGGCCAACCTGGAAACGCTGGGCGCGGGCATTGGCGATTCGCTGTTTGGCTTTCGCGTTTACCCCATCGCGCCGCTGATCCGCGTGATGCACGGCCAGCGCTTCATGCGGCGCTTCGATTTCGACCCCGAGGCCGCCGTGCGGCTGGCCTGGGCCGGCGTGGTGCCGATCAACCTGCCCGCGCCGGTGCGCTATTTTTCAGCCGACGAGGGTGGCGTGTCGCACTTCAAATACCTGCGCGACAACACCTTGCTGACCTGGATGCACACCCGCTTGTTCGCGGGCTTCATCGTGCGGCTACCGGTGTTGCTTGGCCGGCGCCTGCTACGGCCAAGAGGCGCGTAGATTTAAGTAAAAAAGGCCTCTAGCGCCCGTCCAGCGGGCGCAAGCAGCTATATAAATAATAGCTTCAGGCGTCTGCCCTGCACTGCGGAATCCACCTGCGCAGCAGCGGCGTGGTGACCACGGTGCTGATGATTGCCATCAGCACCAGCATGGTGAACAGGTTCTGCGATATGACCCCCAGGTCATAACCCACGTTGATGACCACCAGCTCCATCAGGCCGCGCGTGTTCATCAGGATGCCCAGCACCTTGGCTTCGGGCTTGCCCATGCCAGCGCGCCGCGCCGCCAGGTAGCTGCCGCAGAACTTGCCGACGGTGGCCAGGCCCACCACCACCGCGCACCAACCCCACAGCGCGGGCGTGTTCAGCCCACCGATGTGGGTGCGCAGGCCGGAATAGGTGAAGAAGATCGGCAGGAAGAACACGGTGACAAACTGGCCCATGCGCGCGCGCCAGGCATCGACCAGCGCGCGTTCATCGTGCAGCAGCACACCCAGCATGAAGCCACCAAAAATGGCAAAGATGCCCAGCTTGTAGGTGGTCATTCCGCCGATGAAGATCGCGGCGATCAGGATGCCCAGCAGATCGTTGGGCAAAGGCGATGTCACGCCATCGCGGTCAGGCCTGGCCTGCGTCCAGCGCACCACGCGCTTCAAGGGTGGCCGAATCAGCCACCACGAGGCCACGATGAACACCAGCACGGCCAGCACGTTCAGCGCGAACCCGGTGGCCTGGAACTGCGCCACCGACAGCGCCGTGACCAGCGCCAGCAGCA
>JAGOEM010000189.1 GCA_017997715.1 Ottowia sp.
TTCGATGTGCCGCGCATCAGCACCAAGGACAACAAGGCCTACAAGTGCTCGTTGTGCGCCGACCGGGTCGCCGTCTCGCAGGAGCCGGCTTGCGCCAAGGCCTGCCCCACCGGCGCTATCCGGTTCGGCAGCAAGGAAGACATGCTGACCTACGGCGAAAGCCGCGTGACCGAGTTGAAAACCCGCGGCTATGAACAAGCCTCGGTCTACAACCCGGCCGGCGTGGGCGGCACCCACGTCATGTATGTGCTGCAGCACGGCGACAAGCCCCAGCTTTACGCCAACCTGCCGCAGAACCCCACCATCAGCGCGACGGTGGCGTTCTGGAAAGGCCTGGCCAAGCCCATCGCGCTGGCGACCATGGTGGGTGCCGCCGTCGTCGGCTTCTTCCATCACATGAAGCAGGGGCCGCTGGAAGTGCCCGAGGAAGACGAAGACTACGTGCCGGACGGACAACCCAATGTGATTGGCGCTGAAAGCAGCAAGCACCAGCACGCCCCCGATGCCCAAGGAGACCAGCCATGAAAAAGCTCTTTATCCAGCGGTACACCGACAACCAGCGCATCAACCACTGGCTGGTGGTGGTGGTGTTTGCACTGGCAGGGTTTTCGGGCCTGGCGCTGTTCCACCCCAACCTGTTCTTTCTGACGCAGTTCTTTGGCGGCCCGCAATGGACGCGCATCGTTCACCCCTATTTTGGTGTGGGGGTGTTCCTGCTGTTCTTGATCATGTTCATCGGGTTCTGGCGCATCAACCTGTGGAAGCGCGAAGATACGCACTGGGTCAAGAAAGCGCCCAAGCTCGTTTTCGAGGGCGACGAGTCCGAGATGCCGCCGGTCGGCAAGTACAACGCCGGGCAGAAAATCGTGTTCTGGAGCATGGCGCTCAGCCTCATCGTGCTGCTGGCGACGGGCGTGCTCTTTTGGCAGGCGTGGTTTGCCGAGAGCGTGCCCATTCCACTTCAGCGCGCGGCGATCCTGCTGCATTCGCTGGCGGCCTTCGTCATGTCGCTCACGGCCGTGGTGCACATCTACGCGGCCATCTGGGTCAAAGGCACCTTGCGTGCCATGACCCAGGGCACCGTCAGCGCCGGCTGGGCCAAACGGCACCACTACCTGTGGTACCGGCAAAAGGTGGACAACGCCCAACAGGCATCAGACCCTCGGGTTTGAGCCCATCCAAGCAACACCGCCCGTGCACCCCGCGGGCGGCCTTTTTTTTAGCCATTAGCGCAGACCTGCATCCCAATCGGCTCGACGTTGACCAGATCCAGGCTGCACAGCCGAAGCGGGTGATACCCTGACAGGCTCCGTGCACGCGCTGGCGATAGTTTCCCTTGACGGGCCTCGGCGCCCTCGCACAGCCTGCCAGCCAACACCGACCGGATGACCAACGTCAACACCTCACGCCTTCGCTCGCCAGAAGAGATCGCTGTCAACGCCGGCGCTGACGTGCCGCGCCTGCAGATTCCCGCTTCCAATGTCTTTGCCGAACGCGCGCTGCGCCTGCGCCAATTGGCAGCCGGCCACGCGATGCGCGACTACCTGTTGCTGATGGCGGTGATTGCCGAAGCGCAAGACGCCGGCCTGGGCCATTTCCCGCAGGTGCCTCTGCCCACCGCCCAGCAGGCCGAACAGGCCGCGCGCGAAGGTCTGCCGCTGCTGGATACCGCCAGCTGGCCCAGAGACCCCGCCTGGCGCACGGGCCTGCGCACGCTGCTGCGGCACGCGCTGGCACGGCTGCCCGCCGACAGCCCGGCACACGCTGGCCTGCAGCGCGTCATCGACAGCGACGACGCCCAGCTTGACCACCAGGCCGACCGCCTGCTTGCCGGCATCACGCTGGGGCTGGACCTGGCCGCCGCGCCACTGATTGCCGCCGGCCTGCAGCTGTACTGGACCCATCTGGTGCGCGCCACCCATGCGGCGCTGCCCTCGTCCTTTGGCTTGACGCAGGACGCCACGCGCTGCCCCTGCTGCGCCAGCCTGCCCACCGCCAGCGTGACCCGCGTGGGCGGTGAACGCGAAGGCTTTCGCTACCTGCATTGCGCGCTGTGCAACGCCGAATGGCACATGGTGCGCGTGAAGTGCACGCACTGCCTGGGCACCGAGGGCGTGCGCTTTCGCGCGCTGCAGACCTTGGCCGATGACGGCAGCGATGCCGCCAAAAAGCGCGAATCCATCCAGGCCGAAACCTGCGACACCTGCCACCATTACCTCAAGATCGTGCACATGGAACGCGACCTGCACGTCGAACCCGTGGCCGACGATCTGGCCAGCCTGACGCTGGACCTGCTGGTGGCCGACGAAGGCTACCAACGCCACGGTGTCAACCTGCTGCTGCTGTTTGGTGACAGCGACGACCAGCCAGACGGCGCAGCGCCCAGCGGCCCACCGCCCGAACGAGGGCCGGACTGATGGCACGGCCCGACGAATCCGTGGTGCACGGTTCCAAGGCCCCTAGCAGCCCACCAGACCCCACCATGCTGCTTGCCGCCCCCAAAGATCTGCCGTCGGTCGACCGGCTGTTGCGGCAAGCTGGCGTGCAGGCCCTGATTGCCGAACACGGGCACACCCTGCCCGCCCAGCAAGCCCGCGCTTTGCTGGACCAGGCCCGCGCGCGCGCCCTGGCCGGTGATCTGCCGCTGGCCGAATCCACCGCCGACGCACTGGCCAGCCAACTGGCAGCCCAAGTGGCCCACCGCCTGGCGCCGCGCATGCGTGCGGTGCTCAATCTGACCGGCACGGTGATCCACACCAACCTGGGCCGCGCCCTGCTGCCAGACGCCGCGCTGGCGCATGTGCAGGCCACCATGACCAGCCCCAACAACCTGGAGTTCGACCTGCAAAGCGGCGGCCGCGGCGACCGCGACAGCCTGGTCGAAGACCTGTTGTGCCAGCTGACCGGCGCCGAAGCCGCCACCCTGGTCAACAACAACGCCGCCGCCGTGCTGCTGACGCTGGCCGCACTGGCGCGCGGGCGCGAAGTGGTCTTGTCGCGCGGCGAACTGGTCGAGATTGGCGGCGCCTTCCGCATGCCCGATGTGATGGAAAGCGCCGGCGCCAAGCTGGTCGAAGTCGGCACCACCAACCGCACCCACCCGCAGGATTACGAACGCGCCATCACCGAACGCACCGCGCTGCTGATGAAGGTGCACACCAGCAACTACGCCGTACAGGGCTTCACCAGCGCCGTGCCCGAAGCCGAACTGGCGCAGATCGCCCAGCGCCACGGCCTGCCCCTGGCCACCGACCTGGGCAGCGGCTCGCTGGTTGATCTGA
The DNA here is from genome assembly GCA_017997715.1 of Ottowia sp. Taxonomy (GTDB): domain Bacteria; phylum Pseudomonadota; class Gammaproteobacteria; order Burkholderiales; family Burkholderiaceae_C; genus Ottowia. Next base: position 3,282 of record JAGOEM010000189.1, read on the forward strand.
CCGCCTACGGCCTGCCCGCCGAACCCACGCCGCAGCAAATGCTGGCCGCCGGTTGTGGCGTGGTCACCTTCAGCGGCGACAAGCTGCTGGGCGGCCCGCAGGCGGGTTTGATCGTCGGCAGCAAAGAGCTGATCACGCGCATCCGCAAGTTCCCCATGAAGCGCGCGCTGCGCATGAGCAAACTGCCCCTGGCCGCGCTGGAGGCCACATTGCGGCTGTACCTGCGGCCCGAAAGGCTGGCCCAGGATTTGCCCACGCTGCGCCTGCTGACGCGCCCGCTGGCCGACATACAGGCGGTGGCCCAGCAGGTGCTGCCGGCCCTGGCCGCCGCGCTGGCGCCGCGCTACAGCGTGGCGCTGGTGGCGCTGCAGGGGCAGATCGGATCGGGGTCGCTGCCGGTCGAACGCCTGCCATCGGCCGGCCTGGCGATAGCGCCGGTCGATGCGCAACGCAGCGGCCGCGCGCTGGACGCACTGGCCACCGCCCTGCGCCAGCTGCCGGTGCCGGTGATCGGCCGCGTGGCCGATGGCCGCCTGCTGCTGGACTGCCGCTGCCTGGAAGACGCCCCAGCACTTATCCATCAAATAGCGCTCTTGCGCCCGTAGACATTCGCTTTCCTGCTATCAACCAAGGAGGATTTCCATGACCCTGGATCGTCGTCATTTCATTGCTGGCGTTGCCAGCACCGCCGCCCTGGCGGGTTGCGCCGGCACGCCCACGGGCGACGCGGGCACCACCGTCGGCCTGAAGACCGCGCCACTGCCCACGTTCATCGGCAAGTCCACCCAAACGCTGATGCCCAAGGGCAAGGCGCCGCGCGTGGTGGTCGTTGGCGGCGGCTGGGGCGGCCTGACCACGGCGGCCAACCTGCGCAAGCTGGCGCCGCAGGCCGAAGTGGTGCTGATCGACCGCAACCCCAGCTTCTTCTCCAGCCCGCTGTCCAACATGTGGCTGGTCGGCATGGTGGATGGCGAACTGCTCAGCCAGGATTACCTGGGCGTGTCTGAGCGCATGGGCTGGCGCTTTGTGCAGGCCGAGGTCGAAGGCATTGACCGCGCGGCGCGCCGCGTGACCACCAGCCTGGGCTCGCTCGACTACGACTGGCTGGTGCTGTCGCCCGGCATCCGCTACCAGTACGAAGCCTGGTTTGGCAACGACCGCACCGCCGCCGATGCCACGCGCGCCCGCTTTCCCAGCGCCTACGCCAGCAACAGCGAGTTTTTGACGATCAAGCGTTCGCTGCAGAACTTCAAGGGCGGCGAGCTGGTGATGAACCTGCCGCCACCGCCCCAGCGCTGCCCGCCCAGCCCTTACGAACGCGCCTGCCTGATAGCCTGGTACCTCAAGACCAACAAGATCAAGGGCCACATCACCTTCCTGGACCACAAGCCCAACGTCATGCCCATCGGCCCCGGCTACCGCGCCGCGTTCGAACAGCTGTACAAGGACTACATCACCTACGTGCCCAACGCGCACGTGCAAGAGGTGGACCCGTTCAACAAGCGCATCCGCACCAGCGCGGGCGACCAGCGCTTTGACCACGCCATCCTGATGGCGCCGCACAAGGCGGGCGATCTGGCCTGGCTGGCCGGCACCGTCAGCGACAAGAGCGACGGCTGGGCCGACGTGGACGAGATCAGCATGCAGGTGAAGGGGGACGAGCGCGTCTTCGTCATCGGCGATGCCATCCAGGCCGTGTCCCCCCTGCCCTTCCGCTACTACCCGAAAAGCGCGCACATCGCCAACCGCCTGGGCCGCATCGTCGCCTACCAGATCAGCGAAAAACTGGCCGGCCGTGCGCCCGAAAAGCGCCTGCCCGACAACCTGTGCTACATGGTGGTCAACGGCTCGCCGGGCGAGGCGCTGAACGTGCAGTTCGACTACGACTTCGACGCCGAAGGCCGCGTGCGCCAGGTGCAGCGCGACTTCAACGAGCGCACGCCGGCCCTGTTCAAGGACGATTTCCGCTGGCTCGACTTCATGTTTGCCGAGATGTTTGGCGGCATCGCCCCGCCGGTGCTGCCCCTGCCCAAGTACCGCGCTTGAGATGGAACACCCCCCTGAGTCGCTGACGCGCCTTCCCCCCTCTCCTGCGGGAGGGGGGACAACGCCTATGCCCGGCGCAGGTCCGGGCATGGCGTTCGTTGGAAGGATGCGTGCCCCGCGCCGACCTGGGTGGGGATGCCGGCGTGCGGCGCCTTGGGGCCCTGACGTGACCGGAGCCGTCCCATGATCGTCGGAACCGCCGGCCATATCGACCACGGCAAGACCACGCTGGTGCGCGCGCTGACCGGCGTGGACACCGACCGCCTGCCCGAAGAGAAAAAGCGCGGCATCAGCATCGAGCTGGGCTATGCCTTTCTGGACGTGCCGGCGCGCGACGGCGGTGCCGCGGCGCCCACGCAGCCGCAGCGCATCGGCTTCATCGACGTGCCCGGCCACGAACGCCTGGTGCACACCATGGTGGCCGGCGCCAGCGGCATCGACTTCGCCCTGCTGCTGGTGGCCGCCGACGACGGCCCCATGCCGCAAACGCTGGAACACCTGGCCGTGCTGAGCCTGCTGGGCGTGCAGCGCGGCGCCGTGGTCATCACCAAGGCCGACCGCGTGGACACCGCCCGCGTCGACGCCGTGCGCGCCGCCATGGCCACGCTGCTGGCCGGCACACCGCTGGCGCATGCGCCAGTGCTGGCGGTATCGGCGCAAACCGGTGCTGGTGTGGATGCCCTGCGCGCTCTTATTTTAGAAGCTGCCAGCGCCCGCCAGACGGGCGCTAGCGGCCTGTTTGATACTGAAAACTCGCCCACCGCCGGGCGCCCGGCATTCCGCCTGGCGATCGACCGGTCCTTCACCCTGCAAGGCACCGGCACCGTCGTCACCGGCACCGTGCATGCGGGCAGCGTGCGCGTGGGCGATGAATTGATGATCGTGCCCGGCACGCAGCGCGCCCGCGTGCGCAGCCTGCACGCGCAGAACCTGCCGGTAGACAGCGCCCACGCCGGCCAGCGCTGCGCCGTGGCGCTGGCCGGCACGCCCAAGGACGACGTGGCGCGCGGCCAATGGCTGGTCGACCCCGCCGTGGCCGTCACCACCCAGCGGCTGGATGCCACCTTGACCCTGTGGCAGGGCGAAGCCAAGGCGCTGCGGTCTGGCGCGCGGGTGCAGGCGCATTTGGGCGCCGCACACGTCAACGCCAGCGTGGCCCTGCTGGACGCAGACAGCCTGGCGCCCGGCGCCAGCGCCCGCGTGCAACTGGTGCTGGACGCGCCCATCGGCGCCTGGGCCGGCGAACGCCTGCTGCTGCGCGACGCCGCGGCCAGCCGCACCGTGGCCGGCGGCACCGTGCTCGACCCGCTGGCCCCCACGCGCTACCGCCGCACGCCGCAGCGCCTGGCCGAATTGGCCGCCCTGGCCCTGCCCACCCCGGCCGAACGCCTGGCCGCCTTGATCGACGTGGCACCCTTCGGCGTGGACCTGCAACGCTGGCGCGCCGCCCAGGGTTTGCTGGATTGGCCTGCCGATTCATGGTCAAAAGAGGCTCTGGCGCCCGATGGGCAAGCGCTGGGCGCTACACAAACAGAAGCATTCAGCGCCGCCGCGCTGGCCGCCCTGCAGAGCTTTCACGACAGCCAACCCGATGAACTGGGCCCCGACAGCGCCCGCCTGCGCCGCCTGGCCGCACCGCGCCTGTCCCTGGCGTTGTGG
>JAGOEM010000040.1 GCA_017997715.1 Ottowia sp.
CCCGCTGTTCACTGGTGGCGCAGGCTCGGGCGAATCCGAAATCCGGCGCCATATTCTGGAAAGCGACCTGCTCGAAGCCATCGTCGGCCTGCCCACCGACATGTTCTACAACACTGGCATTGCCACCTATGTGTGGGTGCTGTCGAACAAAAAGCCCGCCGAGCGCAAAGGCAAGGTGCAGCTCATCAATGGCACCAACCTCTGCGGCAAGATGCGCAAATCGCTGGGCAGCAAACGCAATGTGATGGACGAGGCCGACATTGCCACCATCACCCGCTGCTTTGGCAGGTTTGAGGTGGTCGAGACCCAGGCGCTCAACAAACCGGCGGAAGCCAAAAGCAACCGGGGCCGCCAAGCCGCCAGCCCTAAGCCCGAACCCGTAGGCGCCCGCGCCGGTTGCGGCTGCGGCTGCCGGGTAGGATGGGCGCCGTTTTGCTTATTGCCCGTTTGCCCCATGCACCACCTTGCCCAGGCGATTGCCGCCATGCCTTTGTGCCAAGAGGCCACGCGGCTCTTTCATGGGCGCGGCCGGCGCTTTGCCGGTGAAGAACACTGGACGCTGGACGCTTTTCCGCCCGCGCTGGTGTTGACCAGCTTTCAGCCGGTGGCGGAAGACGATCTGGCGGCGGTGGGTGCGCTGCTGCAGGCGCGCTGGTCGGAGTTGAATGCGCCCGAACCGCTGACCTGGCTGTACCAGTGCCGCCAGCCGCGGGGCCCCAGCGAAACGCGCCTGATGGCCGGCAGCCTGCCCGAACCGCATACCGTGCAGGAAGCCGGCGTGCACTACCGCGTGCAGGTGCTGCGCGGGCAGAACCACGGGTTGTTCCTCGACATGGCCGAGGGCCGCCGCTGGGTGCGCGAGTACGCCGCCGCGCTGGCCGGGCGCGAGCGCGGTGGTGCGCGGGTGCTTAACCTGTTTGCCTACACCTGCGCCTTTTCGGTGGTGGCGCTGCTGGGCGGCGCAGCGCAGGTGGTGAATGTCGACATGGCGCGCGCCGCGCTGGCCACGGGCCAGCAGAACCACCGGCTGAACGGCTTGCTGGGGCCGGGGCAGGGCACGGCCAGTTTTCTGGGGCACGACATCTTCAGTTCGTGGGGCAAGCTGGGCCGCGCGGGCCCCTACGATTTGGTGATCGTCGATCCGCCCAGCTTTCAAAAGGGCAGCTTTGTGGCCACCAAGGACTACCCGCGCCTGATGCGCCGCCTGCCCGACTTGCTGATGCCCGGTGGCCAGGCGCTGCTGTGCCTGAACGCGCCGGAGCTGGACATGGATTTCCTGCTGGAGAACGCGCGCCAGCAAGCGCCTGCGCTGAAGTTTGTGAAGCGGCTGGCCAACCCGGCGGTGTTTGCCGATGTGGACCCAGAGCGCGGTTTGAAAGTGGCCCTGTTCCAGCTGGAGGCATAACAACCCCAAGGCGCGCGCCTGGGCTGCGCGGCCATGCCGCCGCCTTACTTTGATACCGGCCGAAAGTCGTCTTTCACCGCCGCCATGGTCTGCTTTTCCACCCAGCCCGGCGCCAGCAGCTTGAGCCAACGGCCCAGGCGCGCCTTGGCGGTCATCACGTACTCGCGCTGGCGCGCATCCACGGCCTTGCGCATCAGCTGTACGCAGGTTTCTACGGACATCATCTTTTCTTCCTTCAGGCCACTGACGCCCGCCTGTTCGCCCCGCGCGTTGTAGCCGTGCAGCCGGATGGCGGTGTCCACCACGCCGGGGTAGATGACGGTGACCGATACGCCCAGCGGCTTCATCTCGGCGCGCAGGGCTTCAAACATGCCGGACACCGCGAACTTGCTGCCGCTGTAGGCCGTGCGGCCCGGCACGCCGAACAAGCCCGCGTGCGATGAAAGGCCCACGATGCACCCCTTGCTGGCAATCAGGTAGGGCAAGGCGGCGTAGCTGCACCACAGGCTGCCCCAGAAGTTCACGCGCATCAGGTACTCGTACCAGTCGAGCCGGTCGCTGGGCACGTCGCGCAGCAGCGCGTGGGCCGACAGGCCGGCGTTGTTGTACAGCGTGTCGATGCGGCCAAAGCGCTGGGCGGCGACGGCGATCAGCCGATCGCAATCGGCGCGCACCGATACGTCCGCGATCACCCATTCCACCTGCGCGCCCAATTGGGTGCAGGCATCGGCCACGGCGCGCAGTTTTTCCTCGTTGCGCGCCGCCAGCACCAGCGATGCGCCTGCGCGGTGGTCGCGTGCCAGTTGCCGCGCCAGTTCGGCGCCAATGCCGTCCGAAGCGCCGGTGATGACAGTCACGGTCATGGGGAATGTCCTTGGCAGGCTTGCGCCGCAAAATCAGCAGCCCGAACAGGGCTGCCGTGAGGTACATGCAGATCGCATGCAGGGCGGACCGCAGCGCCATTTGGGCGTTGCCCAGCGCGGCGAACACGGGCGATGACACGAACGCGCGCGATCAAAAGGCTGGCCAGCGCTGGCCTGCCCAGCGCCATCAACACCGCCTTGGCGTGCATCGCCCAGCGGTGAACGCCGCCCTGCGTAAGCGCCAGGCCGGCGCCACACATGACATGGGCGAGTGAGCCCAGCAGCGAGCCCCGTAGCAAGCGCGGCAAAAGCTGAACGGAATCCATAGCGCGACGCCCGCCTTCAATCGGCGTAGCCGGGCAGTTCGCGGTCCAGCCGGCGCAGCAGCGCGGGCCAGGCGATCTGCGCGCCCTGGTCGGCCGTCGCCGTCTTGAAAACCTGCGCCATGCCCTGCAGGATGCGCGGGTCGACCAGCGTCAGTTCGCTGCCGCCGGACTGCGCATCGATCTGGATGCGGCACGCGCTTTCGAGCACGTACATGCCCAGAAACGCCTCGGCCACGTTGGTGCCCACGGTCAGCAGCCCGTGGTTGCGCAGGATCAGAAAGCGCGCATCGCCCAGGTCGGCCGCCAGGCGCGGCTTTTCCTCGTCGCGCAGCGCCACGCCTTCGTAGCCGTGGTAGGCCAGCAGCGGCAGCACAAAGGTGCTTTGCTGGCTGATGGGCAGCAGGCCTTCCTTCTTGGCGCTGATGGCAACGCCGGCGCGGCTGTGCGTGTGCAGCACGCAGCCGGCGTCTTCGCGCGCGGCGTGCACGCAGCTGTGGATGGTGAAGCCGGCCGGGTTCACCGGGTAGGGGCTGTCGTGCAGCTTGTTGCACTGCTGGTCGATGCGGATCAGGCTGGACGCGGTGATCTCGTCGAACATCAGCCCGTAGGGGTTGATGAGGAAATGGTGCGCCGGCCCCGGAATGCGCGCGCTGATGTGGGTGAAGACCAGATCGCTCCAGCCGTACAGCGCCACCAGGCGGTAAGCGGCGGCAAGGTCCACGCGCAGCTTCCATTCTTCGGGCGATACCTGGTCTTTCATCGAGGGCATGGTGAAGGTCTCCTGATCGTGGGGGCAAGGGGTGCGGGTTGGCAGAATCGACAGTCCGACGCGCACTGTAGGGGCGCCCACCCGGGGTGAAATGTCAGAATCCAAACAATTAGGTGTTTGCCCCATGCCCGCCCAACTGCCCCCCGACGCCTTGCGCATCTGCAACGCCAACCCCTGGTTTGGCAGCCTGGCGCCGCTGGAACGCCGGCAATTGCTGGGCGCCGCGCGGGCGCAGCGCTGCGCGCGGGGCGAAATGCTGTTTCGCAGCGGCGATGCCGTGGACATGGGCAGCGATACCCAAGGCGGTTTCTATGCGCTGCTGCGCGGCTCGCTGAAGGCATCCACCCTGAACACCGAGGGCAAGGAGGCGATTTTTGTCCTGCTGCAGCCGGGCAATTGGTTTGGCGAACTCAGCCTGCTTGACGGCACCGCGCGTTCGCACGACGTGACCGCGCTGGAAGACTGCGCGCTGCTCAACGTGCCACCCGCCGCATTCGCCCTGCTGATGCGGCGCATGGCTTTTGTGCGCGCCGTCACCACGCTGCTGGCGGCGCGCGTGCGCGGCCTGTACGGCCTGGTGCAGGCCAGCGTGCTGCACCGCACGCGCGGGCAGATCGCCTATCGGCTGGGCCTGCTGGCGCGCGGCGATGCCACCCAGGCGCACCAAAAGCAGTGCAGCGTCAGCGTGTCGCAGGAGGCGCTGGCCATGATGCTGGGCATCAGCCGCCAGACGCTCAGCCGCGAACTGCATGAACTGGCGGGCGCCGGCCTGCTGCGCCTGCGCTATGGGCGGATCGAGCTGCTGCAGCCAGAACACCCGCTGTTCGGCGAGGTGGCTTGAACGCCTGCCGGCGCCAGCTGCGCTAGCCCCAGCGCGCTCAGCCGCCTGCCGACTGCGCCAGCTGGCGCGCCGCCGCGCCAATGGGCCGCGCCGATGCGTCCCACCCCTGCCACGGCGCGTTGCCCACGCGCAGGCGCTGTTCGATGTTGGCCAGTGTCCAGTGCGCGCCGCTGCCGACTTGGCCCAGCTCGTCCCAGCGCAGCGGTACCGACACGCCCATGCCCGGGCGCGCACGCGCCGACCAGGCGGCCACCGTGGTGGCGCCGCGCCCGTTGCGCAGGTAGTCGGGGTAGATGCGGCCCACGCGGTTCTTTGGCCCGCTGATGGCGCTGAAACGGTCGGGCATCAGGCGCGCCAGGTGTTCGGTCAGCGCGCGGCTGAAGTCCTTCACCGCGTCCCAGCCGTACAGGCGCTTGATCGGCACCACCACGTGCAGGCCCTTGCCGCCGCTGGTTTTCAGGAAGGGCACCAGCGCCAGCTCGGTCAGCAGCGTGTGCGCCAGTTGCGCGGCTTGCTGCACCTTGGCCCAGGGCACGCCTTCGCCTGGATCCAGGTCCAGCACAAAGCGGTCGGGCCGCTCAATCTTGTCGGCGGTGGCGTTCCAGGTGTGCAGCTCCACCGCGTTCATCTGCACCACGGCCAGCAGCGCGGCGGGGCTGTTGATGGCCATCAGCGGCGCGTGGCCAGGGTCCAGTGTGGGCGGCAGTTGGGTCACGGCCTGCATGGGGCGGCCCTGCAGGTGCTTTTGGAAGAACAGCTCGCCGTCCAGCCCATCGGGCGCGCGCAGCAGGGCGACGGGGCGGCCCGTCAGGTGCGGCTGGATCAGCGGCGCCACCGTGGCGTAGTAGCGCGCCAGCGCCAGCTTGGTGGTGCCGCTGGTGGGGTCTATCACGCGTTCGGGGTGCGTCAGCTTCTGGCCCTGCAGCGATGGCGTTGGCTCCATGGTTGATCCTGTTTTGATAGCTGCTTGCGCCCACCTGGCGGGCGCTGGTGTCACTTTTGATGCTGAAACTTTAGGCCGTTCCACATCCTGCGCAGCCTTGTCTTCGCGCATGGCCAGGAACACCGCCTGCCGCACGTGGCCCTGCGGCGTCAGCCCGGCGTGGCGCACCTGGGCGACCAGGCTGGGTTGCACCCAGCGCACCTTGCCGGGCACCTTGTCGCCGGTTGCCAACGGGCTGGTGGTTTGCGCCAATGGCGCCAGGCGGCGCAACAGGGCCGCCAGCGTGGCGCCGGACAAGCCGCTGCCCACGTTGCCGGCCCAGCGCAGCGCGCCATCGGCGTCGTGCGCCGCCAGCACCAGCGCACCCAGCGCGCCGCGCGCGCCCTGGCCGGCGGTGAACCCGGCGACGACGAACTCGTCCTGCTGCACGCACTTCAGCTTGACCCACGCGTGCGACCGGCCACTGCGGTAGGGCGCGTCCCGCCGCTTGCCGATCACGCCTTCCAGCCCCATGCGGCAGGCGCTGGCCAGCAGGCTGTGCGGCTGCGGCGGCAGGATGGGCGACAGGCGCACGCTGCCGTTGGCCGCCATCGGCTTCAGCGCGGCCTGCAGTTGTGCGCGGCGCTCGGTCAGCGGTTGCGCCTGCAGGTCGGCGCCTTGCAGCCATGGCGCATCGAACAGGTAATAGATCAGGTGCGCGGTGCGCCGCTCGTCAAACGCGCGCTGCAGCGCGGCAAAGTCGGGCAGGGCGTGCGCATCGGGCATGACGATCTCGCCATCCAGCCAACTGCCTGGCAGGCGCAGCGCAGCGACGGCGCGGGCCAGCTCGGGCATGCGAGCGGTCCAGTCCAGCCCATTGCGGGTGACCAGGCGCACCGCGCCGGCAGCGTCAATGCGCGCCAGCAGGCGGTAGCCGTCGAACTTCATCTCCCACTGCCAGGCATCGACATCAGGTGGTGGTGCGTCCAGCAGGCGGGCCAGTTGGGGCGCCTGTTGTTGCGGAAGCTGAGCTTTTTTCTCGGCTCTCCGGCTGGTTTTGACGGGCGCGTCGGCAGCCTCTATGGCGCGGCTTGTTGCGCGCGGTTTGGGGGATGACTTGGTGGCCTCTTTGGCTACTTGCTGGGGCGCCAACGGGGCGACCTGCTTGCCGCCGCGCGCGCCGGCATCGTGCCCTGGCCCCACCGAATCCGGCAGCGCCTCGGTCACGCGGTAATCGCGGGCGGGGCGCGCCTCGGCGTCGCGGTCTTTGATCAGCAGCCAGGGCGGCTGTGTGGCGTTGGCATCTTTCAGCCGCACCAGCGCCCAGCGGCCGCGCAGCTTGATGCCGTGCAGGTCGAACTTCAGGTGCCCCTTGGCCAGGCCCCGCGCGGCGTCGCCCACCGGCGCCCAGGTGCCCCGGTCCCACACGATGACGCGGCCGCCGCCGTACTGGCCGGCGGGAATCTGGCCCTCGAAATCGTTGTAGGCGATGGGGTGGTCTTCCACCTGCACGGCCAGGCGCTTGTCGGCCGGGTCCAGGCTGGGGCCTTTGGGCACGGCCCAGCTGTGCATGGTGCCGCCCAGCTGCAGCCGCAGGTCGTAGTGCAGGTGGCTGGCCCAGTGCTTCTGAATGACGTAGCGCAGGCCGCCCACATCGGTCGATTCCGCGTCCGATTCAGCCACCTGATCAGCCGCCTGTTCGGCCGCCGCAGCTTGCGGCTCTGGCGTGCGCCGGAAGTCGCGCTTGGCGCGGTATTGGGCAAGCCTGTCTGGCGACGAGTTTGCTTCTGATTTGGTAGCTGCTTTCGCAGGTAGCACGGGCGCTACAGCCTGTTTTGACTCAGATTTTGTCCGCCCACCAGCTTGCGCCCTGGGCACACGGGCAGCCCGCGCCGGTGTTTCAGGTGCTGCAGGCGCATCAGATGCATCAGATGCATCAGACGCGTCAGGCGCGCTTGCGCGTGGCGCGCGCTTTGCCATTGGCTTTCGCACTGGTTTTGGCGCTGGCTTTGCTGGGTTTGGCATCGTCGTCGTCGCCGGCTGCGGCGGATCGGCGGCTGGTGCGCGGGCCGTCGCCGCCTTGCAGGCTGCGTTTGAGCAGCTCGGTCAGGTCGATGATCTCGGCGCCCGCCTTGGCGGTGCCCGGCGCCGCCACCTTCTCGACGCTTTTCAGATCGCCCGACTCGGCCTTCTGTTTGACCAGCCGCATGATCTCTTCCTTGAACGAGTCGCGGAAGTCGTCCGCGTCCCACGGCGCGCTCATCTCTTCGATCAACTGGCGCGCCATCTTCAGCTCGCCTTCCTTCAGCCCGGCGGCCTTCGCGCCAGCGGGCGGCAGCTTCAGCGCTTCAAACGACTTGATCTCGCCGCCCCAGCGCAGCAGGTTCAGGATCAGCGCGGGGCCGCTGGGCACCAGCACGGCCAGGTGCTGCTTGGTCTGGATCACCACGCGCGCCACGCCCACGCGTGCGCTTTCGGCCAGCGCTTCGCGCAGCAGCGCATAGACCTTCTCGCCGCGGTGGATGGGCGCCAGGTAATACGGGCGTTCCAGGTAGACGAAGGGGATTTCGCTGGCGTGGATGAAGGATTCGATCTCGATCGTCTGCGTGGTCTTGGGAAAGGCGGATTTGATCTCGTCGACGCTCAGCACCACGTATTGGCCGTCTTCCACCTCCACGCCTTTGACGATGTCGGCTGAGGCGATTTCCTTGCCCGTCTTCTTGTTGATGCGCTTGTAGCCCACCGGCTCCATGGTGCGGCGGTCCAGCCAGTCGAAGTCCACGCCGCTGCTGGTCGTCGCGGTGTACAGCGCTACGGGGATGTGCACCAGGCCAAAGCTGATCGCGCCTTTCCACACCACGCGCGCGGATGAGCGGGGGGCGTCGTCATCGGTAGGGGTGTCGGTGGCCATCGGCGGGTGGGGCTGGCAGGTTGAATGGGCGCAGCGCCGCCGCATGGGGCGCCGCCCAATCAGCTTAGGCCGCGCTGCCGTGCGGCCCTGTAGGACGGCGCCGAGTCGCCGCGCGGGCCGGCTGGCTAAGCCTGCGGGCGGTAAAGCGGGCATGCGTTGCACCAACCCAGCTGGGTCAGCCCCGTGCGCCGCTTGCATAAGGCGCGTGCATACGGCGCGGGTGGTTGGGGCGCGGGTAGTGGCGGAGCAGGTAGCGGGGCGCGCAATCCGATGTGGCGGATCCACCGCCGTGTGACTCAAAGCATCGACTGAATCGCCTGCCACTCGGCCTCGTCCACCGGGGTGATGGAAAGGCGGTTGCCGCGCTGCAGCACGCGCATGTCGGCCAGCGCGGGCACGGCGCGCAAGTCGGCCAGCGACACCAGGCGCGACTTGCGCAGCGCCTGCACGTTGAGCAGCAGCCAGCGCGGCTTGTCGGGCGGCGATTTGGGGTCGTAATAGGGCGATGCGGGGTCGAACTGCGTCGGGTCCGGCCGCGTGGTGGACGCCACGCGCGCCACGCCTGCAATGCCCGGCGCGGGGCAGCTGGAGTGGTAGAACAGCACGCCATCGCCCACCTGCATGTCGTCGCGCATGAAGTTGCGCGCCTGGTAGTTGCGCACGCCGGTCCACGGCACGGTTTGCCCAGGCGCGGCCAGGGCGTCGTCGATGCTGCAGTCGTCGGGCTCGGACTTCATCAGCCAGTAGCGCGGCGGGTGCTGGGCGTTGGATGGGGCCGCAGTCTGTGGCGCGGCGGCGGGGGCGGAGGGTGTGGAGCGGGCCATGGCGGCATTGTGCGTGTGCGGCCCGCAGGCGCAAGCGCAAGCGCGATCGCAAGCGCAAGCGCGATGCGGTCGCGCGGGTGCCCCGGCCATCGCATGGCGCGCGCCGTCGCTCAACTTAGGTATAAGAATTGGCCCGCAGCGCTTTCCCCATGGGCGCAGGCAGCTATCAATAAAGAAGCGTTTTGGCTGTGGCCACCGGCACGGCAGGCTTACAGCCGCGCCAACCGCTCCAGCGCGGCGCGCAGGGTGTCGTCTTTCTTGGCGAAGCAAAAGCGCACCACTTTCTGGTCAAACCCGCCGCCGTAGAAGGCCGACAGCGGGATGGCGGCCACGCCGATCTCGCGGGTCAGCCATTGGCAGAAATCGGCCTCGCTCAGCTCGCGCTCGGGCACGCCCAGGGCGTCGATGGCGACGCACTGGAAGTAGGTGCCTTCGCACGGCAGCAGGCGGAATTTGGTGCTGGCCAGGCCGGCGCGGAACAGGTCGCGCTTGGCGCCGTAGAAGGCGGGCAGGTTGACGTAGGGCGCCGGGTCTTGCATGTAGCGCGCCAGGCCATGCTGCGTGGGCGTGTGGACGGTGAACACGCAGAACTGGTGCACCTTGCGGAATTCGGCCGTCAGCGCGGCGGGCGCGGCGACGTAGCCGACCTTCCAGCCGGTGACGTGGTAGGTCTTGCCAAAGCTGCTGACAATGAAGCTGCGCGCCGCCAGCCCGGGGTAGCGCGCCACGCTTTCGTGCTGCAGCGGTGCGAAGACCATGTGTTCGTACACCTCGTCGCTGATGACCAACACGTTGGTGGGGGTCAGCAGGTCGTCAAGCCGCTGCATTTCAGCGGGCGACCAGACGGTGCCGCTGGGGTTGTGCGGGGTGTTGATGACGATGGCCCGGGTGTGTGGCGACAGCGCGGCGGCGATCTTGTCGAAGTCGGGCCGGAAGATGCCGGGCGTCAGCGGCACGCGCACCACCTTGGCGCCGGTCAGCTCGATGTTGGGCACGTAGCTGTCGTAGCACGGCTCCAGCACGATCACTTCTTCGCCCGGGCCAACGCAGCACAGCACGGCGGTAAGGATGGCCTGCGTGGCGCCGGCGGTGACGGTGATTTCGGTGTTGGCGTTGTAGGCGCGGCCGTACTGCGCCTGGATCTTGGCGGCAATGGCTTCGCGCAGCGCGGGCACGCCGGGCATTGGCGGGTATTGGTTGTGGCCCTCGCGCATGGCGTCGTTCACGCCGTCGATCAACCTGGGGTCGCAATCAAAGTCCGGAAAGCCCTGGCCCAGGTTGACCGCCTGGTGCTGCGCGGCCAGCGCCGACATGACGGTGAAGATGGTGGTGCCGACGTTGGGCAGGCGCGAAGGGAAGGCAGGCGTGGTCGCGTTCGTCATGGCATTGAATTAAGTATGAAATTGGCCTGTCGCGCACGGTACACCTGCGCAAGCAGCTATTAATTATGTAGTAAGTAGTTCAGCGGCCAAGTTGACAAACCGCGACAAACCCAGCAGATGTCGCTGCCATGCTCGTCATCACGCCGCGCCAAAGGCCAGCCCAACGCGGCACACCCTTGAACGAATGGCCGCGGAGCAGGCCACCCCAACGAACGCCGTCGCCGCACCTGCGGCGGCGACTGGCGTTGTCCCCCCTCCCGAAGCGCGCAGCGCGCAGAGAGAGGGGGGAAGGCGCGTCAGCGCCACAGGGGGGAGTTCACAACTCATAGTCCGCCACATGCCCGCTCATCGCCTTCAGGATCAGGTCCTTGTCGAGCCGATCGGACAGCAGGGTGGCGAACTGGTAGACAAAGTCGCGCAGGTAGGCGCCGCGCTTCAAGGCGATGCGCGCCACGTTCTTGCCCAGCAGCTGGCCCAGTGGGCGGGTGACCAGATCGGGGTCGGTATCGGCGGCGACGGCCATCTCGGCCACGATGCCAATGCCCAGGCCCAGGCGCACGTAGGTCTTGATCACATCCGAGTCGATGGCCTCCAGCACGATGCGCGGCGACAGCTGGCGCTGGGCAAAGGCGGTGTCGATGCGGGTGCGGCCGGTGAAGGACGGGTGGTAGGTGATCAGCGGTTCGGCGGCGATGTCTTCCAGCGTCAGGCGCGCTTTCTGCGCCAGAGGGTGGGCGCGCGGCAGCACCAGCACGTGCTGCCATTCGTAGCAGGGCAGGGTGACCAGTTCGGGGTAGTTGGACAGCGATTCGGTGGCCATGCCGATCTCGGCCACTTCTTCGATCACCATGCGCGCCACCTGGTCGGGCGCGCCCTGGTGCAGGCTGATATTGACCTTGGGGTAGCGCTCGCGCAGCTTGGCCACCGGCAGCGGCAGCACGTAGCGCGCCTGCGTGTGGGTGGTGGCGATCGACAGGGTGCCGGAATCCTGCGCGCTGTATTCCTCGCCAATGCGCTTCAGGTTGCCGACTTCGCGCTGGATGATGGCAATGCTTTCCAGCACTTTCTCGCCCGGTTCGGTGACCCGCTTCAGCCGCTTGCCGTGGCGCGTGAAGATCTCGATGCCGAGTTCCTCTTCCAGTTCGATGATGGCCTTGGAAACGCCGGGCTGCGAGGTGTGCAGCGCCTTGGCTGCCTCGGTCAGGTTCAGGTTGCGGCGCACGGCCTCCTGGACAAAACGGAACTGATGCAGGTTCATGATGTGCGGGTATATAGAACCCGTTCATTATGCCTTAATTCATCTAACGAATGTAGATCCTCGGTGGGCGCAGGTCTGTGCCAGGCGCGTGAACACGGCCGTGGCTTGCGGTCTGCTGGCCCACTTGCTCAGTGCTGCTGCGGGGCACCCAGGGCGGTTCGGGCCATGGCTTCAAGCACGTCGGGGTGTTCGGCAATGGCGGGGTGCAGGCCAATGGCCACCTGGGGGTGGCGCTGGCGCAGCTCGTCCAGCAGCACGGGCAGGTCTTCCCGCACGTGGCGGCCGGCGCCCAGAAACATGGGCCACACCGCAACGCTGACCACGCCCTGGTTCAACAGCGTTTGCACCGCCGTGGCCAGATCAGGGGCCGAAAATTCCAGGTAAGCGCATTCCACCAGCGTGCCGGGCGTCAGCTGGCGCATGCGGTTGGCCACGGCTTCGATGGGCGCGCGCCACAGCGGGTCGCGCGAGCCGTGGGCGAACAAAACGGTGCCCGTGGCGGGCGCTGGGTCGGTGGGCACCGCTAACGCCTCAGCACCAGCCAGCTGAAGGCGCCCAGCGACAGGATCGAATACAGGATGCCCGGCAGCGCGGCGGCTATCCAGGGCTCCCAATTGCGCAGGTTGCCGATGAAGCCGAACACGTTGTTCAGCAGGAAGAAGCTGATGCCAACCAGCACGCCCATGAACACATAGCCCGCGATGTTGCCCGAGCGGAAATGCAGATAGGCAAAGGGCAGCGCCAGCACCATCATCACCAGGCAGCTTAACGGGTAAAACACCTTGCGCCAGAACTCGATCTCATAGCGCTGGGCGTTCTGGCCGTTGGCCTGCAGGTGGTTGATGTACTGGTACAGGTCCAGCGTCTGCATGCGGTCGGGGCTCAGCAGCGCGGCGGCCACCATGTCGATTGAAATGGTGGTGGGCCAGCGCCATTCGGCCAGTTTGTCGACTTTCAGCGCGGGGTTGTCCGGGTCGGTGGTGTTGTAGACGCGGCGCACCACGTCCTGCAGCAGCCAACCGTCGCCACGGCTGAACTGGCCCTTGGCCGCCTGCGTGGTCGAGACCAGGCGCCCCCCGTCGTTGTCGAACTCAAACAGGCGGATTTGCGCCATGGTGCCGTCCGACGCCAGCGCCCCCACGTTGACCGAATAGTTGTGTTCGGTCTGCCGATCCTTCATCCAGGCGCCGGTCTTGCCGATGGTGATGTCGCCCAGAAAACGCGCCTGCACCTGCTGGGCGGTGCGGTTGGCCGCTGGCGCCACGTAGTCGCCAAAAATAAAGGTCAGGCCGACGAAGCCCACGCCCAGCGAAAGCAGCGTGGCCAGGGCGCGCTGCGGCCCCAGGCCGCTGGTGCGCAGGATGGTGTATTCAGAGCTTTCGGCCAGCCGGGCCATCACGTAAATGGTGCCGATCAAGACCGTGATGGGCAGCAACTCATACAGGTGGTTGGGCAGCTGCAGCGCCACGTACAGCAAGGCGTAGGCAATGCTGTAGCCCTGTTCGGCACCGCGGCGCAGCTCGCCAAACTGGTCAACGAAATCGAAGAAGAAGAACAGCGCCAGAAACGCCAACGTGACGAAGCCGACCGAGCGCAGGATCTCGGTGTAGATCAGGCGGCGGATGGTTCTCATGCGGCGGCCTTGTTGGCGTTGCCGCGCTGCCTCAGGCGCCACAGCCAGTCGCCATTGCGCCCCATCAGCCAGCCCAGCGTCAGCACGAAGATGCCGCCATGCAGCAGGATCAGAAACGGCACCAGGCCGATGCGCCCGTTGCCAATCCAGCTTTGGCCCACGCTCAGCATGTTGTAGTACGTGGCAAACGCAAACAGCGAGAACACCAGCCCACCGCTGCGGCCCACGCGCGGGTTGACGCGCGTGGCGGCCACCGCGATCAGCACGCAGTTGATCGCCGCCAGCGCCAGGCCGATGCGCCAGGACAGCTCGGCCATGTTTTCAGGGTTGCGGTCGGTCAACAGCACCCGGGTTGGCTTCATGGTGGGGGAATTGTTGTTGGTCGGGCCCAGCGCCGGGGAATTGATGCGGTTGCCGTATTCGGCGAACTCGCTCACGCGGGTGGCGCCGGTGGCCAACTCGGTCTCCATGCGGTTGCCTTTTTCCAGCACCAGGAAGCGTTCGCCCTTGATCGAGGCCAGATGCCCGCTGGCGGCCGTGGTCACGCTTTCCTTGCCACGGTCGTTGGATGAGATGAAGATGTTGTTGCCCGATTTGGCGTCGGCCGTGTCCTTGTCGATGAAGAACACGCGCTGCCCGCCCGCCGATTCAATGAAGCGGCCCGGCGCCACGCGTTCGATGTCGTTGCGGCCCTGGAATCGGTCGCGCAGCTCGCGAATCTGGTGGTTGGACCAAGGCCAGACAAACAGCGCCAGCACCACGATGGTGATCAGCACCGGCGCCGCAAAGCGCAGCACGGGGCGCAGAAAACTCATCAGGCTGCGGCCACACGAGAACCACACCACCATTTCGCTGCTGGCGTACATGCGCGTCAGCGTGGCCGTGATCGCCACGAACAGGCTCAGCGTCAGGATCGTGGACAGGTGGCCCAGCACGGTGAAGCCCATCACCAGCATGACTTCGGACGGGTTGACGCGGCCGACCGACGCCTGCCCGAGCGTGCGGATCAACATGACGGTGACGACGATGGTCACCAGCACCACCAGGGTCGCGCCGAAGCTGCGGCCCAGCTCCTTGCGTAGGGAGGAATCGAATAACATCGGTCGAAAGGAAAACGCTGATTATGCACTTTGAACTGAAGACGCTCCGGCTGCCAGAAGCGGCGGCCTACAAATCGCCCGCGCTGGCGGTTCTGGTCGGCGATGGTTTTGAGGCAAGCGAAGATGCGCTGTCGGCGTTCATCCAGCGCGCACGCGCCAGCGGCGACTTCAAAACCGACGCCGGAGCGCTGTTGGCCAGCTTTGGCGCGCCCCGTGTCACCACCGAGCGACTGCTGCTGGTGGGCATCGGCAATGGCAGCCCCGCGCAGGTGCGCAAGGCGGTGGCGGCGGCCGTTAACCAGTGCAAACGCGGCCCTGCCGGCGCGCTGACGCTGTGCTTTGCCGGGCCGGCCACGCCAGAGGCCGTCGCCGCAGCGGTCAACGCCGCCTGCGACGCCAGCTACCAATACACCACCACCAAAAGCAAGCCCAAGGACGCGCAGGCCAGCAAAGGCCAGCTGAAAAAACTGGTGCTGGGCGTGCCCGATGCGTCCGCCGTGCGCGCCGCCTACACGCAGGCGCTGGGTGTGGCGCAAGGTGTTGAATTCGCACGCGAATGGGCCAACCGGCCGGCCAACTACGCCACGCCCACCCTGCTTGCCCAGGCGGCGCAAAAGCTGGGCAAGGCGGCGCAGCTGTCGTGCGAAGTGCTGGGCCCCAAGGAAGTGGCCAAGCTGGGCATGGGTGCGTTCCAGGCGGTGGCGCAGGGGTCGGCCGAAGAACTGCGCTTCATCGTGCTGCGCTACCAGGGCGGCGCCAAGTCAGATGCCCCCGTGGTGCTGGTGGGCAAGGGCATCACGTTTGATACCGGCGGCATTTCGCTCAAGCCTGCGGGCGACATGGACGAGATGAAGTTCGACATGGGCGGCGCCGCCAGCGTGCTGGGCGTGTTCCGTGCGCTGGGCGAGTTGCAGCCAGCGGTCAACGTGATCGGGCTGATTCCCGCGTGCGAGAACATGCCGGATGGCCGCGCCGTCAAACCGGGCGACGTGGTCACCAGCATGAGCGGGCAGACCATCGAAATCCTGAACACCGACGCCGAAGGGCGCCTGGTGCTGTGCGACGCGCTGACCTATGCCGAACGCTTCAAGCCGCGCGCCGTGATCGACATTGCCACCCTGACCGGCGCCTGCGTGATTGCGCTGGGCGGCGTGCGCAGCGGCCTGTTTTCGCCCGACGACGCGCTGGCGCAAGCGCTGCAAAGCGCAGGCCAACAGGCGCTGGACCCCTGCTGGCGCCTGCCGCTGGACGACGAATACGCCGACGGCTTGAAAACCAATTTCGCCGACGTGGCCAACGTCGCGGGTCGCCCGGCCGGTGCCATCACGGCGGCCAAGTTCCTTCAGCGATTCACTGCGGCCTATCCGTGGGCGCACCTCGACATTGCCGGCACCGCCTGGAAAAGCGGTGCCGCCAAGGGCGCCACCGGGCGGCCAGTGGGCCTGCTGGTTCAGTACCTGCTGAATGGTACGGGCACAGTCGCAGTGGCGGCTGCCGCGCCGAAGGCCGCGGCGGACAAGGCTGGTGCAAAGGGCGCGGCGCGCACCGCCAAGAAGGCGGATCGGCCCGCTGACAAGGCCAAGCGCTGATCGCATTGACGTGGCGATGCGCCCCACGCACGGCCTGAACACCCCGCGGTCATGACCGAAGTGGCCTTTCATTTCAACGTGCCCGACCGGCTGGTCTACACCTGCCGCTTGTTGCGCAAGGCGTATGCGGCGGGCGGGCGCACGGCGGTGGTCGGCACTGACGAACAGTTGCAGGCGCTCGACCAGGCGCTGTGGACTTTTTCAGCCCTCGATTTCATCCCCCACTGCCTGGCGTCTGCGGCGCCAGACATCGTGTCGCGCACGCCCGTGGTGCTGGCGCCCAACGCGCAGGCCGTGGCCGACGCGCAGGTGCTGGTGCATTTGGGCACCGAGGTGCCGGCCGGCTTTGAACGCTTTGAGCGCCTGATCGAGCTGGTGGGCACCGGCGAAGCCGATCGCGCCCACGCGCGCACGCGCTGGCGGCACTATGCCGAACGGGGCTATCAGATCAAACGGCACGATGTGGCCGCCAAGGAGTAATCCACCATGTCCGAGGACGATCGCGACCAGGGCCCCGGGGCCGGGCAAGAACCGGCGACAGCCAAGCGCGCCTTGCCGCGCAATGTGCCCACGTTGACCGAAGTGATAGACCCCGATGCGCCACCGGATTCGCACGTGGCCGCCCCGCCCGCGCAGGCAGGCGGCAGCGGCGGGCTGCCGGATGCGCAGGCGCTGCTGGATTTGCTGGGGCCCGATCTGGATCGCCGCATCAGCGAAGAGATCGGCCGGGTGCTGCACGAACAGATGCTTGGGCTGAATGGCCGCGTGCAAAAAGCGGTGGCCGAAGTGGTGCGCGACGCCGTTGCCGCCGCGCTCGCTCGTGGTGCATACACCGAGGATGTCAGGAAAAACCCCTAATTTGGTGCGCCGCGACACTAGCGTGTTCCCTGATGTGCTGGCACATGAATTGCGTTACCTTTCGAGCCCGTTGAGCCTATATACCTACTCAACCCAATCCTTTCTCGGAGGTTTTTTTATGCAGATGAAGCTGAAATTGACGGCAGCCGCAGCGCTGGCTCTGGTGGCAGGCGCAGTGGCCGCACAGGACACGCAGGTCATCAAGATCGGCCATGTTGGCCCCGTTTCCGGTGCGCAGGCGCATTACGGCAAGGACAACGAGAATGGCTCGCGCATGGCCATCGAAGAGCTGAACTCGCAGAACATCGTGATCGCCGGCAAGAAGATCAAGTGGGAGATCCAGGCCGAGGACGACGCCGCAGATCCCAAGCAGGGCACCGCCGCCGCACAAAAACTGTGCGATGCCAAGGTCGCTGGCGTGGTCGGTCACCTGAATTCGGGCACCACCATCCCCGCATCCAAGGTCTACAACGACTGCGGCATTCCCCACGTGACGGGCGCCGCCACCAACCCCGCGCTGACCAAGCCCGGCTACAACACCACTTTCCGCATCATCTCCAACGACAACGCGCTGGGTGCTGGCCTGGCCAACTACGCGGCCGATGGCCTCAAGCTCAAGCGCATCGCCGTGATCGATGACCGCACGGCCTACGGCCAGGGCGTGGCCGACGTGTTCAAGACCGTGGCCAAGCAAAAAGGCATCCAGATCGTGGACGAGCAGTTCACGACCGACAAGGCCACCGATTTCATGGCCATCCTCACGGCCATCAAGTCCAAGAACCCTGACGGTATCTTCTTCGGCGGCATGGACCCGCAAGCCGGCCCCATGCTGCGCCAGATGGAGCAACTGGGCATGGCCAACGTGAAGTACTTCGGTGGCGATGGCATCTGCACGACCGAGATTGCCAAGCTGGCGGCAGGCGCCAAGACCCTGGGCAACATGGTCTGCGCCGAAGGCGGCTCGTCGATCCAGAAAATGCCGGGCGGCACCGCCTGGAAGGCCCGCTACGACGCCAAGTACCCCAAGCAGTTCCAGGTTTACAGCCCGTATACCTACGACGCCACCATGCTGCTGGCCGACGCCATGAAGCGCGCCAACTCGTGGGATCCGAAGGTCTACATTCCCAAGCTGAAAGAAGCCAGCTACAAGGGCGTGACCTCCAACATCCAGTTCGAGCCCAATGGCGAGCTGAAGAACGCGGCCATCACGCTGTACGTCTACAAAAACGGCGTGAAGACCCCGCTCAACTGATTTCCCGCTGGCCAGGGCAAGCGATTGCCCCGGCCGCGTGAATCAGACCAGCCACCCCTTGGGGTGGCTTTTTGTTTTTGGGGCAACGCTGAACAAGTCCGCGCGATGCAGCGCGCTCTGAATGCGGAGGGGCTGCACAGAGCAAGCCGCAGCCGCAGCAGTAGCAGTAGCAGTAGCAGTAGCAGTAGCAGTAGCAGTAGCAGTAGCGCGCGTGCTATCGCGCAGATCGGCCACGCCGCAAGGCGCCCGCAGTCAGGTGCGCAAAGCGCGCACAGCGCTTGATCCGCGTTGCCCTGGACAAGGGCCGGTTGATTTGCCCTGCAGACCCCGCTGGAAGGCCTATGTGGTCGCCGGCCTGGTGCAGCGGCGGCGGACGCAGGAAGGCGTCAGCCAGCGTCTTCGCGGTCGCCCAAACCACCCGGCTTGGCTGCGTCGCGGAATCGGCCAGCGCGCAGCTTGCGCGCCAAGGTGGCTTCCACCGGCAGCGGTTCGCCGTGCAGCCAGGCGGCCGCAATATCGCCGCACAAGACGGCCAGGGTCAGGCCACGCGCCCCCAGGCCGGTGATCAGGTGCAACGGCAATGGCAACGGCAGTGGCGCCGGAATTGCTTCGTTTTCTATAGCTGCCTGCGCCGGTGGATAGGGCGCCAGAGGCTCATTTGATTCGGAAACTGCTGCGTCAACAGCAGCAGCAGCCCAGGCGCCCACGGCAGGCAGGCGGTCGGGCAGGGTGGCGCGCACGGCGGCCCAGGCCTGTGCGCGGCCGTCTTGCCATTGCGGGGCCAGCAGGCGCCCGGCTTCGGGCAGCAGTTCGGCCAGGCGATCGCGGTTGTGCGCGTGGTCTTGTGGCCGAATCACCGGCTGGGCTTCGCCGCGCTCGAAGGTCGATCCGGCAACCCACATGGCGCCCGAATCACCCGGCACATGCGCAATCAGGCTGCCGTGGCCGTTGACCGGAAAGGCGGGCAGCGCGTCCGCAGGATCGGCTGGGCTGGGCATGGGGCCCCAGGCCACCTGGCCGCGCAAGGCGTGCAGGGGCAGCGCGGCCCCGCCGTCGTGCGGCAGCAGCGCCAGCGAACCAAAGCCTGCGGTGACAAACACCAGATCGGCCTCTGCCAGCAGGGTGGCGGCCGGCACGTCCGTCGTGGGCATATTCGCTGCGGCTGCATCGGCAGTGGGTGCCTCACGCGCCAGCGCGGTCGGCCCCGCATCACCCGCTTCACCAGCGATCCTGGTCAGGAGCGCTTCATCAGTTGCACCCAGCAGCTGCCAGCGCGGCCCCACGGGGCGCACGCCGGTCACGGTGTGGCCGCCGCGCCAGGTGATGCCCGGCGCGTTCAGCATGGCGCGCACCAGCTCGGCGGGGCGCACCCAGCCGGCGCGGCTGTGCCACAGCGCGTGATCGGCATCGTTCAGTGGCACGCTGGCAGATTGAGCGCGTTGGCGTGTGGTGGCCACGCTGTCGGGCCAGGACACGGGGGCCGTGGCGGCAGACAGATCGCCGTCCAGCGTGGCCTGCCAGGCGGCGGGCAAGCGCCGTTCGCCCGCTGCGTGGCGTTCCAGCACGCCGGTGGCGCCGTAGTCGGCGCCGGGGCGCAGCAGGGCGGCGGCGCGCGCCAGGGTGGCGCGGGCGCCGGCACGGGTCAGGCGCGATACGGGCCGGTCGTCGGGCGACACGTGCGGCGCCACCACGCCCGCAGGCAGGCCCGATGCGCCGGTGGCTGGTGCATCGGCCGCGTCCCACACCGTCACCTGCCAGCCGCGCTGCGCCAGGCTGTACGCCACCGAAGCGCCGGCCAGGCCGCCGCCCACCACCGCGCAGTGGCCCGGCGCGCGCACTTGCACCGGCGCTTGCGGATCGGGCCGGTGGCGCGGCGACCAGCTGGGCGCCAGCGTGCCGCGCAGCACGCTGCGCTTGGGCCAGGGGCCGCGCACCCGCTGAAGCGTAAACCCGCAGGTGCGAAGGCCGTGGCGCACCGGGGCGGCCACGGTCCAGGTGGCAACGCGGGCGCCGGGGCGCGCCAGCCGTGTCATGGCTTTCAGCACCGGCAGGGTCCACATGTCGGGGTTCAGCAGCGGGTCAAACCCGTCCAGGTACAGGCTGTCAAACGTGCCGCTCAGCTCGGCCAGCATGGCGCGCACATCGCCCACGGCCAGGGTCAGCTGCACGCGACCGCCTTCCAGGCTGATGCGGTGCAGGCCCGGCAGCAGGCCGTGCCATTGCGCGGCCAGCGCGTCGGCCAGGGGCTGCAGTTCGGGGTAGGGCGCGGCGCTGCGCAGCAGGTCGGCGGCGTCGGGCGGAAAGGCTTCGATGGCGCTGTAGAACAGGCGCTGCGGCCGGTCGGGGTCGTCCTGCCACGCCTGCCAGGTGGCCAGAAAGTTCAGGCCCAGGCCGAAACCGGCTTCCAGCACCGACCAGCTGCTGGCCTTGGCCCACACCGGTGTGGCCACGGCGCCCTGCAGGTAGCGCGGGCGGGCGTGCTTGGCGATTTCGGCGGGGTCGCTGGGCAGCAGCCCGCAACCGCGCACAAACACTTCGCGCGCCTGCCGCAGGCCGCTGCTGCTGCGGTAGATGTCGCCAAAACGCGGGCTGACGGGGGTGCCGTCTTCACGCCATTGAACTGTGGAATCAGCCATTTTGCTATCGTAACAAGAGCTGCCTGCACCCACCACACGGGCGCTAGAGGCCATTTTTACTGTGAATATCAGCCTGGGATGGGGGTGGCTGCAAAGCGCCCGTGGCGTGGCATGGCGCGCCGCAGCGCAATGCACCGCAGCGGGTCAGCCGTAGTCCAGGTCGGCGGGCGGCGTGCCCACGTGGTCGGGCGGCGGGTCGTTTTCAAACTGCACCGCCGCGATGTGCGTATGCCCCAGGCGCAGCGCCTGCGCGATGCGGTGCATGCCGTCCATCACGCCGCCGTCGGCGCTCAGGATCACCGGCCAGCGCAGATCGGCCGCGTCCATCAGCCGGACGTGTTCGACGATGGCGCGCGGCGTGGGCAGGGTGTCGTCGGCATCAAACCACCAGCTTTGATCCAGCTCGCGAATGGCGCCCAGCGGCACGCGCTGCACCGGCAGATCGCGCGCCAGGCGGATCAGGCGGTGCACGTCCCAGGCGCGCAGGCCGTGCGGGCCGGGGCGAAAGTGGTATTGGCGGCGCAGGCCGTGCAGCGCGGCATCGCTGGCGGATGGGGCGGGGGGCGGCGCGGGCGCATCGGTCATGGGGCTGGCCGGCGCGCCTTTGCTGCGGGGCCGTTCAGGCCGCTGGCGGTACGTAGCCGGCTGCGGCGTCGGCGCCGCCGCCAAAGAAGTGGTTTTCCATCTGGCGCTTAAGGTATTCGCGCGCCCGCTGGTCGGCCAGGTTCAGGCGGTTTTCGTTGACCAGCATGGTCTGGTGCTTGAGCCAGTCTTGCCAGGCTTCCTTGCTGACGCTTTCCCAGATGCGCTTGCCCAGCTCGCCCGGGTAGGGCGGCAGATCGAGGCCTTCGGCTTCGCGGCCGAGTTTGATGCATTGAATGGTGCGTGCCATGTGGGGGTTTCCTTGGTGTGGCGCAGGCCCTGCTGGCCTTGGCGCGTTGGCCCCGATTGTCCCCCATCGCGGCGGGCGGCT
>JAGOEM010000190.1 GCA_017997715.1 Ottowia sp.
GGGGCGGCAGCAGGGGCCGCCTGCGCCATGGCTTGCCCTTCAGACCTGCCGGTTGCGCGCCAGCGGTGGGTTGGCGGCAAAGTACTTCTCGATGCCGTTGATCAACGCGTTGGCCAGGTTGTTCTGATAGGCCTCGGTGCGCAGCTTGCGCTCTTCCTCGGGGTTGCTGATGAACGCGGTTTCGACCAGCACGCTGGGAATGTCGGGCGCGCGCAGCACGGCGAAATTGGCGCGTTCCACATTGCGTTTGTGCAGGCGGCCGATGCCGCCGATTTCGCGCAGCACCGCATCGCCCAGCACCAGGCTGTCCTTGATCTGCGCGGTGGTGCTCATGTCCAGCATGGCGCGCTGCACCAGGGAATCCTTCACGCCCAGGTTGACCCCGCCGATGCGGTCGGCGTCGTTCTCTTTGTTGGCCAGCCAGCGCGCGGCCGAGCTGGATGCGCCGCGTTCGGACAGCGCGTAGACGCTGGCGCCGCGCGCTTCTTCGCGCATGAAGGCGTCCGCATGGATGCTGATGAACAGGTCGGCCCCCACGCGGCGTGATTTTTCCACCCGCACGTTCAGCGGCACAAAGAAATCGGCGTCGCGCGTCAAAAAGGCGCGCATCGGGTTGCCGGCCACCACGGTGTTGTTGATGCGGTCGCGCAGCTTCAGGGCCACTTGCAGCACGATGTCTTTCTCGCGCGTGCCGCCGGGGCCGATGGCGCCGGGGTCTTCGCCTCCGTGGCCAGGGTCCAGCGCGACGATGATCAGGCGGTCGGTGCGGCTGGCTGCCGGCGGGCGCGCGGGCGCAGGGCGGGCCGCAGCGGGCGGGCTGGGCTTGGCGGCTGGCGCGGGCGTGGGTGCGCGGGCAACGGTACTGCCTTCCTGGTTGCGCACGATGGCGTTGGCGCGTTCGAACTGCTTGGCAATCAGATCGCCCAGCGTGTCGGTGGCGGCGGCGGTGTCGGCGCGTGCCACGGCGGTGTCGCCGCCCGAGCTGGTGCCCAGGTCCTTCATGCGCTCGGCGATCAGCTGCTCCAGCGGGTCGGCCGGATGGGCCGGGTACAGGTCAAACACCAGCCGGTGCTGGTAGGCCGCCACCGGCGCCAGGGTGAACACCTGCGGCTTGATTTCCTGCTTGAGATCGATCACCAGGCGCACCACGCCGGGCGAGTTCTGGCCCACGCGAATGCCCGAGATGTTGGGGTCGTCCGAGCGCACCTTGGCCACCAGCTCGCGCAGCGTGGGGTTGAGCTCCAGGCCATCGATGTCCACCGCCAGCCGGGGCGGCGAGCCGATCATGCGGTGCGTGACCTTGAGCGCCGTGTCCGATTCGATGGTGACGCGCGTGTAGTCCTCGGCCGGCCACAGGCGCACGGCCACGATGCTGGCGCCGAAAGCGATGTGGTGCGTGCCCAAAAGCAGGACCAGCGAACCGCCTTGCTTGAGCAAGCGGCGGCGATCGGGGGCGTGGGGCGGTAGCGGGGCGGTCATAGGGGCATGTCGTGCAGCAGGCGGGCGCCCAGCGCCGTGGGGGCGCGCACCTGAACGCGGCGCGCGCCGTCGTCCAGCGCATCGATGCGCACTTCCCAATCGGCCACGGGCAGCAGGCCGGCGGCTTTGTCCGGCCATTCGGCCAACTTCAGCCCCGGGGCGGCAAACAGGTCACGAAAACCTGCGTCTTCCCACTCGCGCGGGTCGTTGAATCGATAGAAGTCGAAGTGCGAAATGCTCAAACCCGCCGGGGTTTCATGGGGTTCCACCACGGCGTAGGTGGGGCTTTTGATGCGCCCGGTCACGCCCAGTGCGCGCAGCAGGTGGCGCACCAGGGTGGTCTTGCCGGCGCCCAGGTCGCCATGCAGCTCAATGAAGGCGTTGCCCAGGTCGGCCGCCGCCGCCAGCTGGCGCGCAAAGGCTTCGGTGTCTGCTTCCGTGCCCCAGCGCCACATGCGCGCAGGGGCGGTTTCTAGAATCGAGGTGTGGAGCATGGCAAAACGATCGATGCGCAGGCGTTGTGGAACCAGGTGGGCGCATGGGCGCGCGCGCTGGGGTTTTCGCACGTCGGTGTGGCGGGTGTGGATCTGTCGAGCGCCGAACCGGGCTTGCAGGCCTGGCTGGCCGATGGCTTTCACGGCAGCATGGACTACATGGCGGCGCATGGGCTGAAGCGCGCGCGGCCGGCCGAACTGGTGCCGGGCACGGTCAGCGTGATCACCGCGCGCATGGACTACCTGCCGCGCAGCACGCCCACCGACTGGCAGGCGGTGGAATGGGCGCGGCTGGGCCGGCCCACCGAGGGCATCGTGTCGGTCTACGCCCGGGGGCGGGACTACCACAAGGTGCTGCGCAACCGGCTGCAGAAACTGCAGCAGCAGCTGGCCGATGCGATTGGCCCGTTTGGCCACCGTGTATTCACCGATTCGGCCCCCGTGCTGGAGGCCGAGCTGGCCGCGCGCAGCGGCCAGGGCTGGCGCGGCAAGCACACGCTGGTGCTGAACCGCGAAGGCGGCTCGATGTTCTTCCTGGGCGAGATCTACGTCGATCTGGCGCTGCCGGCGACCGAGCCGGTCGAGCCGCATTGCGGGCGCTGCCAGGCCTGCATCGACGTGTGCCCCACGCGCGCCATCGTCGCGCCGCACCGCATCGACGCGCGGCGCTGCATCTCTTACCTGACCATCGAGCACGATGGCTCCATCGACGAATCCCTCCGACCCTTGCTGGGCAACCGCATCTACGGCTGCGACGACTGCCAGCTGATTTGTCCGTGGAACAAATACGCGCAGCGCAGCGCGCTGCCGGACTTTGACCCGCGTGAGGGGCTGGCCGGCGCGCAACTGGCCACTTTGATGCGCTGGAGCGAGGCGGAGTTCCTGCGGCGCACCGAAGGCGGGCCGATTCGCCGCATTGGCCACGTGCGCTGGCTGCGCAACCTGGCCGTGGCCATGGGCAATGCGCTGGCGGCGCTGCCCGCTGGCGACCCTGAGCGCGAGGCCTTGCGCAGCGCGCTCCACCTGCATGCCGAGCACCCCAGCGCCATCGTGCGCGAACACGTCAGCTGGGCCTTGGCAAGGTAGTGGCATCGTTTTGCTAGGAGTTTGTGACAGCTGCCCCGCGCCGGTAGAGCGCAAGCCGCTGCCAATTTCATAGCATTCTAGGCGATGCGTCAACCTTCAGGCGGCGGCGCTTGCGGCATTTCCGCACACCGGCGTCCCGATCGGCCCAGGCACGCCGTGGGCGAATTGCCCGAATCAGTCAGCCCGCGCCGATCAGGCTCAGCGCAAAGGGCAGGCTGAGCATGCCCAGCACCGTGGACAGCGTGACCAGGCCGGCCACATAGGGGCCGTTGTAGCCCATGCGCGCGGCCAGCACGTAGCAGCTGGATGCGGTGGGCAGGGCGGCAAAGGTCAGCAGGATCATGGTTTCCGCGTGCCCCAGGCCAAAGGCGCGCGCCAGGCCCCACGCCAGCAATGGCAGCAGCAGGTGCCGGATGGTCAGTACCGCGGCGCCCAGCGCCTTGCCGCGCGCCAGCGACTGAAACTGCATGCCTGCGCCGGCCGCCATCAGCCCCAATGCGATGGATGCCGCGCCAATGCGCGACACGGTGGGCAGCACCGCTTCTGGAATGCTGAAGCCCGCCAGGTTGAAGGCCAGCCCGGACGCGGTGGCGATGATCAACGGGTTGCGCACCAGCTCGTGCAAAAAACCGCGTTCGGCATGGCGCGCCATCGGCCACACGGCGGCGATGTTCATCACCGGCACGCCCACGCCAATCAACACCGCGATCAGCTGCAGGCCTTGCGCGCCGCCCAGCCGTTCGGCCAGCGCCAGGCCGATGAAGGAGTTGAAGCGAAACGCCACCTGCGCGCTGGCGGCATGGTCGCGCCGGTCGATGCGCGGGCCCAGCCCGGGCAGGTAGGGCAGCGCGTAGGCCAGGGCGATGCCGCCCAGCCCCGTCAGCAAGCCTGCGCCGATCAAACCCGAGGCGGCGCCCAGGTCCAGCGGCGTGCGCACGATGGACTGAAACAGCAACACCGGGAACAGGAAGAAATACACCAGCGCCTCGGCCGCCTGCCATACGGGCCGGTTCAGCGCCGTGTAGCGGCACAGCAGGTAGCCGATCAGAATCAGCGAAAAATCGGGGAAAAGCAGCTGGGCATAGTGCACGGCGATGAAGCATACCTGCGCCGCTGCGGGCAAACCCTGACGGGCAGGCCGGTGTTGTTTTGAACAATCGCCCGATTCGGCTTTCTAATCGCTACTTTTGGTATCTGACTTCAAGGAGTTCCCGCATATGCACCGTCGCCGTCTGATTGCCCTCGCCGCCATGGCCGCCACCTTCACCTGCGGCAGCGCCCTGGCGCAGAACTATCCGAACAAGCCGATCCGCCTGATCGTGCCCTTTGCCGCTGGCGGCACCACCGACATCATTGCCCGCGTGATGTCCGAACCGCTGACCAAGGCGCTGGGCCAGTCGGTGGTGGTCGACAACAAGGGCGGCGCCGGTGGTGCCATTGGTGCCGCCGAGGCCGCCCGCGCCGCGCCCGATGGCTACACGCTGAGCGTGGCCACCGTGTCGACCACCGCGGCCAACCCGGCCATCAACCCCAAGCTGGCTTACGACCCGATCAACGACTTCGTGCCGGTCATCAACATCGCGGCCACGCCCAACATCATTGCGGTCAACCCGTCGTTTCCGGCCAAGGACTACAAGTCGTTTGTCGAGCTGCTGAAGAAGAACCCGGGCAAATATTCCTACGCATCGTCCGGCACGGGCGGCATCGGCCACCTGCAGACCGAGCTGTGGAAAAGCCTGACCGGCGTGTTCGTCACCCACATTCCCTACCGCGGTGCCGGCCCGGCGCTGAACGACGTGGTGGCGGGCCAGGTGCCGATCATGTTCGACAACCTGCCATCCGCGCTGCCCTTCATCAAGAGCGGCAAGCTGATCCCCATCGTGGTGGCCGCGCCCACCCGCCTGAAAGACCTGCCCGACACGCCCACCTTCAAGGAAGTGGGCCTGGAGCCGGTGAACCGCATGGCCTACTACGGCATCCTGGCGCCCAAAGGCACGCCCAAAGAGGTTGTCGACAAGGTGCACGCGGCGGCCAAGAAGGCGCTGGAAGAACCGGCAGTGAAAAAGCGCATCGAGGAAACCGGCTCGCTGATCGTCGGCAACACGCCGGAAGAGTTCTCCAAGCAGATCAAGGACGAGTTCAATGTCTACAAGGAAGTGGTGAAAAAGCAGAAGCTGACCCTCTGAACGGCGCCCGCGCCATCACCCTTGCAAAGGGCGCCCGCGTGGCGCCCTTTTTCATTGGGCAAAGGCTGGGCGCACGGCGGTGTGCATGGTTCGGTGTGGGCTTTTGATATCAAAACAATAGCTGCCTGCGCCGATGTGCCGGGCGCTAGAGGCCGATTTGATTCATATTTCTGTCCAGTGGCTTGCTTGCAGCGGTTGGCCGTGCCGCGCACTTTCGCTGTCCTCTTGCTGTCCTCTGTCCATCGCTTCGCGGTCGCTTCCCCGCTTGCGCTCGGCCGCCACGTCGCGCGGGTCAAGCGTGTGCTCTGCGGGCGGTTGCGGCGTGCATGCGCGGGGCGCTCGTCGGGCCGCCGCGCTGCACCTGCAGGCCGCAACGCCGTGGGCCATGCGCCCACGCAGCGCCAGCCAGGCGCTCTGCTATCGTCGCCCGGTGCCCCCAGCTACCCCGCCCGTCAACCTGCCTTCGGATGGCGCATCACCCGGCCACGCCGCGCCGCCCGCGCTGCCGGCGGTGGACACGTTCATCGACGCCCTGTGGCTGGAAGACGGCCTGGCCCGCAACACGCTGGACGCCTACCGGCGCGACCTGAGCCTGTACGCCGCCTGGCTGCTGACCACGCACGGCCTGCCCGTGCTGGACACGCGCGAACACCATCTGCTGGGCTACTTTGCGGCCCGCGCCGCCACCCGCGCCACATCGGCCAACCGGCGGCTGACCGTGTTCAAGCGCTTCTTCCGCTGGGCCCTGCGCGAGCGCCTGATCACCGCAGACCCCACGCTGAAACTGCTGGCCGCGCGCCAGCCCCTGCGCGTGCCCAAAACGCTGACCGAAGCGCAGGTCGAAGCGCTGCTGGCCGCGCCCGACGCCGACACCCCGCTGGGCGTGCGCGACCGCACCATGCTGGAGCTGATGTACGCCAGCGGCCTGCGCGTCAGCGAGCTGGTGCAGCTCAAGACCTTCCACGTCGGCATGGCCGAAGGCGTGCTGCGCGTCATGGGCAAGGGCAACAAGGAACGCTTGGTGCCGTTTGGCGAGATGGCCAGGGAATGGCTGGATCGCTATGTGTTGCATAGCAGGCCAAGCCTGCTGGGCAAGCGCCAGAGCGAAGATCTGTTCATCACCAGCGCGGGCCGAACGCCTGGCACCGCCATGTCCCGCGTGATGTTCTGGAACCTGGTGAAACGCTACGCGCGCGAAGGCGGCGTCACCTCGCCCCTGTCGCCGCACACCCTGCGCCACGCCTTCGCCACCCACCTGCTCAACCACGGCGCCGATCTGCGCGCGGTGCAGATGCTGCTGGGCCACGCCGACATTTCCACCACCACCATCTACACCCACATTGCGCGCGAACGGCTGAAGTCACTGCACGCCCAGCACCACCCGCGTGGGTAGCATTTTTCTAACTGAAAAGTGCCGCTAGCGCCCGTCCTGCATGCGGTGGCAGCTATCAAATCAAGAGTTTCGCCGCATCGAAGCGTAGCCAGGCTGGTAGCGCCTATGTTTGATACATGGCGGGCGCAGGGCGTTCGTGCAGCTGGCTGTGTGATCCGATCGCTCGCCAGGTGTTTTTAAGGAAGGTCTGCACAACCTCCGCCGCAGCGCAAGTTGATACATGAATATTCACATGGCGAAACCAGGGCTGAATTTCCGGTTGATTTCCCGCTCATCAGGTCGATTTCGGCCTTGTTTCGGGCGC
>JAGOEM010000191.1 GCA_017997715.1 Ottowia sp.
TTTTTCAGCGGCTGGCCGGCAAAGCGGTCGGCAAAGAACGGCGTCCAGCCAGATGGCGCGGCCGCCACATCAGCGCCCTGCGCGGCGCGGCCGGCCACGTCAAAGCCGCAGTTCGCCGGCTGCAGCGGCGCCAGTTCGGCCCCGGCCTGTGCCAGCCAAGGCCACCATGCGCCGTCCGAACCCAGCCGTGGCCAGCTGCCGCCGCCCAGCGCCAGCACCGCCGTGCGCGGCGCCAGCACCTGCGGGCCCTGCGGCGTTTCAAATAGAAAATGGCCTGCAGCGCTTTCGCCGCCTGCGGTGTCAGCTTCTTTATTCATAGCAGACGGATCGCCGCCCGTCGCCCAGCCGCACCAGCGGTGCCGCATGTGAAAGCGCACCGGCACCGCGCCGGGCGCGCTGGGCTGGCGCAGGCGGTGCAGCCACGCGCGCAGCAGCGGCGCGGCCTTCATCTCGGTGGGAAACACCCGGCCTGATGTGCCAACAAAGGTGTCAACGCCCAAACCGGCCGCCCAGTCGCGCGTGGCCTGCGGGCCGAAATCGTTCAGCCACGCCGCCACGGCCTCGGCGCGCTCGCCATAGCGTGCGGTGAAAGCCGCCAGCGGTTCGGAATGCGTCAGGTTCAGGCCACCGCGCCCGGCCAGCAAAAACTTGCGCCCCACCGACGGCATAGCGTCGTACACATCGACCGGCACGCCCGCGCGGCTCAACACCTCGGCGGCCATCAGGCCCGCGGGGCCGGCGCCGATGACGGCAATAACAGGGCGTTGCGGATCAGACATAGACAGTGGCAAAGGGCGGTGATGCGGCGCCGGCAGGATGGGCGCAATTCAAGCCGGTCGGCGCGAAGCCATCGGCCGGTACAGGGTGCGACCAGCGGGCTGGCGCCTGCGGCCATGCCCCAGCGCGCAGGTCAAAGAAAAACCGCCCGGGCCAGATGGCGGCGGGCGGTTGATCGGATCAGCAGCGGATCAAGCAGCAGCGGCGGCGGCGTTGGCAGCCTGCTTGGCCACGCGGCTTGGCAGCTTTTCCTTGATGCGGGCAGATTTGCCGGAACGGTCGCGCAGGTAGTACAGCTTGGCGCGGCGCACGTCACCACGGCGCTTGACTTCGATCTTGGCGATGATCGGGCTGTAGGTCTGGAACGTACGTTCCACGCCTTCGCCGCTGGAGATCTTGCGCACGGTGAAGCCGCTGTTCAGGCCGCGATTGCGCTTGGCAATCACCACGCCTTCGTAAGCCTGCACGCGCTTGCGGCTGCCTTCAACCACGTTCACGCTGACGATCACGGTGTCGCCAGGGGCGAAATCGGGAATGGTCTTGCCGAGACGGGCGATTTCCTCTTGCTCGAGGGTCTGAATCAGATTCATGGGGTTTCCAGTTTCGATCGTGCACTCGCTACGCTAAGGGCGGCAGCCTGGGCGAAAACGCACCAAGCCTTGTTCGGGGCCGCGGCCGGCAGAGGATCGAAAAGCCTTTGATTATAGCCCGGGCGCGCTGCGTGGGCCAGTGGGAGGCGTGCCAGCGCCTTCGCCAGGGGCCTGGGCGTTACTTCAGCACCGCTTCGTCCGCGCGCGACAGGTGGCCGGCGGCGCGGGCTGCGTCGATCAGATCGGGCCGGTGGCGGGCCGTCAGCGTCAGGCGCTGGTCGCGGCGCCAGCGTTCGATTTGCGCGTGGTGGCCCGACAGCAGCGGCGCGGGCACGCGCTGGCCGGCCCATTCCTCGGGCCGGGTGTAGTGCGGGCAGTCCAGCAGGCCATCGACGGCGGGGTTGAAACTGTCGGCCTGGTGGCTGCCTTCGTCGTTCAGCACGCCGGGCTGCAGGCGCGCCACGGCGTCCAGCAGGGCCAGCGCGGCGATTTCACCGCCCGACAGCACAAAATCACCCAGGCTGATCTGCAGATCCACGTGGGCATTAATGAAGCGCTGGTCCACGCCCTCGTACCGCCCGCACAGCAAGATGGCGCCGGCACTGGCGGCCCAGCGTTCTACCGCAGCGTGGCGCAGCGGCTCGCCAATGGGCGAGAACAGCACCAGCGGCGCGGCGGCCTCAGCCGGGTCGGCGCGGTCTGCGCGGATGGCGGCCACGCAGCGCGCCAGCGGCTCGGCCAGCATCACCATGCCGGGGCCGCCGCCAAACGGGCGGTCGTCCACGCGGCGGTAGTTGCCTTCGGCCCAGTCGCGCGGGTTCCACAGTTTCAGGTCAATTTGGCCGCTGGCGTAGGCCCGGCGGGCGACGCCAGCTTCTAAAAAAGGAGCAAACAGCTCAGGGAAAAGCGTGATGACGTCAAAGCGCATCACTGCACCGAGCCGGGCAGCGGCGACTGCTGCGCGACCGGCGTGAACAGGCGCGCCACGTCCACCGCGTCAAACCGTTCCTGGTTGCCGCAGAAATCGCACCCCACTTCGATGCGGCCTTGCTCGGCCAGTATCGAATCGGCCTCTTCCTGGCCCAGCCCCTTGAGCATGGCGGCCACGCGTTCGCGGCTGCACGAACAGCCAAAGTGCGGCCCCGACGCGCCCGCCAGCGGCGGAAAGCGCAGCAGCTTTTCGTCCCAGAACAGGCGGCGCAGGATGGTGTCGACGTCCAGCCCCAGCAGCTCGTCGCGCTTCAGGCTGCGCGCCAGGATCGACAGGCGCTGGTAATCGTCCTCGGCCTCGCCGTCCCGGTCGTCGCGCGCCACGCTGGATTGCGACAGGTTGGTTTCGCCCAGCACCGGCAGGCGCTGGAGCAGCAGGCCGGCGGCCACCTGCTCGTCGGCGGCCAGCACCAGCGTGGTGTCCAGCTGTTCGGACTGGCGCATGTAGTGCTCGATCACGCTGGCCACGCTGGTCAGCGGCGCGCCGCCCTCGTCCACCAGCGGCACCACGCCCTGGTAGGGTTGCTGGCCTTCCTGGCGGTTGCGCGGGTCCAGCGTGATGGCGCAGCGGCCTTTGCCGTGGGCGTTGACCATGTCGGGCAGGCGCGCGCCGGGCGCCACCGCGCCCACCATCGACGCGGTGGCGCGCAGGCGCAGGTTGGCCTGCACTTCGGCCACGGCCACCTTGACCGGGCCGTCGCCAAAGATCTGCATCACCAGCGCGCCATCGAACTTGATGCCGGCCTCCATCAACACGGCGGCGGCGGCCATTTCGCCCAGCAGCTCGGCCACGGGCGGCGGGTAGGCGCCGGTTTGCGTGTTGGCGGCGCGGCGGCGCAGCACTTCTTGCCAGGCGTCGGTCAGGCGCACCAGTTGGCCCCGCACGGGCAGGCCGTCGAAGATGAATTTGTGAAGTTCGGACATCAGGGGTATTTTGGGCTGGCTGCGGCCAAGTTCAAGCCACCGCCCGTCAAGGCCGTGGCGGCGTCACGCCGGCTTCAGCGTGGCGCGGAACCTGCGCGCATTGTCGATGTAATGCTGCGCGCTCTGGCGCAGGCCCTCGATCTGCTCGGGCGTCAGCTGGCGGATGGCCTTGGCCGGCGCGCCCACGATCATGCTGCCGTCGGGGAATTCCTTGCCCTCGGTCACCAGCGCACCGGCGCCCACCAGGCAGTTCTTGCCGATCTTGGCGCCGTTCAGCACGATGGCGCCAATGCCGATCAGCGATTCGTCGCCAATCGTGCAGCCGTGCAGCATCACCTTGTGGCCCACCGTCACGTGCTTGCCCACCGTCAGCGGCTGGCCGTAGTCGGCGTGCAGCACGCTCAAATCCTGGATGTTGCTGCCTTCGCCAATGTGCATGCTTTCGGTGTCGCCGCGCAGCACGCAGCCAAACCACACGCTGGCGTCCGGCCCCAGCGTGACCTTGCCCATCACCTCGGCCGAATCGGCGATCCAGGCGGTGGAATCGACCTGCGGGGCTTCGCCATCCACTTCGTATAAGGCCATCGTGTCATCCTGTTAGTTTGGTTTCACTGAGTCGTAGGGCGATGCGTTCCTGAAGACTGTCATCGCCTCACGCGCGCGCCACACGTTGCGCTACCAGCGCCGCACCTAGCGCCGAAACGCTGCCCACCTGACCATACAGCCGCTCCCGCTCCGTTTGAAGCCGATGGCGAACCTGATCGGCCAGACCCTTATCGTTACACAGGCGTTCGACGCCTGCCACAAACGTCGCCGGTTTGCTGGCGATCCAATCTGCCATGCCCATCTCACGCAGCGGTCCACTTGCCAGTCTTCCGCGCAAAAAAGGCCCCTCCCAGGCCATCAGGGGCGTCTGTCTTTCGAAAGCCTGCATCGCCGTGTTGAAGCCTGAAAATCCGACGGTGTCTACCATCGCCGTCGACCGATCCAGCAAAGCGAAAAACTCTGACCTGGGAAGCCATGGCAGAAAGCGCACCGCATCCTCGAACGGCACGCCAGCGGCGTCAAATGCACGCCGCAAACGCGCACTCAACATGGCGCCCAGATCGTTATAACTTGGTGCAAAGAACACCAACTTGCAGGGCGCGCATCGTCGCGCCAAGTCCACCCAGATTGCATCATCGCCCGGAGCATATTTGTTCGGGACTCCTGCACAGACCAGTAAGCGGTCGTGCGACCCGATACCCCATCGCGACAAATCGACGGTAGCCGCTGATTCGACACCGTAAGGTTGATAGCTGCAGCCGATGCCCGGCAATCGAATCAGCCTCTCGGTGTAGTGGCTCTCCGCATTGGAGGGCTCCATCGCCTCGGCGCTGAAAAACACATCGATGCTTGGCAAACCGGTGGTGATCGGGTGCCCCCAACTCGCCGCCTGCAATGGCGCCAGGCGCTGACTGGCTAGGCGAAGCGTCGTAGCGTCCATGCCGATCTCCGGATAGACGATTGCGTCCAAGGCACTGTCCGCGATTCGACGTGCCCACGACTCCCAACCACTCTCCCCGTGAACGAAATGCGCGACATGCTGCCTGGCCCAGCGCGTCTGCTCGTCATCACCAGTCCCCGTGTGGCACAGCGTCAACTCGAATTCCTGAGAACTCAGGTGCTCAACCCAGCCACGCACGACGGCATGCCAGACCGAATGATCCTGCACGTGGGCCGACACAATGCCCAGCTTGAATTTACTGCCCGCGTGACGAATCACTGCCGGAGCCGATGGCCGTGCGTTCCACTTTTCCATCACGCCACTACACAGTTGGCCATATTCACCCAAAACCCGGCGATGATCCTGGTTGATGTAAGCAATATAAAAAGGCTGCTGCGCACCAACCGCCTTGACTGCGTCGCCTGGGCGCTGGGCGCGCACCCAAGATCGAAGTTTGATCAATTCCGAACGAAAGATCGCAGGCGCATCCAGCTGTTCGGATGCGGATTGCGGAAGTGCCGGCAAAGCCGCCATCGCGCGGCCCCAGCGCGCCTTGGCAAAACCGCCATCCAACTTGATCGCCTGCTCGTACGCTGCGCGCGCTTCAGGCGCATGACCGGCACCCATCAAGGCGTTTCCCAGCCAAAACGCCGCGTCCGGCTGCCTGGCGTCAAGTGACAGAGATTGTCGGAGCAAGCTGGCTGCCTCGCTCCAGCGTCGCTCACGGACACGAGCCATGCCCAAGTTAAACGCAATTGGGGCGGCGTTCGGCTCAATGCCCAGCGACCGCTCCCACAGTGTCTCAGCCTCCTGCAGAGCACCGCGCTCGCTCATCAGACCACCTAGGTTGCCAAGCGCTCCTGCATGATTGGGATCGATCGCCAACGCTAGGCGAAAAGACTGTTCGGCGCGCCCGCTGTCGCCCATCATCAACATGAGGTTGCCCAGACTGAAATGGGCCTCGACATGCGTCGGGTCAACATTGATCGCTATGCTAAGAAACTCGAGTGCTTCCTTCGTCTGACCATCGCTCAACGCCGATACTCCCAACGCATACAGAACGCGCCCCTTGGAGCTGCGCCACTCGTCGTTGGTAGAACCTTGGACGACCGAGTCCAATATGTCCCTGGCCCGCTGCGCATGACCTTGTGCGAGCGCATCATCGGCGGCGCGAAGCGCCACCGCCAATTCGTTTGAAGGTGACTCCGGTTGTAGTGACGTACTCGTCATGCCATTAGACTTTCGCGGAACGGATTGGCGGCCGCCGAGCCGCTCGGTTTGTGAATCAATACCATCGATCTGGAATTCTAAGGATGTCTTTGCGCACCCTTGCCCTGAACGCCTTGCGCGAATCAGATTTAGAACGAAAACTGACCCTAGCGCACGCCCTGCAGGCGCAAGCAGCTACTTTTTTGATAGTACCCGACGCGGTATTGGAAGCCCCACCGCAGTTGCCCGGCCGCCCTGCCCGGCCTGAACTGATCGAACCCAAGCGCGTGCCGCAGCGCGGCGTGCACGCCCCAGAAGGCCGCGCCGGGCTGATTCACGCCATCTGCCACATCGAGTTCAACGCCATCAACCTGGCGCTGGACGCGGTCTGGCGGTTTGCCGGCATGCCCGAACAGTTCTACCGCGACTGGCTGCGCGTGGCGGTGGAGGAGGCCTACCACTTCAGCCTGCTGCACGAACACCTGCAAACGCAGCTGGGCCACCGCTATGGCGACTTTCCGGCGCACGACGGGCTATGGACCATGTGCGCCAAGACGGCCGATGACATCACCGCCCGCATGGCGCTGGTGCCGCGCACGCTGGAAGCGCGCGGGCTGGACGCCACGCCGCTGATCCAGGCCAAGCTGCGCAGCACCGGCGCGCCCGACGCGCTGGCCGCCTGCGGCATTCTGGACATCATCTTGCGCGACGAGATCGGCCACGTCGCCATCGGCAACCACTGGTACGGCTGGCTGTGCGCGCGCCAGGGGCTGGAACCCGTGGCGCACTACCGCCAGTTGGTGCGCCAGTACGGCGCGCCGCGCCTGCGCGGGCCGTTCAACACACCGGCGCGGCAGCAGGCGGGGTTCAGTGAAGAGGAGTTGGCGGCGCTGGAGGCCGGTGCTGCCGAGGGCGCCGCCACGC
>JAGOEM010000041.1 GCA_017997715.1 Ottowia sp.
TGGAATACCCGCAGGACGTCATGGCCGATCTGGCGCAGGGCCTGCAAGGCTGCGGCGCGCTGGACTGATCAAGTCAATTGCTTTTATTTTGATAGCTGCCTGCGCCCATCTGGCGGGCGCTAGAGGTCAAAAACATGTCTGAATCCAACCCATCCACCTCACGTGTGCGCACGCGCTTTGCGCCATCGCCCACCGGCTTTATTCACCTGGGCAACATCCGCTCGGCCCTGTACCCGTGGGCGTTTGCGCGCTCGCAAGGCGGCGACTTCATCCTGCGCATCGAAGACACCGATCTGGAGCGATCCAGCCAGGCGGCGGTCGATGTCATCATCGAAGGCATGGCCTGGCTGGGCCTGGACCACGACGAAGGCCCGTTCTACCAAATGCAGCGCATGGACCGCTACAAGCAGGTGCTGGCGCAGCTGCAGGCGGATGGGCACGTCTACCCCTGCTACATGAGCGTGGCCGAGCTGGACGCGCTGCGCGAGCGCCAGATGGCGAACAAGGAAAAGCCGCGCTACGACGGCACCTGGCGCCCCGAGCCCGGCAAGACACTGCCGCCCATCCCCGAAGGCGTGAAGCCGGTGCTGCGCTTTCGCAACCCGCTGGACGGCGTGGTGGCGTGGGACGACAAGGTCAAGGGCCGCATCGAGATCCGCAACGCCGAGCTGGACGACCTGGTCATCGCGCGGCCCGATGGCACGCCCACCTACAACTTCTGCGTGGTGGTGGACGACATCGACATGCGCATCACCCACGTGATTCGCGGCGACGACCACGTCAACAACACGCCGCGCCAGATCAACATCTTCAACGCGCTGGGGCACGACGTGCCCATCTACGCGCACCTGCCCACCGTGCTGAACGAGCAGGGCGAGAAAATGAGCAAGCGCAACGGCGCCAAGCCCGTCACGCAATACCGCGACGAAGGCTACCTGCCCGATGCCATGGTCAATTACCTGGCGCGCCTGGGCTGGAGCCACGGCGACGACGAGATCTTCAGCCGCGTGCAGTTTCTGGAATGGTTCGACCTGGACCACCTGGGCCGCAGCGCCGCGCAGTTCGACGAAGCCAAGCTGCGCTGGGTCAACGCGCAGCACCTGAAGGCGATGGACGACGCGGCGTTGGCGCCACTGGTGACCGAGCAACTCAAGAAGCAAGGCATAGAGGCCGATGAGCGCCTGCCCGCGATCATTGGCCTGTTCAAAGACCGCTGCGACACCACCGTGGCACTGGCAGACTGGGCGCGCGCGTATTACGGCGACATCAACCCCAGCGCGGAAGACCTGGCCAAGCACGTGACAGACGCCATCAAGCCCGCGTTGCAGACCTTCGAAGCCAAGCTGGCGGCAGGCGAATGGACGGTGCCGGCGATCGCCGCCGCCATCAAGGAAACGCTGGCCGAGCACGGACTGAAGATGCCGCAATTGGCGATGCCGGTGCGCGTGCTCGTCATGGGCACACCGCAGACACCATCGGTCGATGCCGTGCTGGCGTTGCATCGACGTGAAAAAGTTCTAACAAGGTTGCGGAGCGCTTGAATTTCAGTATAGAATTCAAGGCTCGACACCCAACGGGGGTATAGCTCAGCTGGGAGAGCGCTTGCATGGCATGCAAGAGGTCATCGGTTCGATCCCGTTTACCTCCACCAAAGTGTCGAGACGGAAACGTTCAAGGTTTTGACCCTATCGTCTAGAGGCCTAGGACATCACCCTTTCACGGTGAGTACCGGGGTTCGAATCCCCGTAGGGTCGCCAAGTTTGGCTGCACTTGGACTCGCAAGAGTCACAACGCAGCTGCCACGCGGAGTGGTAGTTCAGTTGGTTAGAATACCGGCCTGTCACGCCGGGGGTCGCGGGTTCGAGTCCCGTCCACTCCGCCATAAACTTAACGGGTTACGCGCGCAAGCCGTAACCCGTTTTCTTTTGTCTCCGGAGCACTGAGGTGGCCACTGCTGCAGCGGACGATGCGCGCTACATGGATCAGGCGCTGGCGTTGGCCGAACGCGCCAGGCTGATCTGCCCGCCCAATCCTGCCGTCGGTTGCGTCATCGTCGCCACCCACGGCGAGGTGCTGGGCCAAGGCCATACGCAGCCAGTGGGGCAGGCCCACGCAGAAATCATGGCGCTGCGCGATGCCGCAGCGCAAAGCCACAGCGTCGCCGGGGCAACCGCCTACGTCACCTTGGAGCCGTGCGCACACCATGGCAGAACCGGCCCGTGCTGCGATGCGCTGGTCGCCGCGGGTGTGGGCCGTGTCGTTGCCGCACTGGAAGACCCCAACCCCCGCGTGGCTGGCCAGGGCCTTGCGCGCTTGCGCGCCGCAGGCGTCACAGTCGATGTGGGTGTGGGCGCCGATGCGGCCCGCGAGATCAACCTCGGCTTTTTCAGCCGCATGGTTCGCGGCACGCCTTGGGTTCGCCTCAAAGCCGCCAGTTCACTGGACGGGCGAACGGCATTGCCCAACGGCGCCAGCCAATGGATCACCTCTGCGGCGGCGCGCCAGGACGGCCATGCGTGGCGTGCGCGTGCCGGCGCCATCTTGACGGGCATTGGCACGGTGCTGGAAGACGATCCGCTGTTGAACGTGCGCTGGGCCGATGCGCCGCGCCAGCCTGCGCTGGCCATCATCGACAGCCGCTTGCAAACGCCATTGGCATCGCGTCTGTGGTCGGTTCCAGGCCGCCAGGTCATCGTTTACGCGGCGGTGAACGAGGCCGAAAGGATCGACGCGTTGCGTGCACTGGGCGCGCAGGTCGTGCTCTTGCCCAATGCCCAAGGCAAGGTGGACCTGGCCGCGGTGATGCAGGATCTGGGCCGGCGCGAAGTGAATGAGCTTCACGTCGAAGCGGGGCACAAACTCAACGGCTCGCTGCTTCGCGAAGGCTTGGTGGACGAGCTCTTGCTGTACCTGGCGCCGCTGTTGCTGGGCGAAGGGGCGGGCATTGCCGCGATGGGACCGCTGAACGCCCTGACAGAAGGCGTTGCGATGCAGGTGCACGACATCAGCCCGGTTGGGTCGGATGTCCGTCTCATCGCCCGCGTGACGGGGCGAGCGCAGCGCTGACCCGCAAAGCATGGCGCCCGTCCGGCAAGCCGCACATGCTTGAACCTGGCCTTATCCAACCAGGCGGATTAGCTCAACCCTTTTTAGAGCTCTTAGCAGGCGGCGTTTCTGCAGGCGTGGCCTCCAGCACAGCCATTTGCATGGACACGTCGAACAGCTTGGCCTTGCTTGCGTAGTGGCGGTCCAGTCGCCATTCGTCCAGGATTTCGAGTGCCAGTTTGAAGCGTTCACCGTCCAGCTGGTACAGATCGGCAATCGCAAAGTCGCCTTCGGATTCAAGCGCCAAAACCAAGCGCGACAGCGTCATGGCTTGGGGGTGTTTCGGGGTGCGCTCGATATATTTCCGGGCTTCCTTGATGGCACGCATGGGGGCTACTTTCTTAAGAATGTTGGACAGCCAACAGCCGTTGCGTGAAGCGACGGTGCGGCCGGTGACTTCGCGGCAGTGAAGATGAAGCTTCGACCGTCTTGCCGCGGTCTGCCAGCTCATGACGTGAAAGACCGCCGCAATGCGGGTTAATCACGATTTTCAGATGCTAGCGAATCTGCGCACGCGCCGCTACCGTGTCATCAATTTGACTTGCAATTGAAATCTGCGCGGTTTCGCTTGTGGGACGGCATTCGTAGTCGGAGCCCGAAATCGGTTGAACGGCGCCACGCTTTGCGCGAATGGATTCAAGCGAATGGCCTGCCCGGAGGGACTCGAACCCCCGACCTGCTGCTTAGAAGGCAGCTGCTCTATCCAGTTGAGCTACGGACAGGTGGGTGGGTGTGCCGGTGCGTTTGGCCATCACCCAAGAAACAAGGCCCGCGG
Organism: Ottowia sp.; assembly: GCA_017997715.1. Lineage (GTDB taxonomy): Bacteria > Pseudomonadota > Gammaproteobacteria > Burkholderiales > Burkholderiaceae_C > Ottowia. The sequence goes on from JAGOEM010000041.1 coordinate 3,881, forward strand.
CCACTGACGTAGCGCGCGGGCCTTTTTCGATGGAATGGTCGGAGCGGCGGGATTCGAACTCGCGACCCTCTGCTCCCAAAGCAGATGCGCTACCAGGCTGCGCTACGCTCCGACGAAGGGCGAATTCTACCTCAGCGCAGGACCTATTTTTGAAATACTCAGCGCCGTTGGTACTGTGTTTTGCCAAACAGCACTTCTTTTTCAGCCACCGTGCGGATGGAAGAGCGCTGATCGGCCAGTATTTGTTCGCCGCGGCGCACGGCCGGGCGCGCGCCGATGCGGTCGAACCATTCTTTCAGGTGCGGAAAGTCGGCCCAATCCACGCCCTGGTTCTGCCATGAACGCAGCCACGGATAAATAGAGATGTCGGCGATGCTGTAGTCGCTGCCGGCGACGTAGGCGCCCGTGCGTTTGACCTGATCGTTCATCACGCCGTACAGGCGCCTGGCTTCATTGGTGTAGCGGTCGATGCCGTAGGCGATCTTCTCGGGCGCGTAGATGCGAAAGTGGTGCGCCTGCCCCAGCATGGGCCCGACGCCGCCCATCTGGAACATCAGCCACTGCAGCACGTCATAGCGCCCGCGCACGTCCTGCGGCAGAAACAGGCCCGTCTTGGCGGCCAGGTAGAGCAGGATGGCGCCGGATTCAAACAGCGAGATCGGCTGGCCGTCCGGCCCCTCGCTGTCGACGATGGCGGGGATCTTGTTGTTGGGGCTGATGCGCAGGAAATCGGGCGCGAATTGATCGCCCTTGCCAATGTTGATGGCGTGCACGCGGTAGGGCAGCGCGCACTCTTCCAACATGATGTGGACCTTGTGGCCGTTGGGTGTGGGCCAGGAATAGACGTCGATCACGGGCTTTCTCCGATCCAGGTGTGGTGGGCGGTGGCAGCGTGTGCGGCGAACGCGAGTTCCCCGGCGCGGCACCGATCGGATTGTGCGCGGCCGGCGTGCCCTGCGCCGGCTGCCATGAAAAATGGCCCCCACGCTACCCCGCTTCGCGTGGTCCGCTGCCCCCCAAGGGGGTGCTCGCCGCCTTCGGGCGGCCGTGCGGCGGCTCGGGTGTGACCCCCACGCCGCCCGCTTCGTGTGGTCCGCTGCCCCCCAAAGGGGGTGTTTTCATCTTGGGGCGGCCCGGCGATGAAAATGGCCCCCACGCTGCCCCGCTTCGCGTGGTCCGCTGCCCCCCAAGGGGGTGCTCGCCGCCTTCGGGCGGCCGTGCGGTGGCTCGGGTGTGGCCCCCACGCCGCCCGCTTCGCGTGGTCCGTTGCCCCGCAAGGGGGTGCTTTTCATCTTGGGGCGGCCCGGCTATGAAAAAAAGGTGCAGTGGCCGATGGCCTGCTGCACCTTGTTTGCTACTCTATCAATAGCTGCCTGCGCCCTGTGGGTGGGCGCTAAAGCCGGTTTTGACCATGATTCTGTATGGTTTGGCCGGCTGCGGATTCGGTCTGGCCGCCTGCGCCGCCGGTCGCGGCCCCCGCGCTCAGCTGCCGCGCGTGATGGGCATTTCCACTTCTTTGGCGCCCACCAGATGCTTGGCCAGTTCCAGCTTGGCCAGCGCGTTGCGGTGCACTTCGTCCGGGCCGTCGGCCAGGCGCAGCGTGCGCTGGTTGGCGTAGCTGTAGGCCAGCGGGAAGTCGCCGCTGACGCCTGCGCCGCCGTGGGCCTGGATGGCCCAGTCGATGACGCGGGTGGCCATGGTGGGCGCCACGATCTTGATCATGGCGATCTCGGCCTGCGCCACCTTGTTGCCCACCGTGTCCATCATGTAGGCGGCTTTCAGCGTCAGCAGGCGGGCCTGCTCGATCATGCAGCGCGATTCGGCCACGCGTTCACGCCACACGCCTTGCTCGGAAATGCGGCGGCCGAAGGCCACGCGGTTGTTCATGCGCTTGCACATCAGTTCCAGCGCGTATTCGGCCGCGCCGATGCTGCGCATGCAGTGGTGGATGCGCCCTGGGCCAAGGCGCCCCTGGGCGATGGCAAAGCCCTGGCCTTCGCCCTTGAGCAGGTTGCCCACCGGCACGCGCACGTCTTTCAGCTCGACCTCCATGTGGCCGTGCGGCGCGTCGTCGTAGCCGAACACGCCCAGCGCGCGGATCACGGTCACGCCCTTGGCATCGGCCGGCACCAGAATCATCGACTGCTGCGAATGGCGCGGCGCCTCGGGGTCGGTCTTGCCCATCACGATGAAGACCTTGCAGCGTGGGTCGCCCGCGCCGGACGACCACCACTTGACGCCGTTGATGACGTATTCGTCGCCTTCGCGGCGCATCGAGCATTCGATGTTGGTGGCGTCGGACGAGGCCACGGCCGGCTCGGTCATCAGAAAGGCGGATCGGATGTCGCCCCGCAGCAGCGGCTCCAGCCACTCGTCCTTGTTCGCCTCGGTGCCGTAGCGCTCAATGGTTTCCATGTTGCCGGTATCGGGGGCCGAGCAGTTGAACACCTCGGCAGCCCATGGCACGCGGCCCATGATTTCGCACAGCGGTGCGTATTCCAGGTTGGACAGGCCTTCAGGCGCGCGCGGTGAACGTGGCAGGAACAGGTTCCACAGGCCGGCGGCGCGGGCCTTGGGTTTGAGCTGCTCAACGATCTTGGTCGGCACCCAGGCGTTGCCCTTGGCGCGGTTGGCGGCGATCTCTTCGTGGAACACGTTTTCGTTGGGGTAGATGTGCTCGTCCATGAAGGCCAGCAGCTTGGCGCGCATTTCCTGGACCTTGGGGCTGTAGTCGAATTCCATCGTCGTGTCCTTGTTGACTTAATAGAAAAAAGGCGTGTAGCGCAGTGCCAGCCTGCGCAGGCAGCTATGATTTTTGAGCAAACTTCCAGGCCAGTTCGGCCATGGGCCTGGCGCCCGCGCCGTTGACCTTGGCCTGCGCGCTGCTGGCGGTGCCGGCTTCCACCCGCTTGGCGATGCCTTGCAAAATGGCGGCGATGCGGAACATGTTGTAGGCCAGGTAGAAGTTCCAGTCGGGCGCCAGCGCCTCGGGCGTGGTGAAGCCGGTGCGCTCGCAATAGCGGCGGATGTATTCGGCCTCGGTCGGAATGCCCAGGCTTTGCACGTCCACGCCGCCAATGCCGCGAAAGGTGCCCACCGGAATGTGCCAGGACATGCAGTGGTAGCTGAAATCGGCCAGCGGGTGGCCCAGGGTGGACAGCTCCCAGTCCAGCACGGCCAAGGCGCGTGGCTCGCTGGCGTGCAGCATCAGGTTGTCCAGCCGGTAGTCGCCATGCACGATGCTGGTCAGCCCCGTGCCTTGTGCGTTGGCCGGAATGTGGGTGGGCAGCCATTCGATCAGCCGGTCCATCTCAGCGATGGGCTGGGTGATGGACGCCTGGTATTGCTTGCTCCAGCGGCCGATCTGGCGTTCGAAATAGTTGCCGGGTTTGCCGTAGCTGGCCAGGCCCTGCGCGGTGTAGTCGACCTTGTGCAGCGCGGCGATGACGCGGTTCATCTCGTCGTAGATGCCGGCGCGCTCGGCGTTGGTCAGGCCGGGCAGGGTTTGGTCCCACAGCACGCGGCCCGGCACGAATTCCATGATGTAGAAGGCGCGGCCAATCACCGATTCGTCCTCGCACAGCACGTACATGCGCGCCACGGGCACGTCGGTGCCGTACAGGCCTTTCATCACCGTGAATTCGCGCTCGATCGCGTGGGCCGACGGCAGCAGCTTGGCCACCGGGCCGGGTTTGGCGCGCATCACGTACTGGCGCTGCGGCGTGATCAGCTTGTAGGTGGGGTTGGATTGGCCGCCGGCAAATTTCTCTAGCGTCAGCGGGCCGGCAAAGCCTTCCAGGTTGGCCGCAAGCCAGGCGGACAGCGCGCCGATATCGAACGGGAGGGTTTCGGTGGCGGGGCGCGTGCCCTCGAATGCGGTGGGGTCGGTCATGCGCTCAGGGGCAAAAAGAAAGCTATTGATCGGAATCGCCGATGCGTTGCAGCGCATGGCGATCGCACACCACCAGGCCGCCCGGTTCGACCCGGATCACGCCCTCGCGCTCCATGGTCTTGAGCTCCTGGTTGACGCGCTGGCGCGATGCGCCCAGTAACTGCGCCAGCTCTTCCTGTGCCAGTTGCAGCGTGATGCGCCATTCGTCGTTGGACGACAGGCTGGGCACGCCGTAACTGCGCACCAGGTGCCCGACCTGCTTGGCCAGGCGCGCGCGCAGCGGCAGGGTGTTGAGGTCTTCCACCTGCCCGAACAGCAGCCGGATGCGGCGCGCCTGCAGCTTCAGCAGGGCCTCGTACAGCTCGGGGTGCTGCGCCAGGATCTTCTGGAAGTCGGCGCGCGCCACGTTGATGATGGTGGTGGCCCCGTGGGCATAGGCATCGTGCGTGCGCCGGTCGCCGTCGAAGATCGCCACGTCGCCGAACCAGATGCCCGGCTCGACATAGGTCAGCGTGATCTGCTTGCCCGTCAAGGTGGTGGACGACACGCGCACCGCACCCTTGGCACAGGCGATCCATTGCTCGGGCGGTTCGCCGCGTGCGCAGATCAGGTCGCCGTCCTGGAAGCGTTTGACAAAGGCGCATCGAAGAATGTCGTGCCGAAGCGAGGGGGATAAGGAGGAGAACCAGCGACCAGTGTTGATCGCCTCACGTTCCTCCATGGTAAGAATCGGGTCGTCCATGGTCTGTCGTTTGGGTGACTGCGAAGCCCATGATTGTCGCGCCGGGGACGGCGGCCTGGGCCGCTGCGCCCCGGCGTGCATGGGCAGCGCCTGGGTTTTAAAAAAGAATAGGCCGCTGATCCTTGTTCGGCGGGCGCAAGCAGCTACGCTATTCGTAGCGCGGCTTTTCCTTGGCAAGGAAGGCCGCGATGCCGATGCCGCCATTGGCGTGGTGCAGGTTGCGCACGAAATGGTCGCGTTCCATCGCCAGGTGTTGGGGCAGGGTGTGCTGGCTGGCTTCGTCCACCAGTTCCTTGATGCTGGTCAGCACATTGGCGGCGCGGTCGGCCAGCTGGTCGGACCAGGTCAGCGCCGTGTCCAGCGCCTGGCCGGCGTCGCACAGGCGGTTGACCACGCCCAATTCGTGCAGGCGCTGGGCGCCGATGCGCTCGCCCGTCATCAGCAGTTCGGTCACCAGCTGGCGCGGCAGTGCGCGCGACAGGCTCCAGCTGCCGCCGCCATCGGGCGACAGCGCGACGCCGCTGTAGGCCATGACGAACACCGCGTTGCGCGCCGCCACGATCAGGTCGCACGCCAGCGCCAGTGAAAAACCGGCGCCGGCCGCCGGCCCTTCGACGGCGGCGATCACCGGCTTGGGAAAGCTGCGGATCGCCTCGATCCAGGTGTGCAGGCCTTCGATGCTCTGCGCCTGCACCTCGGGCGGCTTTTGCCGGTTGGCCTGCAGGCGCTGCAGGTTGCCGCCGGCGCAGAACACCTGGCCTTCGCCGCGGATCACCACGCAGCGCACTTCGGGGTTGGATTCGGCCACGTTCAACGCCTCGACGCCGGCGGCGTACATCTCGGGGCCGAGGGCGTTGCGGTGCTCGGGGTTGCGGATGGTCAGCACCATGGTGCGGCCATCGACGGTGCTGCGCAGTTCAGCGGTCATGCGGGGGCTTTCGATGGAAGCGAAGGGGAGCAGCGAACAGCAGCGCTCCGCCGCGCGGGCGGTGTACGCCGTTATTCGGGCGTGCTGGGGTCGCCGTCGGCGCCTGGCGCCGCTTCGGCCTGGCGCGCCAGTTCTTCGTCGCTGACCGGCGGCAGCGCGTCCAGCTCGGCAATCTTTTGCAGGTCTTCCGGCGTGCGCCCGGTGGCTGGCAGCAACACGCTGTCGATCTGCGCCTGAAGCAGCGAGGCCTCGTCCGCGATCAGCGGCTGTGGCGTGGCGGCCTGGTGGGCGCCGCTGCCGGGCCGCTGCTGGGCCAGCTGATCCAATGCCTTGGCGAAATCGCCGTCTGGCGGTGTGGTGCTCATGCCATCTCCTTTTTTGCTATGTTTCAAGTAGCTGCTTGCGCACTGCCAACAAGCGATGGGAGCATATTAAGCTAAGAATCAGAGGCGCCGGTGCACGGTCCGCCCGTTGGTCGGCAAAGGTGCAGCGTTCCAGCAGCGCCACCGCCGCCATCGCCTACCCCCGGCTTGCACGGCTGCGGCGCAGGCCCGGCCAACGAATGCGGTGCGCGGGCTTGTACCGGCGCACGGGGGTCGCCGGGCGATGGGCGCGAACGCACCTCAGCAGGGCTTATTCCTCTTCATGCATCAGGCTGAGGCCAATGGCGCCGCGCCGGCGCAGCCAAGGGCTGGGGCGGTAGCGCGGGTCGCCGTACACGGTCTGCAGGTTGAACAGCACTTCCAGGATGTTGTCGGGGCCAAGCTTGTCGCCCATGGCCAGTGGCCCCAGCGGATAGCCCAGGCCCAGGGTGACGGCGGTTTCCAAATCCTTGGGCGTGCACACGCGCTGCTGGCACATGTCCGACGCAATGTTGATGATGGCCGCCACCACGCGCTGGGTGACAAAGCCGCCCGAATCTCGGATCACGCTGACCGGCTTGCCGTCGCGCGCCAACAGCGCGTGCGCGGCGTCGCGCATGTCGGCGCGCGTGGCGGGGTTGGTGGCCAGCACGCGGCGCCGGGTGGCCGCGTCTTCGATCAGCATGTCGATGCCGACGGTGCGCGCCGGGTCCAGCCGTTCGACCACGGCCACGGTGGTCACGTCAAAGCCCAGCGGCGCGACCAGCGTCAGCGCCTGGGGCGAGGGCGACTGGCCCGTCTCAATCTTGGCCCCCAAGGCTTTCAGCAGCTGGTACAGCTCGGCGCGGCGCGCGGCGCGGCTGGACACCCACACGGGCGGCAGCTCGGCCACCTCGGGCACGGGCGGTTCGGGGGCGATCTGCGCGGCGCCGTCCACATAGTTATAAAAGCCTTCGCCCACCTTCTTGCCCACCACGCCACCGGCCAGGCGCTGCGCGGTGATCACGCTGGGGCGAAAGCGCGGCTCGTCGTAATACTGGCGGTAGATCGATTCCATGACCGGGTGCGACACATCCAGCGCGGTCAGGTCCATCAGCTCGAACGGGCCAAGCTTGAAGCCCACCTGGTCTTTCAAGATGCGGTCGATGGTGGCGAAATCGGTAACGCCTTCGCCGACGATGCGCAGCGCCTCGGTGCCGTAGCCGCGCCCCGCGTGGTTGACGATGAAACCCGGCGTGTCGCCCGCCTGCACCGGCGTGTGGCCCATCTGGCGCGCGTAGTCGGTCAACTGTTGGCAGACGGCGGCGGCGCTCTTCAGGCCGGCAATCACTTCCACCACCTTCATCAGCGGCACCGGGTTGAAGAAGTGGTAGCCGGCAAACTGCCGCGGGCGCTTCAGCCTGGCGGCGATGGCCGTGACCGACAGCGACGAGGTGTTGGTGGCCAGCACGGCGCTGGGTGCAACGATGTCTTCAAGCTCGCCAAACAAGGTCTTTTTCACATCCAGCCGTTCGACCACGGCTTCAACCACCAGGTCGCACGGCGCCAGATCGGCCAGCGCGGCGGCGGACTGCAGGCGCGCCTTCAAGGCGCTGGCCTGCTCGGGCGACAGGCGGCCCTTGTCGACCAGCTTGTTCCATTGCGCGCCCAGCGCTTCGCGCGCCTTTTCGACGGCGACGGCTTGGGTGTCGAAAAGCAGAACCGTGCTGCCGGCCTGCGCGGCAATCTGGGCAATGCCGCGGCCCATGGCGCCGGTACCGACGATGCCGACGGTGGTGAATACGGGAGGGGTGGTGCTCATCCGCAGGATTATGCGGGCGGCGTGGGTGCCTTCATTGTGGCGCAGGTTGCTATTCAAATGGTAGCTGGTTACGCCCGTCTGTAGGGCGCCAGAAGGCTAAAATATGCATAAATCAATGCGAAGCACCATCCGCGCTCGCTTTGCCTATCTGACTACGTGCCGGATGACGTGCCTGACTGCGGGCGGGCTGTGGCCATGCAAATTGTTGCCACAGCACGGCCTGTCGATGCAGTGTGCGCCTTGCCGCCCATGCGCATTCAGCGCGCGCCGCAGCACAAATACTTTTTCGGCGTCGCCCTAACGTCGAACCTGCAGCGCGCCGGGGTTGACGATGTTGGTGGGCGTGCCGCGCAGGTAGCTCAGCACGTTGTCGAAGGCGGCGCCGAAATACAGCTCGTAGTTGTCGTGCTCGACATAGCCGATGTGCGGCGTGCAGATGCAGTTTTCCATTCGCAGCAGCGCGTGGCCTTGCAGGATGGGCTCGGTCTCGAACACATCCACGGCGGCCATGCCCGGGCGGCCGCGGTTGAGGGCGCTGACCAGCGCGTCCGGCTCGATCAGCTCGGCGCGCGAGGTATTGACCAGCAGCGCCGTGGGCTTCATGCGGCCCAGGTCGTCCAGCCGGATTGCATGGCGGGTGCTGTCGCTGAGGCGCAGGTGCAGCGACAGCACGTCGGCGTTGGCAAAGAAATCGGCGCGGGTGGGGGCGGTGGCGTAGCCATCGGCGCGTGCGCGTGCCATGGATTCGGGCGAGCCCCACACCATCACCTGCATGCCGAAAGCCCGGCCAAAACCCGCCACCATCTGGCCGATGTTGCCGTAGCCCCAGATGCCCAGCGTGCGCCCGCGCAACACCGTGCCCAGGGCAAAGTTGGGCGGCATCGACGCGGCTTTCAGCCCCGACTGTTGCCACGCCCCGTGCTTCAGATTGCCCACGTACTGCGGAATGCGGCGCGCGGCGGTCATGATCAGCGCCCAGGTCAGTTCGGCGGCCGCAACCGGCGAACCCCCGCCTTCGGCCACGGCAATGCCGCGTTCGGTGCAGGCCACCACGTCGATGTGGCTGCCTACCCGGCCGGTCTGCGAAATCATGCGCAGCCGCGGCAGTTTTTCGACCAGCTGGCGCGTGATCTGCGTGCGTTCGCGAATCAGCACGATCACCTCGGCGTCGCGCAAACGGACCGACAACTGCCCCAGGCCCTTGACCGTGTTGGTGTAGACCTTGGCCGAATGGGCCTCAAGCTTGGCCGCTGCGTTCAGTTTGCGCACGGCATCCTGGTAATCGTCGAGGATCACGATATTCATCCCCCCATTGTGCCGCCGACGGGAACCCAGGGGTGACGCCAGGCGCTGCCAGCGCGTTTGCGCAAACAAACGCCGCGCACGTGCCGGCATTGCCTTCCGTCTGCCGCAACCGCGATTTCTGTGGATGGCAAGTCAATGCAGCGGGCGAACGGACCGGTTGTTTGGTTGTCCGGGTGATTGACGGATTGACTGATTGACGGCATGCGCTCGTCTGGCGGATAGGCTGCGATCAGTCTGGCCAAACGTGCGGAGGATGTGCGCGGCGCTGGTCAGCGCCCGCGCCCACCTGGGCTGGCGCCGCCGTCAGGGCCAGACTAGCCCGCCTGACGGGGGCCGTGCGTGCGCTCAGGCGCGGCGCACCAGGGCTTCGGCCGCTGCTTCTGCCTGTGCCAGGCGTTCCAGTTCGGCGCAGACATCCACCAAACGCCCGGACAGACGCAGGCTGCCTACGCGGCCGGTGGCAGGGGCATCGGGCAGGCCGACCAAGGGCAGGGCATAGCATTCGCCCTGGGGCAACTGGGCGACCGGTGCGGTGAGGGTTGGCGCCAGACGCAGTGCAGCGCGCCGTTGCGCCGCGGCCACCCAGGATGCGGGGCCGTGCGGACGGCTGGGCGCAGGTGAGCCGGGGCTTGCGGCAGCAACTGCACGCAGGCGCGCACGCCGATACGCTGGCACGGACGGAGCGACACCGTTGGCCGATGCCAAATCGGCAAGATAGATTACGTTGGTACCCATGTAAAACCTTTCAGGTAAAGCGAGGTTGGACACAGGCGAGATTCGATGAAGACCGGGGTGCCCGATCTTCTGTTCGCGCTGCCGAAGGGTGTGGACAAGGGCCGATGGCCGCCAGGGCATCGCCGGTTTGTCTGCACGCCCGCCACCTGCAGCAGCGCGAGCCGGTGCTGCGCTAAAGCAGCATGCTGTTGCGGATCAGGCCGACGGCCAGACCCTCGATTTCAAACGGTTCGCCGGGCTGCACCACGATGGTGGGGTAGTCGGGGTTTTCCGCGTGCAGCTCGATCTGGTTCTTGAGGCGGTGGAAGCGCTTGACCGTGACGTCATCGCCCAGCCGCGCCACCACGATCTGGCCATTGCGTGCTTCGCGCGTGGATTGCACGGCCAGCAGGTCGCCGTCCATGATGCCGGCGTCGCGCATGGACATGCCGCGCACGCGCAACAGGTAGTCGGGCCGGTGCACGAACAGGCTGGGTTCGACGTGGTAGGTCTGATCGACGTGCTCTTGCGCCAGGATGGGCGAGCCGGCGGCCACGCGGCCGACCAGCGGCAGCGCCAGCTGCGCCATGCCGGGCAGCGACAGGCTGAGCGGGTCGCCCCTGCTGGCGCTGCTGCTGCGGCCGCTGCCTTTGAGCCGGATGCCGCGCGAGGTGCCGCTGACCAATTCGATTACGCCCTTGCGTGCCAGCGCCTGCAAATGTTCTTCGGCCGCGTTGGCGGATTTGAAGCCCAGTTGGGTGGCGATTTCGGCGCGCGTGGGTGGTGCACCCGTGCGCGCGATGGCGTGCTGCACCAGTTGCAGAATCTGCTGTTGACGAGCGGTGAGCTTGGGACTGTCGGTCATGGCGCCTCCGGCATGGGCAAAACGGCCCGAACAAATACCTGTGTTGATATCCAGTACCTGTATTTTTAACCAGCTTACCTGAGAGCGCAAGCTTTTTTGTGCTGGGCGGGCGGGTAACGCTTGGTTGCGAGCTGATCAGGTCTGCCCCGAGATAATTGCGACCGCATCGAATAGACACACCGAGACAACCCCGAGGAGCGTGGGATGAACGAGACAAGCAGAGCGAAGCCGGCGTGCGCGGCGGACGATGGCACGGTGCGCTGGCAACGCCTGTTGACAGTGACGGCGATGTGCGCCGCGGTTGCGGCATGCGGCGGAGGTGATGGCAACAGCCCACCGGCACCAGCCCCTACGCCCGCACCGGCGGCACCAGGCCCGGCACCCGCAGCACCTGCGCCCGCACCCGTGGTTTCGGCGCCCTCGCCAGCGGCACCGTCGCCCGCGCCGGTCGCACCCACGTTGCCGCCACCACCCGCGCCGACACCCGCGCCGACACCCGCGCCAGTGCCGCCTGCGCCCGGTGTGCCCGCACCGACCCCGGCACCCGTACCGCCCGCGCCCGGTCCGGCGGCACCGCCTGCTGCTCCAACGCCCCCTGCTCCGACGCCGCCAGCGCCTGCACCCGCGCCAACTCCCGCACCACCCCCAGTCGCCAGTGCCCAGTTGTGCGGCGATATGAGCCAGTTGCTGACGCTGATCAACCAGTTCCGTTCGCAGGCGCAGATCTGCAGCGGCAGAACCGTGGCGGCGGCGCCCGCGCTCAGCTGGAATGGGGCCTTGGCCAACGCATCTGCCCGGCATTCGCTCGACATGGCGTTGAACAACTTCTTCAGCCACACCGGCAGCGACGACAGTGGCCCGGGCCAGCGCATCGCGGCTGCGGGCTACAGCTTTTCGTATTGGGCAGAGAACATCGCGGCGGGCTCGTCCACCTCGGGCGGCGCGTTTGGGCAGTGGCGCGACAGCGCCAGCGGCCATTGCGAAGCCATGATGAGCGCATCGGCCACCGAGGTCGGTGCCAGCTGTATGGCCCGCCAGGGCACGCTGTACACCTATTACTGGACGCTGAACCTCGGCCGCCCACGTTGATGGCGGATGCGGCTGCATGACCGTGCGGCCAAGCAAAAGGGGCATGGACCGGCTGGTCGATGCCCCTTTTTTCAACGTGCCGCGTGAATCACGTCGGCGCGCTGCCGTTATTGGCGGCCATCAACTGGCCAGCGCTTCCAGCGCCCGCGCGGTGATGTCTTCCACGCTGCCCGAGCCGCTGATCTTGCGGTACTTGGGCGCGGCGGCGGGTTCCTTGGTGGCCCACTGGCTGTAGTACTCCACCAGCGGGCGGGTCTGGTCGGTGTAGACATTCAGGCGCTTGCGCACGGTTTCTTCCTTGTCGTCGTCGCGCTGGACCAGGTCTTCGCCAGTGATGTCGTCCTTGCCTTCGGCCTTGGGCGGGTTGAACTTGACGTGGTAGATGCGGCCGCTGGCCGGGTGGCTGCGGCGGCCGCTCATGCGGTCGATGATGGCGTCGAAGGGCACGTCGATTTCCAGCACGTAGTCCAGCTTGACGCCGGCCTGCTTCATCGCCTCGGCTTGGGGAATGGTGCGCGGGAAGCCGTCAAACAGAAAGCCGTTGACGCAGTCCGGCTGGGTGATGCGCTCTTTCACCAGGTTGATGATCAGCTCGTCGCTGACCAAACCGCCTGAATCCATGACGCCCTTGGCTTCCAGGCCCAGGGGGGTGCCCGCCTTCACGGCGGCGCGCAGCATGTCGCCGGTGGAAATCTGCGGGATGCCGTATTTCTGGCAAATGAAGGCCGCTTGCGTGCCTTTGCCGGCGCCAGGGGCGCCCAGAAGTATCAGTTTCATGTCTCTCCTCGGTGGTCGGTGCGGGCTGGATCGTTGGCAGCGGGCCCCCGCGGCGCCGCTGGTGTGGCTTATACGGGCTGACTGGCTGGCTGCAGACCGCGCGCTCGCCAGTGGGCTGGTTTCAAGTATTCGGTCAGGGCTGTTTCAAGAATAGCATGCACTGCCCCACATTAGGCTGACGGCGTACGTGCCTTTCAGGCGCCCAGCAGCGCACGCACACGGGCCAGATCCTCGGGGGTGTCCACGCCAGGGCCCGGCGCCGCATCGGTCACGTGCACGGCGATGCGGTGGCCGTGCCACAGCGCGCGCAGCTGTTCCAGCGCTTCGCACTGCTCCAGCGGCGCGGGCGCCAGTTGCGGAAAGGCGCGCAGAAAGGCCGCGCGGTAGCTGTACAGGCCGATGTGGCGCAGCGGCGCGGGCGCTGCCGGCAGCTGGGCAATGCCGCCGGCGAAGCCATCGCGCCACCAGGGCAGCGGCGCGCGGCTGAAGGTCAGCGCCAGCCCGCGCGCATCGGTGATCACCTTCACGACGTTCGGGTTGGTGAATTCTTCTACGCTTTTGATAGCGTGTGCCGCAGTCCCCATCTGCGCTAAGGGCTGTTTTGGCAGTAAATTGGCCACGGCATCGATCAGCGCCGGGTCGATCAGCGGCTCGTCGCCCTGCACGTTGACGACGATGTCGTCCCCGGTCAGGCCAAGCTGTTCGCAGGCTTCGGCCAGGCGGTCGCTGCCGCTGGCGTGGTCGGCGCGGGTCAGCAGGGCGCGCACGCCGTGGGCCGAACAAGCGGCCACGATTTCGGGCGCATCGGTCGCCACCAGCACCTGTGCGGCGCCCGATGCCTCGGCCCGTTCGGCCACGCGCACCACCATCGGCTTGCCGCCGATGTCGGCCAATGGTTTGTTGGGCAGGCGGCTGGAAGCCAGGCGGGCGGGGATCAGGACGGTGAAGCTCATGCGGGAGAGTGTCGCTGAGGTGGCGCTCGCTGTGCGTGCGGATTGCGTATGCGGCTGTTGCGGGTGATCAGCGCATCGCAGGTGAATGCGGTTGGCCAACGGCTTGGGGCCTGCGAATGGCGAGCCGGACCTGGCGAGCCAGATACCTGAACGACGGGCCCGTTCCAGGTAGCGCAGTGATGCTGCCGGAAAAGCCGCCGGAATCGCCTTCTCGTTCCATCACTTCGCCATCGTGCGCCTTTATGCCGGCATCGGCAGGCAACGCGTGCGCTTCAAGCGCGGAGCGACGCCGCCGCGGCATCGCAGCGCCCAAGGCCGCAGCGGGCTCGATTTCAGCACGCGCTGCGGCGGCTTGCGGAGGAACCCTGCGCGGAAGCGCCACCGGGACAGACGCTGACGGCGGCCGGCGCGCGTGATGAGGAGGCCGCCTGAGGGGGCAGCCGCTCTCATCACGCGCGGGTCAAAAAACCCCGCCGTTTATTCCACCGATATCTGCTTGCCCGTCTGCGACGCATCGAACACCAGCACGCGCGGCCAGGTGGGCCAGTTGGTGCCCAGCGAGGCATCGTTCGGGTTGCCGCTGCGGGCAAAGGCGCCCAGCGCGCCCATCATGGCGCCCGACAGCGCGTCGCGCCCGCCCTTGTTGGCGTCGCTGGCGATCACGTTGGCATACAGCGAGGTGTCGAAGTTGCCCAGCAGAAACGCCAGGTCAAACGCGTGCGCCGCGCCGTATACGTCGTTCCATGGGGCGGGTTCCTGCTTCCAGTCGAAGCGGTAGGACCACACCTGGTCGGGCGTTTGCTTGATGAAGGCGTTCAGCATGTTGTCGCGCAGGGCGCCGAAGAACTTGGCATCCAGTTCGGCAATCGCCGGGTCGTAAGCCGCCACATCGGGGTAAGCGGGGTTGATGATGTCGCCGAACTTGGCCGCCTTGGCTTTGGCCGGGTCAAACAGGATCGGGAACAGCTGCGCATCGGTCAGCTTGATGCCCACCGGGTGCCCCACCAGCGGCAGGAAGAACGACAGCAGCTTGTTCTCGGCACCCGTCAGGCCGGCCAGCAGCGGCGTTTTGACGTAGTTGCCGGCCAGGATGGCGGCGATCGGGTCGGTGGCCACCACCGTGCCTTCAGGAATCGGGCCCGAGGTGGTGGTGTTGGGCAGGCCGCCGATGGTGCGCACACCCACTTTCAGCAGGGTGCTGGCGGGCTTGCCGCGCAGGTAGGCGGCGATGTCGGCGTTGCTGTGGCCGGCGATCCAGGCCGTGGCGCTGGCGGCGTCGGCGGCGCTGCCGTCGTCGATCAGCAGCTTGGCCAGCAGCGCGCCAGACAGCGCGTCGTAGGTGGCCGAGGGGTTCAGCGCCGGGATGTAGCCGTGGTTGCCCACCAAATTGTTGGCGGGCTGCGGAAAGCCCGGGCTGTTGGCAACCGAGATGCCGCCCGACAGCGGCGCCAGCTTGTGGAACAGGCCCGCCGCGCGCTGGCCCGGTGCCGTGGCCACCGCCAGGACGTTGATGGCGCCGGCCGATTGGCCGGTCAGCGTCACGTTTTTCGGGTTGCCACCGAACTCGTCCACGTTGTCCTGCACGAAGCGCAGCGCCTGCACGATGTCCAGCACCGCGTAGTTGCCCGACATGTCGTCGGCCGTCAGCGTTGGGTCTACCGTGGTGTCGCGCAGCGCTGGGTGGCGGAAGTGGCCCAGCTGGCCCAGGCGGTAGTTGGCGGTGACGACCACCGCGTTGGCCTTGTTGGCCAGCGCTGCGCCGTCGTACATCGGGTCGCCGCTGTAGCCGGTGATGTTGCTGCCGCCGTGGATGAAGACGATCACCGGCAGGTTGCGTTCGCCACTGGCCGGGCGCCAGATGTTCAGCGACAGGCAGTCCTCGCTGCCGGGCGTGTTGCCGCTGATCAGGTTCTGGCCCACGCTGGCGTCAAACGTGTTGCTGTTGCCGGGGCTGTACAGGCGCGGGTTCTGGATGCACGAGGCGCCGAAGGTCTTGGCGTCGCGCGTGCCCGTCCACGCCAGGGGGGCGCGGGGCGCCTTCCAGCGCAGTGCGCCCACCGGCGCCTGGGCGAAGGGGATGCCCTTCCAGAAATAGGTGCCTGAACGCGCGCTGTCGTTCACGCCTTCCACGTCGCCGTAGCGGGTGGTCCGGTTTTCAGGATTCATGTGGCCTCCACAGCCGCTGAGTAGAACGCTGGCGGCGGCCAGTGCCCAAAAGGCGCTGTGGCGCACACGGGGGTAAACCTGCATGGCTTGTCTCCAATCATTATTTTTTAGGAATGCGGCGCACGGGGCGCTGTGGCTCGCGCTGCCAGGGCAGCCACTGTGTTTTGCCACATGGTGGTGGGGGTGTCAACCCACCACGGGTGTGCGCGGCGGCAGTGCTTCCAGTTCGTCGTCGGACAGGGTGCGCGCTTCGGCTTCCAGCATGATCGGGATGCCGTCGCGCACCGGGTAGGCCAGCCGGGCCGAGCGCGAGATCAGCTCTTGCTTGTCGCGGTCAAAGTCCAGTGGCCCCTTGGTGACAGGGCAGACCAGCAGTTCGAGCAGTTTGGGGTCCATGGCGAAAAGGCCTTTGCTTTATTCAGTGCGCCGCCGTTTTCGACAGCAGGTTCATGATCAATACGCCGGCAACGATCAGCGACATGCCCAGCACCGCCCAGGCGTCCAGCTTTTGGCCAAAGGCCAGCCAGCCGACGATGGCGATCAGCACAATGCCCAGCCCCGACCAGGTGGCATAGGCCACGCCAACCGGAATGGTGCGCAGCGTGAGCGACAGCAGCCAGAACGCCACGCCATAGCCCACCACCACCATGGCCGTAGGGCCGAGCCGAGTGAAGCCCTCGCTGGCCTTCAGCGCGCTGGTGGCGATCACTTCGGCCACGATGGCGGCCAGCAGGTAGAGGTAGGGGGACATGCGGTTGGACGAACTTGGCTGAGGCGGCGCGCGGGGCAAACAGGGGCCGCAGGCGTGGGGGCATGATAGCTGCCGCCGCGCCGGTGGCCGCGTGGCCCAGCGGGCGCGCCAGCTGCGTCCGCCAGCGCAGTTTCAGCATCAAACAAGGCTGTAGCGCTTTATGGACGGGCGCAAGCAGCTATCAAAAACGAAGTCATCGGCGCGACACGCCCGCCTGGGCTGGTGGTGCGGCGCCTACCCATGGTTCGGCTGCCCGTTCAGAAACGGCGTGCGTACATGGCTTTGCGACGCCTGGTACGCCCAGCGCACCTGCCAGCAACCGCCGGGCAGGCCGTGCGCCGCTGGCCCGTCGGCGTCATCGCGCCATTCGCCCGCCAGAGCGTCGCCGCTGCGCGTCACGCGCCAGGTGGGCGCCAGTCGCCAGGCCAGCTGCAGCAGCGCCTGGTGCAGCGCGTCGGTGGGCTGGGCGGGCAGGGCCAGCGCAAAGCGGGTGTGGGCCTCTTGGCGGCCTTGCCACAGCAGGCGTTCCACCTGCACGTCGACGGCCTTGAAGCCGCCCGCGCGTTCCAGCTTGCGCAGCATCACGCCATGCTGGGGGCCGCCGTGCACAACGTGCCACTGCGTCAGCACCTGGGGCGCGGGCGCGGTGCGCGTCATGCCAGGCCACCTGGCCGCCGTTGCGGCAACGGGGCGGCGGGCTTCACGGCTGGGCCAGGCCGGCTGCGGCGGCGCCTGGGCGCACACCGCGCGCCGCCAGCCGCTGATCCAGCGCGTCAAAAAAAGCGGCGGGCACATCCAATAGCAGCGGCACGGCCAGCGCGTCGGGCCGCTGCCGCCACAGTTTCACGGCGTCTTTTTCGGTGCAAATCAGGGTTTCACGCCCGTCAGGCGGGCGCTTCCAGCTATTGAAATCGTAGTGATCGGGCAGCGCCAGCGTTTCGTGCAGGTTCAGCCCGGCGGCGCGCAGCATGTCGAAAAATGCTTCGGGCCGCGCGATGCCGGCCAGCGCCACCAGATGGGGGCGGCCCTGCAGCGC
>JAGOEM010000042.1 GCA_017997715.1 Ottowia sp.
GCTTCAAAGGTATACGCGGGCACGACTGCCAATCAGATGCAAAGGGGTGAAGCTGCCAATGGTAGCCGCTGGCGCGGGGCTGGTGCTGGACTGAATGAGGTTCCGCCGCTCAGCGAGTGCCGTGGCGGCACAGCAATCCGTCTGAGCAGCGTCTGGAGCGCATCACCCTGTGCCCCAGGCTGTTGGTCGTCCTATTCGTGGAACGATGCAGCGGGCCAGTCAGGTCAATGGCGGCTGTGCGCCTGCAGGTGTGCGTTTTGGGCAAACGAAGCGCTTGCCGTCATCCCAGTCCAGACGCCTCGCCTCAGAGTTCGTCAACCAGAAGTGCCAGTTCCTTGGTCTTTTCCTGCCACAGCGCCCAATCAATCTCGGACTTTTGCCGCGTCAAGGTGACCAGCAGCATGCCTTTGCCACAGGGCAGCAGCGTGATCCGCCCATGGGTGTGCATCATGACCGAGGCGCGCAAGTCGCCCAGATCCTTGAACTGGTCGGACAGACGCGTATACAGGCGCCAGTAGTCGCTGGCGGCCTCGGCGAAGGTTTGAACCCCTTCGATCTGACCCGCGTGGTGCCAAACCATGCCGGCTTCGATTTCGACCAGGGCGCAGCCTTCCAGGCCGGGCATGGCGGCCATGGCCTCGACGGCAGCCTGGAGGCGTTTTTCCATCATGCTTCGGCCAACAATCTAGCGAACTGGGCCGTCCGGTACGCCACTTGTCCGAGGATGGCGCTGCCATCGGCGATCACGTTGATCACCAGGTCGGCGTCGGAGCGATGCACGCTGAACACCACCGCGAAGCCCGACTCGGTGTCGATCGTGACACTCTTGTTCTTGCCCAGGCTGGCTTCCTGCGAAACCACGGAGCTGATGGCCGAAATGGAACTGGCCATCGCTGCAACGCGGGCAGGGTCACCGTGTCGCATTGCGGACGCAACGTCGAAACCGTCGATCGTGGCGACCACAACAGCCGTCACGCCGTCCACGCTGCCTAAAAAACTTTCGGCTTCGCGCGCGGCGACGACCTGTGCGCTGGGCGCAAGATTGATCTTCACTGACATGGGTTCATTCTCCAAACATGCCGGCTTCGAGTTGGGCCAGCAAGGTATCGATGAGCAGGATCACGTCGTCGCGCTTGCGCACATCGACTTCCAGGACGGGCAGCACGCGCTGATGTCGTGCCAGTTCATTGATGTAGTCATCGAGCGACGGTGACGGGAACTCGCCCAGGCGACCAATGCCGATGGCGCAGGGCATCAAATCCAGATCGTCCGCAAAGCCTTCCAGGTACACACGCAGATCCGCCAGCGGGTCAGGCCTGGAGTTGTCCGTCAGGATGATCATGCCCAGGGCGTTCTTGGACAAAATCTTCCAGAGGAAGTCGAAGCGAGACTGGCCCGGTGTGCCGAAAAGGCGAATGCGGTCGCCGTTGTCGAGCGTGAACTGGCCGAAATCCAGGCCGACCGTGGTGCGTTCCTTGGAGTGCGAAAGGTCGTTGTTCTCTACGTCAGTGACGATCGGCGGGGTTTCACTGATGGCGCCGATGGCGGTGGTTTTCCCTGCACCCATGGTGCCGGTGAACAGAATCTTGTACTCGTTCATAGATATTGCTGCAATCGGTTCACAGGCCAAGGCGGCGGCGAATGCCGGAGATCAGCCCACGCGCGAAAGTGGGCTTGGCCACGGCGGCGGCCCGTGGTTGGCTGGGTTGCGGGTTTTGTGGCGCTTGTGGCGTCGCGGGGGCTTCTTGCTGCACTTCAACCAAACCGGTGGTTTGTAGCGATTGCAGAAAAGCCTGGCATTCGGCCACGGCCTGACCGCTGATGGCGGCGAGATCCGACGCATTCAGCGCCCGGCGCGAAAGGATGGTGGCCATTCGAATCCGATTCGGGTCGCTGCGCAAAAGCGCCGCCGGCGGCCAGCGACGGAGCTTGAACCGCTGCGGGCTGACGACCAGCTCGGGTTGCGACGGCTCCAGCAGGTCCGGTTCGCCTGGCACGGAGGCCATCCACGACGCTGGGCGGGTATCCTCAAAGCCGTTCTGCAGGGACCGCAACCACTCCAGCAGCTTGTCGGAGCGGATGGGCCGTTGCAGGGTGTCGGGGCCTGGCGCGGCATTCATGCGCGTCAGGCGAAGCACGGACTTGGCCATCAATGCCGCTTCCGGTGCTATCTCGTCCCCCGTAGAGCCATCCACCAGCAGCGCATCGTAGGGAGGCGCCGTCACGAACGTCCAATTGAAGTCGCCGCTGTGGGCATACAGGCGAAACAGGGTCTGGACCAGAACGACCTCGGCTGCGGGTAGCTGATAGGTACCGAGTCTCAAGTTGGTCATGATCGACAGGTTGAAAGATGTGCTTAAAGGGTAGGGGCGCAGCCGCTTTGCAGCCGGTCTGCAGGTGTCGCGCCTTGGGGTTGCCAAACGCTGGGATGCCTTCGCTTACGCGGCGCAACAGCTAGACCGGCATGGAAAGCACAGGCAGAGTATATTTTTAAGATTGCCCTCTCGATGTGCAGGTGCTCGCGATCTGCGCAGTAATACCGCACCGACCGGACAAGACCGGCGAAATCGTCTGAAGTCTTCTTTTTTTTGAGCGCGGTGCGGCGCATGCTGCCCGGTTCGCGGCGCAATGGCCGCAGCGCTTAGCCTGTTTTTCTTAGTTATGTTCGTTCATCTCAGACTACACACCGAGTTTTCCGTGGTTGATGGCATCGCGCGTGTCGATGATGCGGTCGACAAGGCCGCATCCGATCGGCAGCCTGCTTTGGCGATCACCGATCTCAGCAACCTGTTTGGCGCAATCAAGTTCTACAAGGCGGCGCGGGGACACGGGGTCAAGCCGGTCATTGGCGCCGAGATTTTTCTGGAGGCGATGGATCCGGACGCCGACACCCCGTCGCGCGTGCTTTTGCTGGTTCAGAACGAAAAGGGCTATCTCAACCTGTCCGAGCTGCTGGCGCGCGCCTGGACGCAGGGCGTCGTCAAGAACGTGGCCACCGTTCGCTGGCAATGGCTGCGCGAGCTTTCTGAAGGCCTGATCCTGCTGTCAGGCGCCCAGGCGGGCCCCATTGGACAGGCGTTGACGCAGGGCGCCCCCGAGCTGGCCAGCGATGTGGCGCTTCGTCTGGCGGAGATGTTTCCGCACCGCCTGTATGTGGAACTGCAGCGGGCCGGCCGGCCGGAGGACGAGGCCTACATCGCCGGCGCCGTGGCGCTCGCCGCGCGCTTGAAGCTGCCCGTCGTGGCCACCCACCCCGTGCAGTTTGTCCATCCCGGCGACTACGAAGCGCATGAGGCGCGCGTGTGCATCGCGGAAGGAGAGATCCTGGGCAACCCGCGCAGGGTGCGTCGATTCACCGAGGATCAGTACTTCAAGACCGCGGCAGAGATGGCAGCCCTGTTTTCGGACTTGCCCTCGGCAATCGCCAACAGCGTCGAGATTGCGCGCCGCTGCAGCCTGACCCTGGTGCTGGACAAACCCCAGTTGCCGGATTTCGCGGTTCCCCCAGAGCACACGATCGAGAGCTACTTTCGGGAAGCCTCGTTCGAGGGGCTGGAAGAGCGCCTGCGCCAGCTTTACCCTGACGCTGCGCAGCGAGATGCCCAGCGCCCGCGCTATGTGGAGCGGCTGGAGTTCGAGATCACCACCATCCTGAAGATGGGCTTTCCCGGCTACTTCCTGATCGTGGGCGATTTCATCAACTGGGCCAAGCAGAACGGCTGCCCGGTGGGGCCGGGGCGCGGCTCGGGCGCGGGGTCGTTGGTGGCCTATGTGCTGAAGATCACGGACCTGGATCCACTGCAGTACAAGCTGCTGTTCGAGCGGTTTTTGAACCCCGAACGCGTGTCGATGCCTGACTTCGACATCGACTTCTGCCAGGCCAACCGCGACCGCGTGATCGACTACGTCAAAGGCAAGTACGGCAAGGAGGCCGTCAGCCAGATCGCCACGTTTGGCACCATGGCTGCGCGCGCGGCGATTCGTGACGTGGGCCGCACCCTGGACATGAGCTACATGTTCTGCGACGGCATCAGCAAGCTGATTCCCAACAAGCCGGGGCAGCACATCACCATCGACGGTGCGATGAAGGTCGAGCCCATTCTGGCCGAGCGCTACGCCAAGGAGGACGAGGTCAAAACCCTCATCGAGCTGGCCAAAAAGCTGGAAGGCATGACCCGCAACGTGGGCATGCACGCGGGCGGCGTGTTGATCGCGCCGGGCAAGCTGACCGACTTTTGCCCGCTGTACCAGCAGCCTGGCAGCGAATCGGCGGTCAGCCAGTACGACAAGGACGATGTCGAAGCCATTGGCCTGGTCAAGTTCGACTTTCTGGGCCTGGCGACGCTGACGATCCTGGAGATCGCGCGCGAGCTGATTGTTCGGCGCCATCCCGGACAGAAGGACTTCGCCTTCGAGGCCATCCCCTTGACCGACGCGGCCACCTACAAGCTGTTCCAGGAGGGGCGCACCGAAGCCGTGTTCCAGTTTGAAAGCCGCGGCATGCAAGGCATGCTGCGCGATGCCAAGCCCACGCGGCTGGAGGACCTGATCGCGCTCAACGCCCTGTATCGCCCCGGGCCCATGGACCTGATCCCCAGCTTCGTGGCGCGCAAGCACGGCCGTGAAGAGGTGGAGTACCCACACCCGCTGGTGGCCGACATGCTCAGCGAAACCTACGGGATCATGGTCTACCAAGAGCAGGTCATGCAGACCGCCCAGATTCTGGGCGGCTACAGCCTGGGTGGCGCTGACTTGCTGCGCCGCGCCATGGGCAAGAAAAAGCCCGAGGAGATGGCCAAGCACCGGATCACCTTCCGGGAAGGTGCGGACAAGAACGGGATCAGTGAAGCGAAGGCCGACGAAATCTTCGATCTGATGGAGAAGTTCGCGGGCTACGGCTTCAACAAGTCGCACGCGGCCGCGTATTCCCTGCTGGCGTACCACACGGCCTGGCTCAAGGTGCACTACACCGCCGAGTTCTACTGCGCCAACATGACGGTGGAGATGGACAACACCGACAAGCTGAAGGTGCTGTACGAAGACGCCTTGCGCGCCGGCATGGGGTTTGAGCCGCCCGATGTCAACCGTGGCCTCTACCGCTTTGAGCCGGTCAGCGACAAGCTGATTCGCTATGGGCTGGGGGCCATCAAGGGCACCGGCCAACAGGCGATCGAAGCGATGGTTGCGGCGCGCGAAGGGCGGGGTACCGGCCCAGCGGGCTCTGAAAGCGGGCCGTTTACGTCGTTGTTCGACTTCTGCCGCCGCGTCGATCGCAGCCGTGTGAACAAGCGCACCGTGGAAGCCTTGGTGCGGGCGGGCGCGTTCGACGCCTTGCAGATGGACCGCACCGCGCTGGCCGCCGCGATCGATCTGGCCTTTGAGTTTGCTGCCAACAACGAAGCCAACGCCGATCAGGGCGGCCTGTTCGATCTGATGGCAGACGGGCACGGCTCGATCTCTCAGGAACCGGCCTTGCCGACCGTCAAGCCCTGGGGCATCAAGGAGCGCCTCAGCTTCGAGAAGACCGCGATTGGCTTTTACCTGTCCGGGCACCTGTTCGACGAAGTCGAACGGGAGGTGCGGCAGTTCGTGCGCCGCACCATGGCGGAACTGAGCGAGGGCCGCGAGCCGCAGTTGATGGCCGGCATCGTGGGGGACTTCCGCGTGATCAACGGCCAGCGCGGCAAGCTGGGCCTGTTCAAGCTGGACGACAAATCCCGCACGCTGGATGCGCGCGTGGACGAAGCGCTGATCCACCAGCACCGCAACCTGCTGAAGGACGACGAGTTCATCGTCGTGCTGGCCAAGGTGATGCAAGACCGCTTTTCTGGCGGCCAGCAACTGCAGATCACGCAGGTGTGGGACTTGCCTTCGGCGCGTTGCCGCTTCGGCAAATTCCTGCGTGTGGCCGTGACCGGCAAAAGCCCCGATGTGCGCCGCTTGCTGACCGAATACCCACCCCAGAAGGAATCAACCGAGCACGGCGATCTGTTGCGAGGCCTGCCCGTGCGCCTGTTGATGGAGCGGCACACGCCCGCTGGCGGCGTGATGGCGCAATTGCAGTTGGGCGATCAGGCCGTCTTCTATCCCAGCGATGCCGCGCTGGCCAGCTGGATGGCGCAGGCCGATGAGGGGCGCGCGACGGTGGTGTATGAGTAGTGCCGGATCTCATCGAAGTCCGCAGTCAAATCGACCTTTGGCGCTTGTCCAGCTGGCGCCAGCAGCTATATTTTTGGTGGTTTTGGCTTGGCCTTCTGGGGTCGTCCCCGAGGCGCTTAACGCGCTTGCCCCGCTATATTGGCGGTCCCGCTCGCTGGCTATCACCGGCCGGCGCGGCACCGCCAGACACCCGCAAAAGGAGACCACATGAGCACCCCCACCAAGTACCTGCTGCAAGAAAACCAGATTCCCAAGTTTTGGTACAACATCCAGGCCGATCTGCCGCAGCCCGCGCCAGCGGTGCTGCACCCCGGCACCATGCAGCCGGTGGGGCCCGACGATTTGTCGCCACTGTTCCCGATGAGCATCATCGAGCAAGAGGTGACGACCGAGCGCGAGGTGGAAATCCCCGAGCCCGTGCGCGAGGTGCTGCGCCTGTGGCGCCCGGCGCCGCTGTTTCGCGCTCACCGGCTGGAAAAAGCCCTGGGCACGCCGGCCAAGATTTTCTACAAGTACGAGGGCGTCAGCCCCGCCGGCAGCCACAAGCCCAACTCGGCGATTCCGCAGGCCTTCTACAACGCCGAGGCTGGCGTCAAGCGCCTGACCACCGAAACCGGCGCTGGCCAATGGGGCAGTTCGCTGGCGTTGGCGGGGCAGATTTTTGGCCTGGACGTGACGGTGTACCAGGTGCGCGTCAGCTACGACCAGAAGCCCTATCGCCGTGCGCTGATGGAAACCTACGGCGCGCGCTGTGTGGCTTCGCCCAGCAACGAAACCGAGTATGGCCGCCGGGTGCTGGCCGATCATCCTGATCACCCGGGCAGCCTGGGCATCGCGATCAGCGAGGCGGTCGAGATCGCCGCCCAGCGCGACGACACCAAATACGCCCTGGGTTCAGTGCTGAACCACGTGCTGCTGCACCAGACCATCATCGGCCTGGAAGCCATGGAGCAGATGCACATGGCCGACGCCTGGCCGGACGTGGTGGTGGCCTGCACCGGCGGCGGCAGCAACTTTGCCGGCCTGGCCTTCCCCTTCATCGGCCACGGCCTGCGGGGCGGCCAGAAGCCGCGCATCGTCGCGGTCGAACCCTCGGCCTGCCCCAGCCTCACGCGCGGCAAATACGCTTACGACTTTGGCGACACCGCGCACCTCACGCCACTGACCAAGATGCACACCCTGGGCAGCACCTTCACGCCACCGGGCTTTCATGCCGGCGGCCTGCGCTACCACGGCATGGCGCCGCTGGTCAGCCACGTCAAGGAACTGGGTTTGATGGAGGCCGTGGCCTACAACCAGGTGGACTGCTTTGCCGCTGGTGTGGCCTTTGCGCGCGCCGAAGGCATCGTGCCCGCGCCCGAGGCCAACCATGCCGTGAAGGGAGCCATCGAAGAGGCCCTGCGCTGCAAGCGCGAAGGCAAGGCCGAGACGATTCTGTTCAACCTCAGCGGCCACGGCCACTTCGACATGACGGCCTATCAGAACTACTTTGCCGGCAACCTGAAGGACGAGGGCTACGACGAGAAAGAATTGGCGCAGGCGCTGTCGGGCCTGCCTTCGGTCAGCGTCTGAGGCGGGGCAGCCGCTTGCGCCAGCTCAATCAACGCGCGTGGCGGCAGCGTCCCAGGCTGGGTTGAATTGAGGCGATCTCTTATCGCCGCCCTTGTGGTCGCTGGCCTGGGCCTGCTCAGTATGGGCGTGCTGGGCGCTCTGCTGTACTACATGGCGGCGCCTGCGCTGTGGCCGCTGTATGGCAACCTGAACGACTGGCGCGGTGACGACGTGTGGCCCGCCACCATCGGCGTTGGCATCCTGTGGTCGCTCAGTTTTCTGGTGGCCGGTTGGTTGAACCGGCGGCTGAAGGGCGCGGGCTGGACCACCTGGCCGCGCCGCGTCGTCTATGCGCTGGTGCTCTGGCTGGGCGCCGCGCTGCTGTGGCTGTTCATGGCGTCCACGATGACGATTGCGTTCGTGCCCACTGGCGTTTGAAGCTCGGGCAAACAGCGCCGCGGCACGGCGCGCGCGGGGCGCTTCAAAAGGCGGTGGCTGCTGAACAGGCCACCAGCCAGAAGCGACATTGGACTCTTCCTTTAATCCTGATTTGATAGCTGCCTGCGCAGGCTACGCGGGCGCTACAGGCCTATTTCTTTTGAATCTTGTGCTTATTGGCTTGCCCCGCCGCCTCCGGCGGGTACCTGCCAGCTGTTAACCCACCGCGGCTGCATGCGCGCCCCGCGCTGCCAGTTTGCCGTCGTACATCAGCGCCAGCAGGTTCAACCCAGCCAGCGCCACACCTGCGATGCAGGCGCCCGTCCAGCCGCCGTGGCTCCAGGCCATCGCACCCACGGCCGACCCGCTGGACGCGCCGATGAAGTAACCCGTCATGTAGCACGCGTTGATGCGCGAACGCGCTTGCGGCGCCAGCCGATACACCACGTTCTGGTTGCTGATGTGCACGCCCTGCAGCGCCAGATCGACCAGCAACATGCCCAGCACAAACAGCAGCAGCGACTGCTCGCCCAACCACAGCGGCAGCCAGCCCAGCACCAGGATGCAGGAAGCGCCCAGCGTCACCAGGCGCTCTTTGCCCTGGTCGGCCATGCGGCCGGCCACATTGGCCATCAGTGCGCCGGCCACACCAGCCAGGCCGATCAGGCCAATGGCGGTGTCGGACAAACGGTGCTCTGGCCCAGCCAGCATCAGCGCCATGGTTGAGAACAGCACGCTGACCGAGGCGAACGCCAGCGCCCCCAGCAGCGTGCGGCTGCGCAACCGCGGCACGCTGCCAAACAGGCCGACCATGGTGCGCAAAATGGCGCCATAGCCCAGCTGCGGCCCGCCGTTGCGCGACACCGGCAGCTTGCGCGCCAACAGCCAGGCCAGCAGCACCATCGCCACGCCGCCCACCCAGTACACGGTGTTCCAGCCGCCCAAGCCCGACAGCACCCCCGCCACCGTGCGCGACAGCAGAATGCCGGTGAGCAGCCCGCTCATCACCAAACCCACCGCGCGGCCACTGCGCTCGGGCGCCACCAGGGCCGATGCCATCGGCACCAGCACCTGCGCCGCGACCGAGAACAAGCCGGTCATCAGCGTGCCGACGATCAGCACCGCAAACGCCGCCGGCAACCACTGCGCTGCGCCAGACAGCAGCAGCCCCGTCGCGGCCAGCAGCATCAACACCAGCACCAGCCGGCGCCGCTCCAGCATGTCGCCCAGCGGCACCAGAAACAGCAGGCCCAAGGCATACGACACCTGCGCGCAAGTCACCAGCACGCTGGCCGCGCCTTGGCTGATGCCGAGGCTGTGACCGATGGAGCTGAGCAGCGGCTGGTTGAAATAGTTGGCCCCAGCGCACAGGCCGCAGGCGACCGACATCAGCAGCAGGGTCGCGTGGTTGAGCTCGGCCTGAGGCTTGACCGGACGATTCGGCGTGGTGCGCGCAGCCGCAGCGCCCGTGGCGGGCGAAGGATGGGAAGAGGGGGAAGTCATGGTGCGAAGGGCGAGGGTGCCAACCGGCTGAAATGCTGGTTGGACCGCCGCCTGACCGTGGTGCCCGATCAGCCTCGCCTGGTGTGCGACGGAGGCGGATCATATCGGCGCACGCGGCTTTCTGCTGGCGGCCGGCGTGCGCTGCGCGCTGGGAAGGTGCTGCGCAGGCCGGGTCGGCGCGCAGGATGGGCCAGCCTAGTGATTCGCCGAGCCGCATACCCGCAACGGCGAGGCTGTAGGTTCAGCCAGGCAGCGCCCCGGGGCGCAGCTTGCCAGGCTCAGGCGTCGGCCTCGAACAGTTCCAGCAACCTGTCCAGCCCGCCCATGTCGATCGCCACGCTGGCCTGAGCGCGCACCTTGGGCTTGGCCCGGTAGGCGACCGACAGGCCGACTGCGCCCATCATTTCCAGGTCGTTGGCGCCGTCGCCCATGGCAATGGCTTGCGTGGGCGAACAGCCGATCAGGCTGCAGGTGCGCAGCACGGTTTCGCGCTTCATGGCGCCGTCGCAAATGTCGCCCCAGCTTTGCGGCAGCACGCGGCCCGTCAGGCGCCCGCCCACGATCTCCAGCAGGTTGCTGCGCGCAAAGTCCAGCGCCAGGCGATCGCGCAGGCGGTCTGAAAAGTAGGTGAAGCCGCCCGATACCAGCAGCACCTTCAGCCCCGCCGCCTTGCAGGCCAGCACCAGCTCGGCCGCGCCGGGGTTCAGGCGCAGGCGATTCCGGTAGACCTGGGCGACCTGCTCTTCGGTGACGCCCGCCAGCATCGTCACGCGCTGGCGCAGGCTTTCCTTGTAGTCGGTGATCTCGCCGCGCATCGCCGCTTCGGTGATGGCGGCCACTTCGGCCCCGCGGCCGGCCACATCGGCGATCTCGTCCACGCATTCGATGTTGATCAGCGTGGAATCCATGTCGAAGGCGATCAGCTTGAAATCGCGCAGACGCAGGGGCGTGGTGACGCCGCGCACCGTCAGGCCGGGGCTGATCTCACGCGGCGATTCGCTGGAAGTGGACGAGGTCATTTGCTTCTGAATTGATAGCTGGTTGCGCAAGTCTGGCAAGCGACAAGGCACGAAACGCTTGCATTATCCATGGCGTGCGCCCGATGCACCAAGGCGCACATTCCGTGCGGCGCCGTTGCCAACGAAAAGGCCGAGCGGCATCGGCTCGGCCTGTGGCGTGTCGCTCAAGGATCTGGGGAGATCAGCGCGGCGCCGCTGCGGCACCGGCCAGCGCGGTACCGTGGTCCTGGGCAAAGGGGAACAGGCTGGCCACCGGCTGGGTTTCGGGCAGGACATAGACCACGCCCTTTTGCTTGCCGAACATCGGGTCGATGTAGCGTTCGTAAAAACTGGGCTGCATGTTGACGCAGCCAAACGAGATGCGGTTGTCCGCCACGCCGGGCGTGATCAGGCGCTGCGGCCGGTTTTCGCCCTTCACGTTGC
Source organism: Ottowia sp. (assembly GCA_017997715.1). Taxonomy (GTDB): domain Bacteria; phylum Pseudomonadota; class Gammaproteobacteria; order Burkholderiales; family Burkholderiaceae_C; genus Ottowia. The sequence goes on from JAGOEM010000042.1 coordinate 11,094, forward strand.
GCACCCGGTGCATTGACAGGGCTTGGTGGTAGTCCAGCCAGACGATGTCTTCGCCGGTGTGGTTGCGCCCACCTTCGGTGACAAAGCGCCCGGCCGAGGTCACCTTTTCATTCAGCTTGACTCTGGACAGCGGGCGCGTGCCGATGTCCGGCGGCGCCACATCGCCCACCGCCTGGCCCAGCAGCACGGCCGAGCGCGCCAGGAACTGGCCCCTGGCATCAAACACCGTCACGGTGGCGCTGGGCTTGTCGAGTACGGCGAAAGCCATGCCCGCCGCATCGCCCGCGCGCACCACGTCGGCCGCAAAGCCCTGAACCATGGCGTCGCTGGACGGGGCGACCGGGCTGGCAGCCGCTGTGGCAACGCCCCCTTGCGCTGCGCCGACCAGGCCACAGGCCAGCAACGCCGCGCAAGCTGCGATCAAACGAATGGAGGCCGAGTGCTGCATGGAATCATGGAAGGCTGAAAGGGCCGCAGGCGAAGCACCGCCGCGCGCAAGCCACCCTTATACCCGCATCGATCAGTGCCCGCATGCCCCAAGGCGATGACGCAGAGGGGCAAAAAGCCCCGAACGGGCTTTTTGCCGGGCGACCAGTGAAGCCGCCCCTGCGCAAGTTGCCTTTAACCGCGGTCTGGCCGTGGTGGTGGCGGGGAAGGAGGCGGCGGCTCGACAACCGGCGGCGGTGGGGGCAGTGCCACGGGCGGTGGCGGTGGGGGTGACAGAGGGGGCGGCGGCTCGTAGCGCGGGCCGGTCGGGTTGAATTCACCCGCATCCGGAATGCCCTTGTACTTCCAGGGCGAATTGGGCTGGGATGTGTCGCTGTTTTGCGCGCCTTCGAGCGGGTCATCCTGCGCCAGCACACTGCCGCTGGCAAACACCAACGCAGCCGCGATCAGCGCGGCACTTGAAAGTTTTCTCATTCTTCATTTCTCCTTGGTCATGCACAAGTCCAAGGCCCTCCGGCGATCCCTGTCCCTTACAACTGACTATGAAATCGACTGCATCGGGCTCCTTGCGCGTATCAGAGCAGGGCAGAGCAAGTGCGCCTGTAGGACAGCGGCGCACGAACCAACCGATACATCCGCCAACGGGCGTGGCGCACGCCCGTTGCCGACCCGCGCGCTACGCGGGCTCAGCCACCGCCACCGGCTGCCCCAGGCTGCGCAGCACGTCGCGCACCATCTGGGCGCGGTCTTTGGGCTCTGGCAGCTCTTTTTCAATGCGCAGCTTGTCGTTGCCCGCCAGCTTGATGTGCTTGTTCTTCTGGATCATGCGGATGATGGCCATCGCGTCGATCGGCGGATTGGGCTTGAAGCTGATGGTGATCACCCCCGGCGCCGCATCCACCTTCTGCACGCCGTAGGTTTGAGACAGCACACGCAGGCGGTGCACGTCGATCAGCGTCTGCGCCTGCGGCGGCAGCTTGCCAAAGCGGTCCACCAGCTCTTCGACCAGGGTGTCGAGCTGGTCGTTGGTCTTGGCGGTGGCAAACTTTTTGTAGAACGACAGGCGCAGGTGCACGTCGCCGCAGTAATCGTTGGGCAGCAGCGCGGGCGCGTGCAGGTTGATGTCGGTGGCGGCCTGCATCGGCGCCAGCAGGTCGGGCTCTTTGCCGGCCTTCAGTGATCGCACGGCTTCGGCCAGCATCTCGTTGTAGAGCTGAAAGCCGATCTCCATCATGTTGCCGCTCTGGTTTTCGCCCAGCACCTCGCCGGCGCCGCGTATTTCCAGATCGTGCATCGCCAGATAAAAGCCGCTGCCCAGCTCTTCCATCTGCTGGATCGCGTCCAGCCGCTGGGCGGCCTGCTTGGTCAGGCCTTCGATCTCCGGCACCATCAGGTAGGCATAGGCCTGGTGGTGGCTGCGGCCCACGCGGCCCCGCAGCTGGTGCAGCTGCGCCAGGCCAAATTTGTCGGCGCGGCTCATCACGATGGTGTTGGCGGTGGGCACGTCGATACCGGTCTCGATGATGGTCGAGCACAGCAGCAGGTTGTAGCGCTGGGCGACAAAGTCGCGCATCACGCGCTCCAGCTCGCGCTCGGGCATCTGGCCGTGGGCGACGGCGATGCGCGCTTCGGGCAGCATCTCTTCCAGCTTCTGGCGCCGGTTCTCAATGGTTTCCACCTCGTTGTGCAGAAAGTAGACCTGCCCGCCGCGTTTCAGCTCGCGCAGCACCGCTTCGCGGATCACGCCAGTGCCTTCGTTGCGCACGAAGGTCTTGATGGCCAGGCGGCGCTGCGGCGCGGTGGCGATCACGCTCAGGTCACGCAGGCCTTCCAGCGCCATGCCCATGGTGCGCGGGATGGGCGTGGCGGTCAGCGTCAGCACGTCCACTTCGGCGCGCAGCGCCTTCATCTGCTCTTTGTGGCGCACGCCAAAGCGGTGCTCTTCGTCAATGATCAGCAAGCCCAGGTTCTTGAAGTGCGTCTTCTCGCTCATCAGCTTGTGCGTGCCCACCACGATGTCCACCGTGCCATCGGCCACGCCTTTCAGCGCGGCGGTGATTTCCTTGGCCGAGCGGAAGCGGCTCATCTCGGCCACCTTCACCGGCCACTTGGCAAAGCGGTCGACCAGCGTCTGGTAGTGCTGTTCGGCCAGCAGCGTGGTGGGCGCCAGCAGCGCCACCTGCTTGCCCCCGGTCACGGCGACGAAGGCGGCGCGCAGGGCCACTTCGGTCTTGCCAAAACCCACGTCGCCGCAGACCAGCCGGTCCATCGGTTGCGGGCTGATCATGTCCTGCACCACGGCGTGGATGGCGGCCTTCTGGTCGGCCGTTTCCTCAAAGCCGAAGTCGGCCGCAAACTGCTCGTAGTCGTGTGGCTGAAAGCGGAAGGCGTGGCCTTCGCGGGCGGCGCGTCGGGCGTAGATGTTCAGCAGCTCGGCGGCGGCGTCGCGCACCTGTTCGGCGGCCTTGCGCCGGGCTTTGTCCCATTGGCCGCTGCCCAGCTTGTGCAGCGGCGCTTCGTCGGCGCTGACGCCGGTGTAGCGGCCTATCAGGTGCAGCTGGCTGACCGGCACGTAAAGCACCGCGTCGCCCGCGTATTCCAGGTGCAGAAACTCTTGCAACGCCGGGCTGCCGTCCGCGTTGCGGGCGCCCATGTCCATGTTGACCAGGCCGCGGTAACGGCCGATGCCATGCTGCACGTGAACCACCGGGTCGCCCAGGTTCAGCTCGGACAAGTCCTTGATCAGCGCCTCGACATCGCTGACCTGCTCTTGCTTTCTGCGCCGGCGTGCGCCCACGCCGGCTGCGAACAGTTCGGTCTCGGTGACGAAGTCGATGCCGCCTTCCAGCCACGAAAAGCCCTGCGCCAGCGCGGCGGTGGCGATGCCGGTGTCCTCATCCCCCTGCGACTGGAATTCGGCCAGCGAATCGAATGCCGGTGGGCTGACGCCACTGGCGCGCAGAAAGTCCAGCAGGCTTTCGCGCCGGCCATCGCTTTCGGCCAGGATCAACACGCGCTGCGCCGTGCCGGTGATGTGCGCCTGCAGCCGGGCCAGCGGGTCGTCGGCGCCGCGCACCACGGTCAAATCGGGCAGCGCCTGGGCGAAGGCACTGGCCTGCACGTCCTCCACACCCGGGCGCATGGCCAGCTGGGCGTGGGGTTTGGCGGCCAGGTAGAAGCCCTCGGCGCTCAGGAACAGCGCCTCGGGCGGCAGCACCGGCCGTTCGGGGTCGCCCTGGGCCAGGCGAAAGCGTTCGCGCGTGTCCTGGGCGAACTGGTGAAAGGCCGCCTCCAGATCGCCGTGCAGCACCAGGGTCGCGCTTTCGCCAAGGTAATCAAACACCGTGGCCGTCTCGTCAAAGAACAGCGGCAGGTAGTACTCGATGCCCGCCGTGGCGACGCCGTTGCCCATGTCCTTGTAGATGCGGCTCTTGGTCGGGTCGCCTTCCAGCAGCTCGCGCCAGCGGTGGCGGAACTTGGTGCGCGCCTCGTCGTGCGTCGGAAATTCGCGCCCCGGCAGCAGGCGCACTTCGGGCACGGGGTACAGGCTGCGTTGGGTGTCGGGGTCGAAGGCGCGGATCGAATCGATCTCGTCATCGAACAGGTCGACCCGGTAGGGCACGGCGCTGCCCATCGGGAACAGGTCGATCAGCCCGCCGCGCACCGCGTATTCGCCGGGGCTGACCACCTGCGTCACGTGGGCGTAGCCGGCCAGGGTCAGCTGGCTTTTCAGCGCGGCTTCGTCCAGCTTTTGCCCCTGCTTGAACTGGAAAGTGGTGCCCGCCAGAAACGCGGGCGGCGCCAACCGGTACAGCGCGGTGGTGGCCGGCACCAGCACCACGTCGGCCTGGCCTTGGCGGATGGCCCACAGCGTGGCCAGGCGTTCGCTGATCAGATCCTGGTGCGGGCTGAAGGTGTCGTAGGGCAGCGTTTCCCAGTCGGGGAACATCACCACGCGCAGGGCTGGGGCGAAAAAGGCCAGCTCGTCCTGCAGGCGGCGTGCGTCACCCGCGTCGGCGGTGACGATGGCCGTCAGGCGCTTGGCCTGGGCTTCGCGCTGGGCCAGCTGCGCCAGCAGCAGCGCGTCGCTGGAGCCGGGCGGGCGGGGCAGGGCATGGCGTTTTCCGGGAATGAGCTTGGGCAGGTCCATCGGCGTATGAATTCGGCAGAGGGGTATTCGACAAAGCGATGCGAAACGACAAAACCCCCGGCCGGCTTCGGGCGGGGGTGTGGATCGGGTTCATTTTAGTGGGGGAGCGGTGGCTGAGCAGCCGGTGCGGGCTTTTCTGTGCGGCACGCTGGGGTAGCCCGCAGAGCCTGTGGCGACGAGCCGGAGCAGGTACATTTACTATAGATGTGATAGCTGCTAGCGACCGCTGGCATTGCGCTAGAGGGTTAAATGACCAAGAATCAACTGAAAGGCTGGGTCGTCGGTGCGCGCGTGGGGCGCCTTGCGTTCGAGTGGCCCCGCGCCGATATAGTCAAGCTGCTGCCAGGGTTGTCACCGCAATGCCGTTGGGGGCCGCCGCACCTTGCGCAAGCGGGCCGACATACAGGCCGTCAGTTTGTCGGCGCGGATCGGGTGGCGCGCTGAGCGCAGCGCATCAAAATGCCGCCGCCAAGGTTCTGTATATTTTCAGCCGACCGCCCCGCAGCCCCATGGCGCAAGCCGCTACCGTTTTGAGAGTTTTTATTGGCCACCGATTCCGCCCGCTTTGATGTCACCGAAGACGATTGCCTGCGCGCTGGCGCTTGGCATGCAAGTGCGGGGGGCTTCTGCGGCGCCGTGCCCGCGCTGCCAGCGCCGTTTGCGAGCCATATCGGGGCTGCCCCATGAGCGCGGCTGCCCGTGATCCCGCCGCACCGGCCAGCGCTGCGCTGCGCAGCGGCGCCCCCGCACGCTGCTTTGCGCTGTTGCCCTGCGCCGGCAGTGGCTCGCGCGCTGGCACTGCACAGCCCAAGCAATATCAGCCGATTGCCGGCGTGCCCATGGTGCGCCACACGCTGGCCGCGTTCGCGCCGGTGCAGCGGCTGAATGCCGTGCTGGTGGTCGTCGCGCCGGGTGACGACACCTTGGCCTCAGACGCCGCAGCGCGCACCACCGTCGCGCCCTGCGGCGGCGCATCGCGTGCCGAAAGCGTGCTGAACGGTCTGAACCACCTGCTGGCGCACGGCGCCGCGCCGCACGACTGGGTGCTGGTGCACGATGCGGCGCGCTGCCTGATCACCCCGCAGCAGATCGACGCACTGATCGACGCCTGCCTGCCCGACGCCGTGGGCGGCCTGCTGGCGCTGCCGCTGCCCGACACGCTGAAGGCCGAAGCGGGTGGCCGGGTGGAAGCGACCATCGACCGCAGCCACAAATGGCTGGCGCAGACGCCGCAGATGTTCCGCATCGGCGCGCTGCAGCGGGCCTACGCCGCGCACGCGGCCAGCGGCTTTGCCGGCCTGACCGACGAAGCCAGCGCCATCGAAGCCACCGGCGCGCAGCCGCTGCTGGTGCGCGGCAGCGCGCAGAACATCAAGGTGACCTACCCGGAAGACTTCGCGCTGGCCGAAGCGGTGTTGCGGGGCCGAACATGAGCCGCGCCTTGCGCTGCCCACGCTGCCCGCGCCGCGCCGCAGGCGGCATCGGACGTCCCGCCGTTGTTGACGCAGCGCCGCCCCAATGGATGGTCGACCAGCGTGCACCGGCCGGGCGCTCATGCACGGGCGCCCGCCGTTGGCCTTTTGACATGAACATTCTTGTGCCTGAACAGACCCCATGAACACTCCGGATACCTCCATTCCCTTTCGCATCGGCGAAGGCTGGGACGTGCACGCGCTGGTGCCGGGCCGGCCGCTGGTGATCGGTGGCGTGACCATCCCGCACACGCATGGCCTGCTGGGCCATTCGGATGCCGACGTGCTGTTGCACGCCATCACCGATGCGTTGTTGGGTGCGGCCGGCTTGGGCGACATCGGCACGCATTTCCCGGATACCGACGCCGCGTTCAAGGGCGCCGATTCGGCCACGCTGCTGGCCGAGGCGGCGCGCCGCGTGCAGGCGCTGGGCTGGCGCGTAGGCAACGTGGACAGCACCGTGATCGCCCAGGCGCCGCGCCTGGGGCCGCACCGCGCGGCGATGGTGCAGTGCATTGCCCAAGCGCTGCAGATGGCGCCGGATCAGGTCAACGTGAAGGCCAAGACGGCCGAGAAGCTGGGCCCCGTGGGGCAGGGCGCGTCGATCGAGGCGCGTGCCGTGGTGCTATTGCTTAGATAGCTGCCTACGCAGATATGACGGGCTCTGCAGCCCGTTTTAGGCGTTATCTGCGCCGCGCCGCTTCTTCAGCAAAGGCTTGTGCCGCGACTCCGGCGCCTGCTGCAGCCGCACGATGGCCAGCAGGCCGCCGCTGGGGCTGTTGGCCAGCTCCAGCGAGCCGCCCATGTTCTGCACCATCTTGGCAACGATGGACAAACCCAGGCCGGCGCCGGTGGCCGATGTGCGCGCGGCGTCACCACGAAAGAACGGCCGGGTCAGGTTGGGCAGCTGTTCGGCCGACACGCCGGTGCCGTGGTCGCGCACGCGCAGCACCACCGCGCCATCGCGCGCGGCAGCGGCAATGCGCACGCGCGCGACGTCGGTGCCTTGTGTCTTGCCGTAGCGGCGGGCGTTTTCGAACAGGTTGGACAGCACGCGCGTCAGCTCCACATCGTCGCCCAGCACACGCAGATCGGGCGATATCTCGATCTGGAAATCCATGTCCTCGCGCACGGAAAACGGCGTGGTCGCGCCGCGCACCAGGGCGGCCAGCGGCACCTCGGAAAGGGTCACGTGGTCGGGCCGCGCGTAGTCAAGAAACTTGTCGATGATGGTGTCGACCTGGGCAATGTCGGCCGCCATGTGTTCGCGCGCTTCTTCATCGGGCACGCTCATTTCCGTTTCCAGCCGCAGGCGCGCCAGGGGCGTGCGCAGGTCGTGCGAAATGCCGGCCAGCATCTCGGCCCGGTCCTGCTCGATCTTTGACAACTGCTCGGCCATGCGGTTGAAGCCGACGTTGACCTCGCGGATTTCGCTGGACAGCGCGCCTTCGTCCAGGCGGCTGTGCTGGTAGTCGCCATCGCGCACGCGCGCCGCCGCGATCGACAGTTGCTTCAGCGGCCGGTTGATCAGCCCCGCCAGCAGCGCGGCGCCCACCATCGACACCGCGCCCAGCGTGGCCAGCCACAGCAGCCAGGTGCCGCCGCCCAGCAGCCCGCCCACGCGCGACCGGTCCATCAGCAGCCAGTAGGAATCGCCCTCGATCGAAAAGCCCACCCACAGGCCCAATTCCTCGTTGACCCGGCTGGCCACCACGGTGTCGGGGCCCAGGCGGGCAATCAGCTCGTTGCTCATGCGCCGCTCCAGCTCGGTGTGCGCGAACAGATCGAACTTGTCGCCCGGCTCGTGCGGCAGGATGCGCACCTTTTCCTGGTCGGCCAGGGTTTTGATGAGCGAGACGCGCGCAATCGCGTCGGAGTGGATCAGCGCGGCGCGCGACAGATTGACCAGCGACGCCACCTGGCGCGCGTTGTCGATCACGCGCGGCTCGTATTCCAGCTTGCGAAACAGCTGGTACCAGCCGGCCGCACTGGCCAGCAGCAGCAGGCTGAGCAGGATGAAGGTGCGCCAGAACAGGTTGACGCCGAACGCGCGCCGACGCGACGGCGCAGGCCCTTCCAGCGGGGCGTGCATCGAGTCAGACAGGGTGCCTTGCACGGCGTGACCAAAATCGGCGGTGGACATGGAGAAAGTATGACTTGACCGCCGGCCGCGTCCGCTGCGGCCAGCCTTGGCGCCGGTTGTCTACCGGCGTGGGCGCGCGATCAGCTGGTGCCGTCGGGCACGAAGACGTAGCCGACACCCCACACCGTCTGGATGTAGCGCGGGGTGGCGGGGTCTTGTTCGATCAGCTTGCGCAGGCGGGAGATCTGCACGTCCAGGCTGCGGTCAAACGGCTCGAATTCACGGCCGCGCGCCAGTTGCGCCAGCTTTTCGCGCGACAGCGGCTGGCGTGGGTGGCGCACCAAGGCCTTGAGCATGGCGAATTCGCCCGTGGTCAGCGAAATCTCTTCGCCGCTCTTGTGCAGCGAACGCGCCGCCAGGTCGAACACGAAGGGGCCGAAGCTGACCGATTCGTTCTCGGCCGACGGCGCGCCAGGCGCTTCCTGTGGTGGGCGGCGACGCAGCACGGCGTGCACACGGGCCAGCAATTCGCGTGGGTTGAAGGGCTTGCCCAGGTAGTCGTCGGCGCCGACTTCCAGACCCACGATGCGGTCCACGTCCTCGCCTTTGGCGGTCAGCATGATGATCGGCGTTTTGTCGCCCGCCGCGCGCAGGCGCCGGCAAACCGACAGGCCATCTTCGCCGGGCATCATCAGATCGAGCACGATCAGGTCGATGGTGTCGCGCAACATGATGCGCGCCAGTGCTTTGGCGTCCTCGGCCACGATCACTTCGAAGCCTTCCTGCGCCAGATAGCGGCGCAGCAGGTCGCGGATACGAGCGTCGTCATCAACCACGACGATCTTGTCGGCTCGGTGGAGTGCCTGGTTCATCTGGTTCCTAGTGTCCTATTTGTAACAGAGGCATTGTGGCCTCGTTTGATCCGCAACATCAGGGGTTTCCCGGGCAGGTTTTCACAGTGTTACAGATGTTGCCCCGTGCGAAGTCTTCGTGGCGGACATTCACGCAAGTTCATGAGATGGTTGAAAGACCATGTGGTTCCATCGATTCTGTACGGGTATTGCAGTCGTTATGGCAGGCGCCAGCTTGGCGCCGCTGTCGGGCCGAGCGCAGCCGGCCGGTGAAGCTTCTGCGCAGGCGGCCGAGCCCGCTGCCGCTGCCCACCCCCATAACCCGCAACTCGCCCAACGCAGCGGTCTTTGGCTGACCGTTGAGGCAGAGCGCCGCCGTTCTGCGGACGCTGGCGACAACAGCCCGCACCGGCTGTCTGAGGCACAGCGGCAAGAATTGCGCGACCAGATTCGTCGCGCATCCCTGCGCGAAGACGGCGGGCTGATGGCCCCGGCGGTGTCGCGCCCCTGACGCTCGGGGCAGCCGTCAGGTTGCCAGGTCGCCCGGTCGCCAGGGTTCGGCGGCGTATTTCGCCCATGCGTGACCTGCCGCATCCCCATCGCTTGCCTTGGCGTTGTGCGCCGGCTTGACACGCAGTCAACGCAGGGCTGTGCCAAGATGGGCGGCTCCAGATCTACTTTGATTGCTCCATGATGCTTCGTCGCGCGCTGGCTGCTGCCAGCTTATCTGCTCTTGTCCTCACGGGCGCCCATGCGCAGCCTGTGCCAGCTTCTGCCTTGACCATGACGCCACCCCAAAACGTATTGCAGCTCAGCGCCACTGGTTTGGTGGAAGTGCAGCAGGATCTGCTGACGCTGTCGCTTTCCACCACGCGCGAAGGCGCCGACGCCGCCAACGTGCAGGCCGATTTGCGCAAGGCCGTGGATGCCGCGCTGACCGAAGTCAAGAAGACGGCGCAAGCGGGCCAGATGG
>JAGOEM010000192.1 GCA_017997715.1 Ottowia sp.
TGCCTGCACGAGCTGAAGCTGATCGTCGATCTGATCTATGAAGGCGGCATCGCCAACATGAACTACTCGATCTCCAACAACGCCGAGTACGGTGAGTACGTGACCGGCCCCGAGGTGATCAACGAAGAATCGCGCAAGGCCATGCGCAATGCGCTCAAGCGCATCCAGAACGGCGACTACGCCAAGAGCTTCATCCAGGAAGGCCGCCTGGCCTACCCCAGCATGACGGCCCGCCGCCGCAACACGGCCGACCACAGCATCGAAGTGGTGGGTGCCAAGCTGCGCGCCATGATGCCCTGGATCGCCAAGAACAAGCTGGTGGACCAAAGCCACAACTGATTCTTGGGTCACTTTGATGCTATGAGGCATGCGCCTTCGTAGCACCAGAAATCGAATCGACTGGCCACCCACTGCGGTGGCTTTTTTTATGTGCAGTCTGCGCAAATTCGGTTGCAGCCATGTCGCACCGACGCCGGGAATGCATTAGATTGCAAAGGCATCTACAGTTCGCTGTGAACCATCCAAGGTGAAGCGCAAACGGTATTTTCGACAAGTACGCGAGTCCGACTAGTTCGGCAAATGCAGCGCCGTGCAGCCCCATGAGTTTGACGTACAGACGAGCGAGGCAGTCACGTGCAGGCAAGGATTGAGGGTGCGGTCCGTGTATGCAAGTTTGATTCATTTGGCAGGTATGCGTTTCAGAATCGAATTTACCAAGAGAGAGACCTTGATGAAAAATCATGATCTGACCCAAATATTCCATGATCTGACCCCAATATTCCATTTGGACACCAGCCTGACCCTGCAAGCACAGGTGGAGCAGGCGTGGCAGATGCGCAAGTTACTGACCGATGGGGCTGAGGCTGGGCTTTATGACCAATCGACTAAGGCGGTTATGCTGGGCGCTCGAACTTATTTCCGGAGTCAGTTTGCATTGCCTCCGCTCAGCGAAGTTCGCCAACGCGTCAGTGCGCAGAATAACAATCTGTCTGGAGACGACCTAGACCGGGCTGTACTAACCGAACTCGGTAAATTAGACAGAAATTTTTATACTCCCGAAGCACAAGCCTGCTTCCCAGAGGGGACGCTTGTTCACACTCGAGACGGCTTGACACCCATCGAGAAGATTCAAATTGGTGACTGGGTGCTATCGAAGCCGGAAGACGGGACAGGCGAGATAGGCTACAAACAAGTCTCACAGATCTTTGCGCATCCACCCGCGATGGTAGTTGCCGTGGAATATACCTTCGGTGAGCGCCCAAGAGCCTGGACGCCGCTTGATACCACGCGTCCATTTATCTTGACTACGTTGAACCATCCCATTTGGACAATGGGGGATGGGTGGCTTGAGGCTGGCGACTTGGATTCTATGAGAGGTAAAGAATCAGTTTTGATGCTTGCAAATGAGGAGAAAGTCAGATTTGTAGGTAAGCACGCTATATTTAGAACCCACAGAGAGAACATCGGATGGATAAGTTCAGCGTTTCAGGATCTGCATTCTCGTGGTGCTGAATGGGACTTTGCGAGGCATGAGCTTTCAGCGACAGATATTGAATCACCAGATGGACTTGAGGAGTATCAATACTCTATTGCGAGTCCTGATCGAGTTGTTCCGGACGAGGTATTTCAAGTGCCTGTTTTTAACATCGAGGTGGCTGACTGGCATACCTATTTTGTGGGTTTAGACGGGGTCTGGGTTCACAACAAAAATGAAAGCAAAAAGATACAGGTGGCCAACGGAGGTTCTTCGCTGCCAGAGGGCGTTCCGGCATTAATTGGGGTCAGACCCCGTTCTTCCGTTAATTGGGGTCAGACCCCGTTCTTCCGTTCCGTTGTTCTTCCGACGCACGCGCTTCCCTCGCTGGCTTCTTGAGGTCGCGTGCCCATCTTCTTTGGGGTCAGACCCCGGTTCTTGCTCCGGTTCTTGCTGTTCGTCTGTTCTTGAGGCAAGCCGCTCCTGCGCATCACTGGCGGACTTCCGCCCCAGCTGCCGCAGCCACCCCAGCCACCTCAAACGTCATCGGCAGCGACAGCCGCACCTGGGTGCCCGCGCCGGGTGCGGACTGCCAGTGCACCTGGCCTGCGCCGCCGTAGGCTGTGGCCACGCGGTCGCGCACCTGACTCAAACCGAAGCGGTCGGGGCGGACCTGGGTGGGTTCATAGCCCACGCCGGTGTCGGCCACTTCCAGCTGCAGCTGGCCGGCTTGGGCCCAGGCGCGCACGCGCAGTTGGCCGCCTTGCACGCGCGGCTCCAGCCCGTGCTGGATGGCGTTTTCGACCAGCGGCTGCAGCAGCAGCGGGGGCACGGGCACGTCGCGCAGGGCGTCGGGCAGATCCAGCGAGACCTGCAGGCGCGGGCCCATGCGGATGGCCATCAGTTCCAGGTAATCGGCCAGGCGGGCAAATTCGGCCCACAGCGGGTGCTGGGTGGCGCGCGATGCGTCCAGCGTGGCGCGCAGGTAGGCGTTCAGCCGGTCCAGCATTTGCTGCGCGGCGGCGGGGTCGATGCCGATCAGCGCGCGCAGGTTGGCCAGGGTGTTGAACAGCATGTGCGGCTCCAGCTGGCTTTGCAGCAGGCGCAGGCGCGCTTGGCTGGCGTCGCGTTCGGCGGCGGCCACCTTCGCGGCCAGCGTGGCCGCCTTGCCGCGCGAATGAAAGTAGAACGTGATGGCCGCGCCGGCCACGGCCGTCAGCATCAGGCTGGTTTGCAGGTCGCGCCCCGTGTCGGGCGGGCGTTGCAGCAGCAGGCGGGCCAGGGCGTCGCCCACCACAAAGCCCACCACGATGCCGGCGCCGGTCAGCGCCAGGCCGCGCCAGCCCATCGGCCAGCCGTGGCCGCCGTCGGCTGCGCTGTGGCAGTACTTTTGCGGCACCCACAGGCGGCCGAATTCCACAAACGCCCAGGTGATCACCCCGATCAGCGAGGCGTAGACCAGCTGGTTCCAATACCCGTTGCGTGGCCACACGGCGGTGGTGACGACGGCGATGACGCAGCAGAACGCCAGCACCTGAACCCCGTGGCGCAGCACGCTGCGCCACGACGGGCGGGCCATCATGGTCATGGCGCGGCACCGGCAGCGCACGGGCCAGGGCAGCGCGACAGGCCAGGGCGGGCAACAGGCGGCGCGGCGGGCGTCATGGGTCGATCAGGCTTTTCTGCATGAAACCGATGATGCGCGCGTGCACGTCTTTCAGGCTGGCGCGGTCAAAGCCCGGCGGGTCGTTCAGCAGCCGGGCGGCGGCGGCCGGCAGGTCGGTGGGCTGGGGCGACAGGATCGAGCCGTGCCCGCCCAGCGGCATGTTGGCAATGACCGGGCAGCGCGTGCCGCAGGCGGCGTGCACGGCGTCGATGTGAAAGCGCGGCGCCAGCCAGGCGTCTTTTTCGGCGCGCACCAGGCCCAGCGGCACGCGCGGCTGGGCGATGCTGGCCATGTCGATGGGCGCGGCCATGGGCACAGCGGCCACCACGGCGCGGATGCGCGGGTCGTTGGCCACGCGCCAGCGGGTGTCGCTGCCCAGGTGCTGGCGCAGCACGAAGCGCGTGGTGGCGATCTTGGCGGCGTCCATCGGGCCGCCGGTCAGCGTGGTGGTCACGCCCGCGCACGAGGCAAAGTCGTCGGCGATGTGCGCGTCGCAATGGTCGACCAGCAAGGCAGGCGACCAACGCGCGCCGGCCAGTGCCAGCGCGGTGATGCCGCCGGCCGACATGCCGTACATGCCCACGCGCTGCAGGTCGAGCTGCAGCGGCGCCAGCCGGCCGCCTGCGCTGGCCTGCGCGGCCACGGCGTCGATGGCTTGCGACACCTCTTGCGGGCGGCGTTCCCACGACACCGGGCCGACGTCGCGCGTGCTTTCAAAGTTGTCGCCCGCGTGCAGCGGCATGGCGATGGTGAAGCCCGCCGCCACCAGCGCCTGCGCCAGGTCGAACTGCGTCCACACCGCACCGCCCGAGCCGTGCGACAGCACCACCAGCCGGCCATTGCCGCGCGTGGGCGGCGCGTTCAGCGCGGCCTGCAGTTTGAACGGGCCGCGCTGCACCTCGGCATCGGCGGCGCTGGTGGGGTAGAGCAGGGTGACGGGGCCATCTGCCGCGCTGGTGAGCCTGGCCAGGCCCGTGCCGGCCCAAGCCGCTGGCGCCCCCAGCAGCGCGGCCACTGATATAAAAAACATAGCTGCCTGCGCACGCCAGGCGGGCGCTGCAGGCTTGTTTTTCCTATAAAACTTGGTCATGTCGGTGTCTCGTTCGGTAGGTGGAAGCTGCCGTGGGCGGTGCGGGCACCGCTCACTTCATCAGCGCGTATTCGCCGCCGCGCTCGATCGCGCGCAGGTAGGCCGGGCGGGCGTGGATGCGCGCCAGCCAGTCGGTCAGGCGCGGGTGTGTTTGCGCCGTCAGCCCGCCGCGTGCGTGAGCGGCTTCCAGCGGAAAGCTCATCTGGATGTCGGCGGCGGTGAAATCGGGGCCAACAAACCAGTCGCGGCCTTGCAATTCGCCTTCCATGAAGGCCAGGTGCTGGCCGATCTGCGGCTGGATGAAGCTGCTCATCGTCTTGGCAACAATGGCCTTGGCCACGGGTCTGGCAAAGAACGGCATCTTGGCCTGCCCGATACGGCCAAACACCAGCTTGAGCAGCAGCGGCGGCATGGCCGAGCCTTCGGCGTAATGCAGCCAATAGCGGTAGCGCACCACCTCGTCCGTGCCCGGCGGTGGCGACAGGCGGCCGTTGGCATAGCGTTCGACCAGGGTTTCGATGATGGCGCCGGATTCGGCCAGCGTCAGCCCGTCCACCGTCACCACGGGCGATTTGCCCAGCGGGTGCACGCGGCGCAACTCGGGCGGGGCCAGCATGGTCTGCGGGTTGCGCTGGTAGCGCACGATGTCGTAGGGCAGGCCCAGCTCTTCCAGCAGCCACAGGATGCGCTGCGAGCGGGAGTTGTTGAGGTGGTGAACGATGAGCGGGGTGTGCGGGGTCATGATGGGTGCTGGGCGGGGTAAGTGGCGACGCACAGTGTGCCGCAGACGGCGCCTGGCGGGGGGCGGCGGCTGCGGCGTTGGCCCGGGCCTCAGGCGCCGCCGCGTTGTTGCCGTTCCAGGGCGGCGCGTTCGCGCGCCACCATGTTTTCGCGCCAGCTGCTGCCGGGCGCCATCAGCCAGACCGATGCGCCGTGCAGCGCCAGGCCCAGGCCCCAGCCCAGCAGGGGGTACATCGCCCAGTTGCGGCCACTTTGCCAGGCGATCAGCAGCAGGCCGGTATTGACGCTTGCGTACACCAGCGCGTGGATGTACCAGCCCATCTTGGCGCGCACGCGCCTGCGTGCGGCGCGGTCCAGGGCATCGGATGAAAGGGTGGGGGTGTGCATGGCAGGCTCCTTGGGGGACAGGGTTGGTGTGAAAGAAAGGGGGGTGCGGTGCGCTGGCCGGTTCATGCCGCCACCACGGGCGCCGGGCCGGCGGGGCGCGCCAGGCGCAGCACCCGCAGGCTGCGCGCGGCAAACAGGCCAGACAAGGCGCCGTACAGCGCGGTCACGACGCAGGCGAAGCGGCTTTGGTGCGCCAGGGCGGGCTCCATCGCCAGTTGCACGCCAATGCCGTACTTCATCAGGAACACGGCCAGGATCAGCCCCATGGGCACCCAGCTGCCGGGCAGGTGAAAGCTGCGCGTGGCCGCGTCGTACCGCGCCCCGACGGGCGCTGCCAGGCGGCTGCCCACGGCCAGCACGGCGGCATAGCACAGCGCCCACAGGGCCAGCAGCGTGGGCAGTTGGCCGGTGGAAATAAAGGCCGATTGCACGCCCCACAGCGCCAGCGCGCCCATGATGGCGGGCATGGCCAGCAGGCGCGCCAGGTGCACGCGGCGGCTGCGCGTGGCGGAAAAGCCCAGCCACGCCAGGCCGGCCAGCACGCCGGCAACCCACAGCGGGGTTTGGCGCACGATGTCAACGATGGCGCTGGGGTGCTCGGCCAGCAGGGTGGTGATCAGCATGGTGGGGCTCCTGAGGGGAATCGGTGGATGGCGTGACTGTGGCGATGGGCGCGCGTTGTGCCCAGCGCGGTGCGACGAAATGCGCTGAGGCGGTGCGAACGGCGCTGGGGCGGCGTGAATGGCGGGCAGGAATGCTGGGTGGTGAGGCCGGGTGGTGCCGCTGACCGGTGCCGCAAGGCTGTGCGGCATGCTGGTGGCGCCGGCTGGCCGGCCGACTGCGATCTGCCGCAGCGCGACCAGCGCCACCTGCGTCAAGCGGTGAGTGCGGCGGTGCGCGCATCCGCCGCGCGGCGAACGGCCCGACCCGGACCGGTGCCATTTCGATGGCAGGCGGTGAAGGTCTGGAATTACTATTAAAAGTGGCTGTGGCGCATGGTGGCATTGCGCAGGCAGCTATTCAAAATGTAGCGAAACGGTGCTGCGCCAGCGTGGCCCGGCGTACCGGCGTACCGGCGATTCAAGGGCGGCGCGCCGTCACCAGCGTGCCCGCCCATGGCCGCTACAGCTCAGGCGGTCATGGCACGCGCTGATGCCAGGCGCTGGTGCCAGGAGCCGATGGCACGCGGCGCCAACGTCAACGCGCCCCACGGGCTGCAAGGCAGCGCCTTCCAGCCAAGCCGGCGCACGCACATCGCGCCCGGATCGCGCCCGCCGCGCAGGCACCGCGCCGCGCGCTTACCTTTTCTTAAGCAAAAACGGCCTCTAACGCCCGTAGAATCAGCGCGGGCAGCTACCAATGGTGTAGCTGACTGGCGCGCTGGCCGCGCATCACATCCGCTAAT
>JAGOEM010000193.1 GCA_017997715.1 Ottowia sp.
CCCTGGTACATGTGGCGCTCGCTGGAGCCCACGCCGGTGGCCTATTGACCGCGGTTTGGCGGATCAACCACCGGCCGCACCCGGCAGCGGTGACGGGCGCATCCGCTAAAATTACCTGAGTTTCGTCCCCGAGGAGCCACGTTTGGCCAAACGAACATTTCTGGATTTCGAGCAACCCATTGCGGAGCTTGAGAATCGGATCGAAGAATTGCGTTACGTGCAGACCGAAAGCGCGGTCGATATCTCTGAAGAGATCGACCAGCTGGACAAGAAAAGCCTGCAACTCACCAAAGACATCTACGCTGACCTGACGCCCTGGCAGGTCACGAAGATTGCGCGCCACCCTGAACGGCCCTACACGCTCGACTACGTGCGCGAATGCTTCACCCATTTCCAGGAAATGCACGGCGACCGCCACTTTGCCGATGACAAGAGCATCGTCGGGGGGCTGGCGCGCTTCAACGGGCACCCCTGCATGGTGATCGGCCAGCAAAAAGGGCGCGACACCAAAGAGCGCACGCTGCGCAACTTCGGCATGACCCGGCCCGAGGGCTACCGCAAGGCGCTGCGCCTGATGAAGACCGCCGAGAAGTTCAGGCTGCCGGTGTTCACCTTTGTGGATACGCCGGGCGCCTTTCCCGGCATCGACGCCGAAGAGCGCAGCCAGTCCGAGGCGATTGGCCGCAACATCTACGAGATGGCGCAGCTGGAAGTGCCGATCATCACCACCATCATTGGCGAAGGCGGCTCTGGCGGCGCGCTGGCGATCGCGGTGGCCGACCAGGTGCTGATGCTGCAATACGCCATCTATTCGGTGATCAGCCCGGAGGGTTGCGCCTCCATCCTCTGGAAAACCAGTGAAAAGGCCGAGGAGGCCGCCGAGGCGCTGGGCATCACCGCGCACCGCCTGAAGGCGCTGGGCCTGGTCGACAAGATCGTGACCGAACCCGTAGGCGGCGCGCACCGCGACACGCAGCAAATGACGGCCTTCCTGAAACGTGCGCTGGGCGATGCCTGGCGCCAGGTCAGCGATCTGAAATCGAAGGAACTGCTGGACCGCCGCTACGAGCGCCTGCAAGGCTACGGCCGCTTCAACGACACCAAAGCTGAGCACTGAGCACGGGGCGATCGGCCCATGGCTTGGCGGTGGCCAGGCATAACAAAGGGACCCGCAGGTCCCTTTGTTGCTTGACGGGCCGATGCGGGCCAGCCGCAGGCCGAACGGCCTCAGCGCGTGACCGGGCGCACCCGTGTCTCGACCTTGGAGCGCAGCGCGCTCATCAAATCGGGCGGCAAGAACTTGAAGGCCAGCTGCAGCAGCAGGTAGGCGACGATGCCGTCGTCCAGCCAGCCCAGCACGGGGATGAAATCGCTCACCAGATCGATCGGGCTGACGACGTACAGCACGGCCAGCAAGGTGGCCAGCTTGGCGGCACGCGGCGCGCGCGGATCGCGCAGCACCGCCCACGCCATCAGCAATTCCTTACGAAACATGGCCCAAAGGCGACCCAGCTTCCACATATGCGATACCCCCACACGGTCAGACACCAGGAACCCACGCAGCGCGGGTGCGAATCCACTTAACGTGGGGACGCGCTGCGGGATGACAAGAGCGCTATTCAGCGGCGACTGCGCCTGCGCCAGCCCCACTACCATTGCAGCCATGAGCCCGGCCGCCCCCGCATGACCCGCCACCAGCCACCCAGCACCGATGACGACGTGCGCTCGGCCGCGCTGGTCGACCAGGCGATGGCTGCTTTTGCGGCGCAATCCCCCGCATTGCCGCTGGCGGTGGCCTACAGCGGCGGCGCCGATTCGTCCGCGCTGCTGCTGGCGTGCGCCCAGCGCTGGCCGGGGCAGGTGCAGGCATGGCACATTCACCATGGGCTGCAGGCGGCGGCAGACACGTTTGAAGCGCATTGCCGCGCGGTTTGCCAGCGCATCGGTGTGCCGCTGCAGGTCGCGCACGTGGACGCCCGGCCGGGGCAGGGCGAAAGCCCGGAAGCCGCCGCGCGCGACCATCGTTACAAGGCTTTTGACCTTCTGGCGCTTAATCCACGGGCGCAGGCAGCTATCAAATCAGTAGTGTTGGCGCAACACGCCGACGACCAGGTGGAAACGGTGCTGCTCGCCTTGTCGCGCGGCAGCGGCCTGCCAGGGCTGGCCGGCATGCCGGCGCAGTGGCGGCGTGGCGCGCTGGACTACCACCGCCCCTTGCTGCCCGTGCCGGGCCAGGCGCTGCGCAGCTGGCTGCGCCTGCGCGGCGAAGCCTGGGTGGAAGACCCCAGCAACGCCGACACCGCCTACACCCGCAACCGCATCCGCAGCCAGCTGCTGCCTGCGCTGGCCACGGTTTTTCCTGCGTTTCGCACCACGCTGGCGCGCAGCGCGCAGCACGTGGCCCAGGCGCAGCGCCTGCTGGACGAGGTGGCCGCCGCCGATCTGCTGGCCTGTGGCGTGCCGCCGCGCCTGGCGGCATTGCAGGCGCTGTCGCCCGCGCGGCAAGGCAATGCGCTGCGCCACTGGCTGGCCCATGCGCACGCCAGCGTGCCCAGCGCAGCCCAGCTGGCCGAGCTGCAGTCGCAGATCGACGCCTGCCGCACACGCGGCCACGCCATCCGTCTGAAGGTGGGCCGTGGCTTCGTCACCCGGCACGGCGACGCGCTGCAATGGCAGCCTGTCAGCCAGCCGCCAGAGGCCAGCGGCTAAAATGCGCGGTTTTCTGGCGCCCGATTGGTGGGCGCCGCAACCCGATTTCACCTGTCATGGCATTGATCGTTCAAAAGTTTGGCGGCACGTCGATGGGCTCTACCGAGCGCATCACGGAAGTCGCCAAGCGTGTCGCCAAGTGGGCGCGCGCAGGGCATCAGATGGTCGTGGTGCCCAGCGCCATGAGCGGCGAGACCAACCGCCTGCTCGGCCTGGCCCGCGAACTGGCCCCCAGCCGCCAGACCGACGCCTACCTGCGTGAGCTGGACATGCTGGCTTCCACCGGCGAACAGGTGTCGGTGGGCCTGCTGGCGATTGCGCTGCAGGCGCAGGGCCAGCCGGCCGTCAGCTACGCAGGCTGGCAGGTGCCGGTGCGCACCAGCAATGCGTACACCAAGGCGCGCATCGACAGCATCGACGACCAGAAGGTGCGGGCCGAGCTGAACGCCGGCAAGGTGGTGATCATCACCGGCTTTCAGGGCGTGGACGACAGCGGCAACATCACCACCCTGGGGCGCGGTGGCTCAGACACTTCGGCGGTGGCGATTGCGGCCGCGCTGAAGGCCGACGAAGCCATGATCTTCACCGACGTGGACGGCGTGTACACGACCGACCCGCGCGTGGTGCCCGAGGCCCGGCGCCTGGCGTCCATCAGCTTTGAAGAAATGCTGGAAATGGCCAGCCTGGGCAGCAAGGTGCTGCAGATCCGCTCGGTCGAATTCGCGGGCAAATACAAAGTGCCGATGCGCGTGCTGTCCAGCTTCACGCCGTGGGACATCGACATCGCCGAAGAAGCCCAATCCGGCACCCTGATCACTTTCGAGGAAGACGAACACATGGAACAAGCAGTGGTTTCCGGCATTGCCTTCAGCCGGGACGAGGCCAAGATTGCGGTGCTGGGCGTGCCCGACAAACCCGGCATCGCCTTCCAGATCCTGGGCACCGTGGCCGACGCCAACATCGAAGTGGATGTGATCATCCAGAACATCAGCAAGGATGGCCACACCGACTTCTCCTTCACGGTCAACCGCAACGACTACGCGCGCACCGTCGAATTGCTCAAGGAAAAAGTGCTGCCCACCCTGGGCGCAGCCGAAATCGTGGGCGACACCAAGATCTGCAAGGTCAGCATCGTCGGCATCGGCATGCGCAGCCATGTGGGCGTTGCGGCCAAGATGTTCCGTGTGCTGAGCGAAGAGGGCATCAACATTCAGATGATCTCCACCAGCGAGATCAAGACCTCGGTCGTGATCGACGAGAAGTACATGGAACTGGCCGTGCGCGCGCTGCACCGCGCATTCGATCTGGATGCGCCATTGCCGGCCTGAGTAATGGCATAATGTCGGCTCTTTGCTGGAAGCGTGACCGAGTGGCCGAAGGTGCTCCCCTGCTAAGGGAGTATGGGGTGTAGAGCCTCATCGAGGGTTCGAATCCCTCCGCTTCCGCCAGCAAGCTGATAAGAAAAACAATTCAGGCCTGATGTTTGGGGCATTCGCCAAATTGAATGCCTACATGGAAAAAGCCACTGCCGGATTCGGTCAGTGGCTTTTTGTTTTCTCAGGCACACCATTCGCGCTCGATGCGCCGAGCTGGGGTAGATGGCCAGCGGCATGGTTGGGGCCACGTGCTGAGCATGGAGACCCGGCGCGCTGCCTCCAAACTGCTGGTACACCCGATCCAACGCACGACGATCCCCGGCATTGCAATCGCGACGGCTACATAGCTGATTGGATGAATCCTTGCGGTTAACCGCAGTGACCGAGGTGATCCCATGGCGGCGCTTCGCAGCAGAGGCCACGGTGGCTGGCGGCCGACGTCTCGGCAGGCGCAAATAAAAAAAGGCCCGAAGGCCTTTTTTATTCACTCAACGATTGGCGCGCTTCAGCTTTCCAGCTCGCTCATCTGGCTTTGCAGGTAGTTCTGCACGCCCACCCGGCCGATCAGGTCGATCTGGGTTTCCAGAAAGTCGATGTGCTCTTCGGTGTCGTCCAGAATCTCCTGCAGCAGGTCGCGTGACACGTAGTCGCGCACTTTCTCGCAGTGTTCGATGCCGTCCTTGACGGTGGCCTGTGCGGCTTGCTCCAGCTTCAGATCGCACGCCAGCAGCTCGGGCACGTCCTCGCCGATCATCAGCTTGCCCAGGTCCTGCAGGTTGGGCAGGCCGTCCAGCATGAAGATGCGGTCCATCAGTTTGTCGGCGTGCTTCATCTCGCCGATGGATTCCTGGTATTCCTTCTTCGCCAGCTTGTCCAGACCCCAGTGCTTGAGCATCCGGTAGTGCAGGAAGTACTGGTTGATGGCCGTGAGTTCGTTCTTGAGCTGGGCCTGCAGGAATTCGATCGCTTTTTGGTCGCCTTTCATGGCTTCGCTCCTTCTATGGGACTGTTCAAGCCCGTGATTTTAGGGAGCCCCTGGCGCGCCACCAAACGAAGGACATTCGAAATGCGAACGCGTCGCACACAGGTTGCGATTCGATAGCGCGGAACCCGCGTCAGATGGCCACCAGCTTGCGAATGCCATTGGCGGCCATGTTCTTGCCAGCGCCTTGCGCAATGACTTCGCCGCGCTCCATCACCAGGTATTCGTCGGCCAGTTCTTCGGCGAAATCGTAGTACTGCTCGCACAGCAGGATGGCCATGTCGCCGCGGTCGGCCAGCATGCGGATGACCCGGCCGATGTCCTTGATGATGCTGGGCTGAATGCCTTCGGTGGGCTCGTCCAGGATCAGCAGCTTCGGCCCCGGTGCCAGTGCGCGGGCGATCGCCAGTTGCTGCTGCTGCCCGCCCGACAGGTCGCCGCCACGGCGGTGGCGCATCTGCGCCAGGATGGGAAACAGCTCGAACAGCTCCGGCGGGATCGAGGTGCCCGCAGGCCGGTACGACAGGCCCATGCGCAGGTTTTCCTGCACGGTCAGGCGCGGAAAGATCTCGCGCCCCTGCGGCACGTAGCCCATGCCGGCGCGCGCGCGGGCGTAGGAGGGCATGTCTTGCACCGCTTCGCCAGAAAACTCGATCTGCCCGGTCTTGATCGGCACCAGGCCCATCAGGCATTTGAGCAGCGTGGTCTTGCCGACCCCGTTGCGCCCCAGCAGCACCGTGATCTTGCCCAGCGTGGCGTTCAGGCTCACGTCGCGCAGGATGTGCGAGCCGCCGTAGTACTGATTGATGTTGCTGACTTTAAGCATTTCAGGCCTCCAGCGCATGCCAGACAAGCGCTGGCAGCTATATAACTAATAGCGTTTGAGTTCATCGACCCAGGTACACCTCGATCACCCGTTCGTCCGCCTGCACCGTGTCCAGCGGCCCCTGGGCCAGCACGCTGCCTTCGGCCAGCACGGTGACCGTGCCACTGGCGCCGGCAATCGCCCGGATGAAGTGCATGTCGTGTTCCACCACCATCAGGGAATGCTTGCCTTTGAGGCTGAGGAACAGCTCGGCCGTGCGGGCGGTCTCTTCGTCGGTCATGCCGGCCACGGGCTCGTCCAGCAGCATCAGCTTGGGCTCTTGCATCAGCAGCATGCCGATCTCCAGCCATTGCTTCTGCCCATGGCTCAGCAGCCCTGCGGCACGGCGCACGTGCGGTGCCAGGTGGATGGTTTGCAGCACTTCGGCCAGGTGATCCCGCTGCGCTGAATCCAGCTGGAAGAACACCGACGGGCGCACGCGCTTGTCGGTCTTCAGCGCCAGTTCCAGGTTTTCGAACACCGTCAGTTCTTCGAACACCGTGGGCTTCTGGAACTTGCGGCCAATGCCCAGCGCGGCGATCTCGGGCTCGTTGTGGCGCAGCAGATCGATGGTCGAGCCGAAGAACACCGTGCCGCTGTCGGGCCGCGTCTTGCCGGTGATGATGTCCATCATGGTGGTCTTGCCGGCGCCGTTGGGGCCGATGATGCAGCGCAGCTCGCCCGGCGCAATGTCCAGGTTCAGCCCGTTGATGGCCTTGAAACCATCAAAGCTGACGCTCACGTCCTCCAGGTACAGGATGCGCCCGTGCGTCACGTCCACTTCGCCAGCGACGGCGGGCCG
>JAGOEM010000194.1 GCA_017997715.1 Ottowia sp.
CCGTCGGCTCAAGGGCTATCGCCGCATCTTCTCGCGGTTCGAGAAACTCGACCTCATGTTCCTGGGCTTCATCAGCTTCGTGCTCGTCGCTGATGGACTTCGGATGTGTTAACAGGCCCTAGTTCAGTGCCTGGTCAAGTTCGCTCATGGCCGCCATTGTGGGGTCAACGCAGCCTCACAGGTGAAACCGCCTGCACATTCACCCCTTGGGTGACCAGCTCAGGTGGCAAGTCATCCCCCAACAGCTGGCTGGCCGCCAGCAAGCTGAACCCCGCCGCACTCTGAATGCCGTAGCCGCCCTGCGCCGCCAGCCAGAAAAAGCGTGGCGCGCCCGCATCGAAACCCACCACAATTTCACCGTCGCGCACAAAACTGCGCAAGCCCGCCCACACCGCCGTTGGGCGGCGAATGCGCAAGGTGGTCATTTCTTCGATGCGGTAGATACCGGTGGCAATGTCCAGCTCCTCGGGCTGCACATCGTGCGGCGTGGTGGCATCGGCGTTGGCGGGCGAACCCAGCAGTTGCCCCGCATCGGGCTTGATGTACCAGGTTTCCGCGACGTCGATCGCCATGGGCCAGCCTGACGGGTCCAGCCCATCCGGCGCCCGGAAGGTGAAGGCGCTGCGCCGGCGCGGCTCGATGCCGATGGGCGCCACACCGGCGCAGGCTGCCAGCTCGTCTGCCCACGCGCCAGCCGCGTTGACCAGGGTGTGGGCGTGCAGCACCTCGCCGCTGCTCAGTTCCACCGCCCAGGCGCTGCCGTCATGCCGGGCACGCACCACCTCGGCGCCAGTACGCAAACTGGCCCCCGCAGCGCGGGCGCCGCGCACGAAGCCTTGCAGCAGCGCGTTGACGTCCATGTCGTAACCATCTTCATCCAGCACCCCGCCGCCGACCATGCCGGGCAACAGCACCGGGAACAGCGCCACCGCGTCGGCGGCGGTCAGGCGCCTTACCCGGGTGCCCGCGCCAGCCATGGCGGCGCAGTGGGCATCCAGCTCGGCCATTTGCTGTGGCGTGCCCACCGTCAACGCCGCCCGCGGGGTGACCAGCGCTTCTTCGGCAAAGCCCGATGGCGGATCAAGGTAGAAGCGCCGGCCGGCGCGCGTCAGGGCGCGAACCTGGGGCGGGCCGTAGGTTTCCATGAACATGGCGGCCGATCGGCCTGTGCTGTGCGCGCCGGGCTGCGCCTCGCGCTCCAGCAGGGTGACGGCTTCGCCGCGCTGTGCCAGGCGCCAGGCCAGGGACGCACCGGCCATGCCGGCGCCAACGATCAGGGTATGCGGTGTACTCACCCGTGTGATTGTGGCAGCGGCTTATGGCAGTCACTTAGAGCTACGGCACTCCCGCAGGTCGACCGCACAGCGCCCCGCCGCCAGCCCATTCGGCGGACAGCATGCGGCAGTGGCGCCCTTGTCACGCAGCAGACCCGCTTTCCCTGCGCTGCCCTGAATTCAACAGGCCCGCCGTATAGTCACGCACCTCCCTGGTGCCTGTTGCGGCTCTGCGCGGCGCCGCCGGGGCGCCAGCGGCCACGCCCCGCCCTGCCCCCTCTGCCACGCACGTTTCCGCATGAATCCCAACGCCGATCAACTCTGGAAAGCGCCCCGCTGGGCCATGGCGGTGCTGTTGGCCGTGCTGGGCATGCTGGGGCCGTTTTCGATCGACACCTACATCCCCGCCTTCAGCGCCATTGCCCAGTCGCTGAACGCCACGCCGGTGGAGATGCAGCAAACCCTGTCGGCCTACCTGTTCGGTTTTGCCTTCATGAACCTGTTTCATGGCGCACTGTCCGACAGTTTTGGCCGCCGCCCGGTGATTCTGGGCGGGCTGATCCTGTTCACCCTGGCCTCGCTGGGCTGCGCCTTGTCAGAAACCGTGGGCCAGCTGATCTTCTTTCGTGCGCTGCAAGGCCTGTCGACCGGCGCGGGCGTGGTGGTCTCGCGCGCGGTGGTGCGCGACATGTTTCCGCCGTCCGAAGCGCAGCGGGTGATGAGCCAGATCACCATCTTCTTTGGCGTGGCACCCGCGCTGGCCCCGGTGATCGGCGGACTGCTGTCCGAAGCGCTGGGCTGGCACGCCGTGTTCTGGTTTCTGGTGGGCGTGGGCATTGTGCTGACCGCCATCAACCTGCGCTTTCTGCCCGAAACCCTGCACGCCGACGAACGCCAGCCCTTTGAAGTGGGCAACCTGATGACCGGCTACGGGCAATTGCTGTCCGACCCCCGCTTCCTGCTGCTGGCGCTGGCATCGGGCGTGCCATTCAACGGCATGTTTCTTTACGTGCTGTCGGCGCCGGCATTTCTGGGCGACATCCTGCAGCTGCGGCCCACGCAGTTCTTCTGGTTTTTCATCATGACCATCGGCGGGATCATGATCGGCTCCTGGCAGTCGGGCCGCATGGCCGGCAACGTGCGGCCCAAGAACCAGATCATGCGCGGCTTCCGGATCATGCTGGCGGTGTCGCTGGCCAACATCGTGGCCAACCTGCTGTTTGCGCCCAGCGCCTGGTGGTCGCTGTGGCCCATCGCCGTGTTTGCCTACGGCTGGGCGCTCATGGTGCCGGTGGTCACGCTGCTGGTGCTGGACCTGCACCCCGGGCGGCGCGGCATGGCGTCTTCATTGCAAGCGGTGGTGGGCAGCACCGCCAACGGCATCGTGGCGGGGGTGGTGGCGCCGCTGGTGATGCATTCGGCCATCGGGCTGGCGTTGACTTCCACCGCGTTCCTGTCCGTCGGACTGATCGCCTGGATCTGGCTGCACAAGCGCTGGGCCGATCTGGGATAAGCGCCGCTGCGCAAGCCCCGCACACCCTTGGGTGGTTGCCGCGCCACAGTCGCCAGGCGGCAAAATTTTTAATAAGATACGGCTGCAGCGCTTGATTAACGCGCGCAAGCAGCTACCTTTAATGTAGCAAACCAAATGCCGCCGGGACGACCCGCTGGCACCACCTTTAGCCCCGGGGACGACCCCTCCGCACCCACTGGAGGTTTCCTCATGCCCTGGATCATTCTTCTCATTGCCGGCCTTTTTGAAATCGGCTGGGCCATCGGCCTGAAATACACCGAAGGCTTCACCCGCCTGTGGCCCACCGTCGGCACCGTCACGGCCATGGCCATCAGCATGGCCCTGCTCGGCCTGGCCATGCGCGATCTGCCCGTCGGCACCGCCTACGCCGTGTGGACCGGCATTGGCGCCGTTGGCACCGTCATCCTGGGCATCGTGCTGATGGGCGACCCGGCCAACGCCACCCGCCTGCTGTGCGTCGGCCTGATCCTGGCCGGCATCATCGGGTTGAAGCTGAGCAGCTGAGCCGGTCACTGCCCTGCCCTTCCACGCCAGGCCCTGCGCAGTGCAGCTGGGCAGATAGGCAGATAGGCAGGGCCTTTTACTTCTGTTTTGATAGCTGCCACCGCAGGCAGGTCGGGCGATACAGCATCAAAACTCTTATAAAACAGGCCCGGCGCATCGCGCCGGAACCCTGTTGCACGCACTCAGGGCTTGGTGCCGCCCTCTTTCTTGGCCATCAGCTTCGTCCATACGTGCGGCGACACAAACGGCTTCACATCGCCGCCCAGCAGCGCGATTTCGCGCATGAAGGTGCTGCTGACGAACTGGTAGTCGCTGTGGGGGGTCAGAAAGACCGATTCCACCTCGGGCGCCAGCTTGCCGTTCATGCCCGCCAGCTGAAATTCGTAGTCGAAATCGGTCACCGCGCGCAGGCCGCGCACCATCGCCTTGCCGCCTTTGGCGCGCACAAACTGGGTGATCAGGCCGTCGAACGGCTCGGCCCGCACGCCCGGCCATTGGCTGGCCGATTCCTGCACCATGGCCAGCCGCTCTTCAAAGCTGAACAAGGTCTTTTTGTGGTGCGCAATGGCCACGGCGATGATGACTTCATCGAACAGCTCGCGCGCACGGCGCACGATGTCCTCATGGCCCAGGGTAATGGGGTCGAAGGTGCCGGGATAGACGGCGATCACGTGGCGGCTCATGGGGTCTCCAATGACAGGCGCCGCGCTTGGCACAGCAACGGCTTTGGCGAGGAATTATGCCGAGGCGGCGAACGCGTGCTTGCCGCGACGGCGTGACGCGCGTCGGCACGGCCGTGGATCGGCTTGGCTGGACTGGCCGCAGCGGCGGTTCACCGGCCGATTTTTGTATCGATTCAGGCCACAGCGCTTATTCCACGGGCGTTGGCAGCTATGGTTTTTGATGCAAGCTGGCCTTAGTTGCGTGGGAAACCGAATCCGGCGACGGCGGCCACATGGCCCGCCAGCGGCCTTCAAGCAAGCGCGCGTGCCGCCATGGCACGCGGGCGCTTCAGGGGGTGAACATCGCGGCCAGCTGGCGGCGATCGCGGCGGTCTTTCCAGTTCCAGACCTCGCGGCCTTCTATCGACAGAAAACCCCACGCGGCAATGGCGTGCGCGTCGCCGCAGGCCAAGGTGTACAGGCGCGGCGCGCCCAGCGGGGCTTTCTTGAAGTTGCCGCCCGCCATGGCGGTGCGCAGGTTGGATTCCAGCACCGGGCCGATTTCAGCGGACGCGCGCGGCGGCACGACGAAGATCTGGCGATGGCTTTCGCTCTGCAGGCGCTCGTTGACGACCGGCTCGCCCGCTTCGTCGGCCTGCAGCCCGGCCTGCGCCAGCCACGCGGGCGTGCCGGCGTCCAGCGCCAGCAGGGGCGCGTCGCACAGCAGGCTGGCGCCGCTGGCCAGTTGCACGGCTTGCCCGTCCAGCCCGGTGCAGGTGTCTTGCAGCACGGTGATGTTCATGGCTTTCAGGCGGGCCAGCACACGGCGTTGCAGGCTGGCGGGGTGGTCGGCCAGCAGCGGGATTTCCCCGGCGATCAACGATACGCGGCTGCCATGCGGGCTGGCCAGCACGTGGGCCACCGCCATGGCCAGTTCAATGCTGCTGAGGTCGCTGCCGATCACCGCTACTTGCAGCGCGCGATCGTTGGCCAGCGCCCGCAACTGGGGCCACAGCTGCACAAAGGCTTCATGCGGGTGCACAAAAAGCGCATTGCGCCGGGCGCCAGGCATGGCTTCCTCGACGGCCTCGCGCGCCAGCAGGGGTTCGGTATCGACCGACAGCACGTCGTAGGGCAGCGCGTCGCCGCTGGTCAGCTGAATGCGGCGACTGCCTGCGTCCAGCGAATGCACGTGCGCGGGCACAAAGGTGACGCCGCTGGCCTCCACCAGCGGGTCCAGCGCAATGCGCACTTCGTCCAGCGAATAGTCGCCCGCCACGTAGCCGGGCAGCATGGCGCTGTCGATGTAATAAGGGTGAGGCGCGACGAGGGTGACATTCATGTCGCCCGAGCCTTGTCGGGCAAACCCCTTGAGCACATGCAGGTTGGCGCGGCCTGCGCCGACCAGCACCAGGTGCTTGCGCGTCGAATTTACGGTCATGCGTGCGAGTGTATCGAGTGAAGAAGCCGCTGCCCCCGGCGTTTGCATTCGGTTGCAGCGGCGCTGCCAGCAGCGCCAGCCCGTGGCGGGTGCCAGATCTGCGCGCCCAGGGCGGCGGGGCGGGCGGCGCCGGTGTGCCCGATCAGCCCACCAGTGCCTGGGCAAATTCGCGGGCGCGGAAGGTCTGCAGGTCTTCCAGCTGCTCGCCCACGCCCACAAAGTACAACGGCACCGGCTTTTCGCGGGCAATGGCGCACAGCACGCCGCCCTTGGCCGTGCCGTCCAGTTTGGTCACGATCAACCCGGTCAGCTGCACCGCGTCGTCAAACGATTTGACCTGCGCCAGCGCGTTCTGCCCGGTGTTGCCGTCGATCACCAGCAGCACCTCGTGCGGCGCGGTGATGTCGGCCTTGGTCACCACGCGGCGGATCTTGGTCAGCTCTTCCATCAGGTGCTTTTGCGTGGGCAGGCGCCCGGCCGTGTCGACCAGCACCACGTCCAAGTCGCGCGCGCGCCCGGCGGCCACGGCGTCAAAGCTGACGGCAGACGGGTCTGCGCCCTGCTGGCTGATGATTTCCACCTGGTTGCGGTCGGCCCACACCGCCAGTTGCTCGCGCGCGGCGGCGCGAAAGGTGTCGGCCGCGGCCAGCAGCACCGTGGCGCCCGCGTCCGCCAGGTGCTTGGTCAGCTTGCCGATGCTGGTCGTCTTGCCCGCGCCATTCACGCCTGCCACCATGATCACGGTGGGGTGGTATACGCCCACCGTCAGCGACCGCTCCAGCGGCGCCAGCATGTCGGCGATGGCGTCTTGCAGCAGCGCCTTGACCTGCGCGGCATCGGTGGCGCGCGCCGCTTTCACCCGGCGCTTCAAATCGGCCAGCAGGAATTCGGTGGCCGGAACGCCGGCATCGGCCAGCAACAGCGCCGTTTCCAGATCTTCGTACAAGGCATCGTCGATCTGCGCGCCGGTAAACACCGTGGTGATCGAGCCGCCGGTCTTGCGCAAGCCGGTCTTGAGCCGGTCCAGCCAACCGGCACGCGTGGCCGCCGTGGCCGCCGGCACAGGCACCGATTCCAGGTCATTTTGGCTTCTAGCGCCCGTCTGTTCAGCGCGAGCAGCTCCGAAAACAGGAGCATCCACAGTGCTGGCCGGCATACGCACCGGCGCCGGCCGCGCCTTTGGCACATCGGCGGGCGGCGCCACTGGCGGCGCAGGCGCGACGGGCACTTCGGCCACAGGCGCTGGTGCTGGCGCTGGTGCTGGCGCTGGTGCTGGTGCTGGTGCTGGTGCTGGTGCTGGCG
>JAGOEM010000195.1 GCA_017997715.1 Ottowia sp.
CATCCTGTACCTCGTCGCCCGCCGCCAGCAACTGGTGCATGCGGCCCTCGAAGTGGTCGAACAAGGTGTTGACCAGTTCGTCCTTCGAGGGAAAGTGGTAGTACAGGTTGCCGGGGCTGATGCGCAGTTCGGCCGAGATGGTGGTGGTGGAAACGTTGGGTTCGCCAAAGCGGTTGAACAGCTCCAGCGTGGCGGCCAGAATGCGCTCGGCGGTGCGGCGGGGCGCTTTCTTGGCCATGAAGCCTTTTTTGCCGGCGTCAGCGCGAGGCTGCAGGAGTGGGGGGCGCCAGGGCGCGGTCCAGCCGGTCAAGCGCGGTGCGGGCTGTGACACGTCCGGTGGTCACTCCATTCACGAAAATTTCGATCTGGATCGGCCTGTGGGCCAAGTCTGGCGTCAGCCAGATCTCGACGCGGTCGTCCTTTTCGTTTTCGGGGTAGTGCACCAAGTGCAAGACCGGTACGTCGCGCCCGGCCATGGATCGGATCGTTCCTTCGCCAACCACCACGAAGCGCCAAGCACGCGGCGTGCCTGCATCCTCAATGTCCACACTGACTGCATTGCCGACCGCGTAGGCTTGCGGATCGCCATCGACGGTTTGGCTGAGTTTGTCCAGCACCTGAAAGCGCTCGGGCGTGGTGGGCAGCATGCGCAGGGGGTCGTCACCTGGCGGCAGGGCGGCTGCCGCGGTTGCCGGCTCGGCCTTGGCGGCGTCCGCAACGTTAGTCTCAGAACGGGCGCTGGCAGCGGATTTGTCGCTGTCTGCGGTGGAAGGCTTGGGGCGCGGGCGCGGCGGTGTGGGGCCGCGCTCGGCTTTGTTGGGCGCTTGCGCAACTGCCTGGGCGGGCACCGGCGGCTGCGCGGTCTCGGCCATGGCGGCCGGCGTCGCCGCCACACTGGGGCGCGCCGTGGGCGGGGCGTCGACCCAGCGGGTCGACAGCGGCGCGGCATGAGGCGCCCCGGGCCGAAAACCGGGTGCTGCCGCCAAGGCCAGCATGACCACGGTGTGACCAAGCACCGCCACAAAGAACGCGCTGATCAACTGCTGGCGCGTCTTGGCGTTGGCCATCAGCGGCGCGCGCAGCGACATGGTGGCTATGGAAAGCGTGTCTGACAAATCCCGGCTCATGCTGTGCGCGTCTTGCCGCGCTTGGGGTTGGGGTTCGCTGGCGCGGCGGGCAACTGGTGCTCCAGCGCGGCGATGCGTTGCTCCAGTGCGTCGATCCGGGCCAGCAAGGTACCCATCGCCTGCGGCGTTGGCATGCCCATGCGTTCAAGCGCTTGTGCGACCCGCGTTTCGAAAATGACGCCCAGGCGATCCCACGGCGTGACGCTGGCGCCGCCGGTCAGCGTTGTCAAGCGCTCCGCAGCTTTCGACAACTCGGCTTGAGCGGTTTCACGCGCCTTGGTCTGCTGCGCGATACCTTCGCGCACCAGCGCGTCAAAGGCTTCGCTGCCACGTGCCTGGGCCTGCGCCAGCGCGCCCAGACCGGCCAGCCACACATTGTCTTGTGCGGCGGGGGGCGAGGCGGCCAGCGAGGATGCCGAAGGTTTGCGTTTGGTGTTCATGAACGAGGATCGGCTACGGTTTCATCATTGTGCAGCAATCGCAAGTTCGACAACCGTCGGACAAGGTGCAGGGCTGGCGATCGTTCGATGTGAAGATGGTGAAATAATTGGCGCCTGACAGGCGAGCCGCTTTGCGCTCTTTGTGCTGGAAAAAAACACATGATTTTCGTTACTGGGGGCGCGGGTTTCATTGGCAGCAACTTCGTTCTGGACTGGCTGGCCCAAACCGACGAACCCGTGTTGAACCTCGACAAGCTCACCTACGCCGGCAATCTGGCCAACCTGCAGGCGCTGCAAGGCGATCAGCGCCATGTCTTTGTGCAAGGCGACATCGGCGATGCCGCGCTGGTGACGCGGTTGTTGGCCGAGCGCCGCCCGCGCGCCATCGTCAACTTTGCCGCCGAGAGTCATGTCGACCGTTCGATCCATGGCGCCGAGGATTTCATCGCCACCAACATTGTGGGCACCTACCGCCTGCTGGAAAGCGCGCGCGCCTATTGCAGCGGCCTGGACGCGGATGGGCAAGCGGCGTTCCGCTTTCTGCACGTCTCCACCGACGAGGTGTACGGCAGCCTCGCGCCCACGGCGCCCGCGTTCACAGAAGAGCACGTCTACGAGCCCAACAGCCCCTACAGCGCCAGCAAGGCCGCCAGTGACCATCTGGTGCGCGCCTGGCACCATACGCACGGCCTGCCGGTGCTGACCACCAACTGCTCCAACAATTACGGGCCGTTTCATTTTCCTGAGAAGCTGATTCCGCTGATGATCGTCAACGCGCTGGCTGGCAAGGCGCTGCCGGTGTACGGCGACGGCCAGCAGGTGCGCGATTGGCTGTATGTCGCCGACCATTGCAGCGCCATCCGCCGCGTGCTTCAAGTGGGCAAGGTGGGTGAAACCTACAACGTCGGCGGCTGGAACGAAAAGACCAATCTGTCCATCGTCCATACCGTGTGCGATTTGCTCGACGAACTGGCGCCGCGGGCGGCTGGCGGCAGCTATCGCGAACAGATCACCCACGTGAAGGATCGCCCCGGCCACGACCGCCGCTATGCCATCGACGCGCGCAAGATCGAGCGCGAGCTGGGCTGGAAGCCCGCGGAAACCTTTGAAACCGGTATTCGCAAGACCATCGCCTGGTACCTTGCCAACGCGGAGTGGACACGCGCCGTTCAGTCGGGTGCCTACCGCGACTGGGTGGCGGCGCAGTACGAATGAGCACGTTTCGGTGTCGCGTGGCGCCATCCTTGGACTGGCACATCGGGAGCGTCCGGTCATGAAGGTCCTGCTGCTGGGCAAGAACGGCCAGGTGGGCTGGGAGTTGCAGCGCAGCCTGGCGCCGCTGGGAGGGCTTGTTTCCCTTGATCGTGCGGGCGATGGCAACCTGTGCGGCGACCTCGGTGATGTCGACCGTCTGGCCGCGACGGTGCGGGCCGTGGGGCCCCAAGTCATCGTGAATGCCGCCGCCTACACCGCGGTCGACAAGGCAGAAAGTGAGGCGGCACAAGCCCGGCGCATCAACGCCGAGGCGCCCGCGGCGCTGGCGCTGGCGGCGGCCGACGTCGGCGCGCTGCTGGTGCACTACAGCACGGACTACGTGTTCGATGGCAGCGGGCAGCGCCCCTGGCGCGAAGACGATGCCACCGCGCCGCTCAACGTGTATGGCCGCACCAAGCTGGAGGGGGAGCGAGCCATTCAAGCCAGCGGCTGCCGGCACCTGATTTTGCGCACCAGCTGGGTGTATGCGGCGCGCGGCGGCAATTTTGTCCGCACCATGCTGCGCCTGGGGGCTGAGCGCGAACGCCTCACCGTGGTGGACGACCAACGCGGCGCGCCCACCAGCGCCGAGTTGATTGCCGATGTCACCGCCCACGCGGTGCGGCAGTGTCTGGCACGGCCGGCGGACGGCGGCATCTACCATCTTGCCGCCAGCGGGTTCGTCACCTGGAATGGCTATGCAAAACACGTGTTTGCGCAAGCCCGGTGTGCGCAAGAAGCTATCAATTTAATAGTAAACGAAGTGGCGCCCGTGGCCACCGACGCGTTTCCCACCCCGGCGCGGCGCCCGCACAATTCGCGCCTTGACACGGCGCGATTGCAGCAGGTGTTTGGTTTGACCTTGCCGCGCTGGCAGCAAGGCGTCGACCGCGTGCTGGCCGAAATACTCTGACTTGGGCCTCGAAACCAAACTTTCATGACCGTACGCAAAGGCATCATCCTCGCCGGTGGCTCCGGCACCCGTCTGCACCCAGCGACACTGGCGCTCAGCAAGCAGCTGCTGCCGGTGTATGACAAGCCCATGATTTATTACCCGCTCAGCACGCTGATGCTGGCGGGCATTCGCAACATCCTGATCATCAGCACGCCGCAGGACACCCCGCGCTTTCAGCAACTGCTGGGTGACGGCAGCCAGTGGGGCTTGAACCTGCAGTACGCGTTGCAACCCAGCCCGGACGGACTGGCGCAGGCGTTTCTGATCGGCGAATCGTTCATCGGCGATGCGCCCAGCGCCCTGGTGCTGGGCGACAACATCTTCTACGGTCACGATATCCACGACCTGCTCGCGCATGCGCAGGCGCGCAGCGAGGGCGCCACCGTGTTTGCCTACCACGTGCACGACCCCGAGCGCTACGGCGTGGCGGAGTTCGACGCCAGTGGCAAGGTACTGTCGCTGGAAGAAAAACCGGCCCAGCCCAAGAGCCATTACGCCGTGACCGGCCTGTATTTCTACGACAACCAGGTGGTGTCGCTGGCCAAGGACTTGAAGCCGTCACCGCGCGGTGAGCTCGAAATCACCGACCTGAATCGCTTGTACCTTGAGCAAAGCCAGCTCCACGTCGAAATCATGGGTCGTGGCTACGCTTGGCTCGACACCGGCACGCACCAGAGTCTGCTCGAAGCCAGCCAGTTCATCGCCACGCTTGAGCACCGCCAGGGACTGAAAATTGCCTGCCCGGAGGAAATCGCGTGGCGCCACGGCTGGATCGACGAAGCCGGGCTGCGGCGCCTGGCCGAGCCGCTGGTCAAAAGCGGTTATGGGCAATACCTGCTGCACCTTCTGACCGACCGCGTTTATTGAGTTTTTTGCCCATGCAAGCCACCCCTTTGGCCATTGCCGACGTGATGCTCATTGAACCCAAGGTGTTCGGTGACAGCCGCGGCTTCTTCTATGAAAGCTTCAACCAGCAGGCGTTCGACCAAGCCACCGGCGTGCACCTGCCTTTCGTGCAGGACAACCACAGCCGCAGCCGGCGTGGCGTGTTGCGCGGACTGCATTACCAGTTGCCGCCCAAGGCGCAGGGCAAACTGGTGCGCGTGGTGCGCGGCGCCGTGTTCGACGTGGCGGTCGATATCCGGCGCGATTCGCCCACTTACGGCCAATGGGTTGGCGTGGAACTGAGCGAGGAGAACCACCGCCAATTGTGGATCCCCCCCGGCCTGGCGCACGGCTTCGTGGTGCTCAGCGAGACGGCGGATTTCCTGTACAAAACGACCGACACTTACAGCCCGGCCCATGAGCGCTCCATCCGCTGGGACGACCCGGCCATTGGCATCGATTGGCCGCTGGCCGCGCACGGCATTTCCGAGCCGCTGCTGTCCGATAAGGACCGCGCTGGCCGCCTGCTTCCCGAGGCCGAGTGCTGAACAGTGCGCCAACGTGCGCGGCCGGCACGCAGCGGGCGTCGCTGCGCGTGGCCATTCTGGGCACGCGGGGTATCCCGGCCCGCTACGGCGGATTCGAAACGTTCGCCGAGCGCCTGGCCGTTGGCTTGGTCGAGCGCGGGCACCGGGTCACGGTGTATGCCGAATCCGATGGCCCGCCGGGCCCCGACACCACGCACCTGGGTGTGTGCGTGCGCGCACGGCGCCGGCCACACTGGGGCCCGGCCTCGGTGCTGGCCTACGACTGTGCCTGTCTGTTGGATGCGCGGCGGGGCTACGACCTGGTCTATATGCTGGGCTATGGTGCTGCGTGGGCGTGCTGGTGGCCGCGCGTGGGCGGCGTTCCGGTCTGGATCAACGTCGACGGGCTGGAGTGGGCGCGCAGCAAATGGGGACGGTTGGCGCGCGCCTATTTGCGCGCCATGGAATGGGTCGCCACCCGAACGGCCACACGCTTGATCGCTGACGCGGACGCGATCGCCGGGCGTTTTCGCAGCACCTATCCACGCGGCGCGCCGTGCAGCTTCATCGCCTATGGGGCCGACCCGGTTCAGCCGGGCGGGGCGGATCCTGCGCTGTTGTCCGCATGGGGTTTGCAGCCGCGGCGCTACCTGTTGGTGGTGGCACGGCCAGAACCAGAGAACCACCTGTTCGAGATCATCGAAGGTCACCGGCTGTGCGGCGGCGCCCATCCACTGGTAATTGTCGGCGACGTGTCCGGCGCCACCGATTACCAGCGCCGCCTGTTGGCGCTGGCGGGCGATCGGGTGCGCTTCTTGGGCGCCATCTATGAAGACGCGCCATTGCGAAGCCTGCGGCTGCACGCGGCGGCCTATCTGCACGGGCACTCCGTCGGCGGCACCAACCCCTCGTTGCTGGAGGCCATGGCTTGCGGCAACTGGGTCATCGCCCACGACAACCCGTTCAACCGCGAGGTCGCGCGCGATGCCGCCGACTATTTCCGCACCTCGGCGCAATTGGCCGGTGCTCTGGCGCGCTACACACAGACCGGCACCGAAACGCTGACCCAACGTGGTCAGCGAGCCCGCGAGATCGTCGCCGGTCACTACACGTGGCCGCGCATCGTGGATGCCTATGAGGCACTGATGCGCGAGCAATGCGCGCCTGGCCGCCTGCGATGACTGCGCCGCTCATCGATATCCTGCTGGCCACCTACAACGGCGCGCGTTATCTGGCGCCGCAACTGGATTCGCTGCTGGGCCAGACGCACCAGCATTTTCGCCTGCTGGTCAGCGACGATGGCTCGACTGACGCCACGCTGGACATTCTGCGCGGCTATCGGGCGGCGTTCGGCGAACGGTTGATTCTGTTGCCCAATCCTTCGCCCGGCGCCGGGGTGGTGCGCAATTTCGAGCGCTTGATGCAGGCCAGCCTGGCTGACGGACAGGCGCAGTGGGCCGCATCTTGCGATCAGGACGACGTCTGGCTGCCCGACAAGCTGGCCAC
>JAGOEM010000196.1 GCA_017997715.1 Ottowia sp.
CCGAGCCTGCCGTGGTCACCTGCCCGGCGACGTCGAACAAGTCCTTGACCGACACCGGCAACCCTTCAAGCGGCGAGCGCACCATGCCGGCCGCGCGCAGCAGGTCGCTGGCCTGGGCGGCGGCGCGGGCGCGCTCGGCGTCGACCAGCGTGAACACGCGCGCGCCCTCGCCCGCCGGATCTTGCGCGCGGGCCAGCGCGGCTTCCGTCAGCTGGAGTGACGTGGTGCTGCCAGCGGCGAGGTCGGCGGCGAAAGATTCAATGGCGGGACAGAGCTTGGGCATGGCGTGCAAAAGGCAGGTCAGGCGACTTCGGGCAACACATCCACCGCATAGCGGTGATTGATGCGGCGATTCAATACGGGATCATGCAACTCCATGCGAAACACGGGCGCCGGACGGATGCCGCCGATGACGGCGACCGTGCCGCACGTCATGCCCGCGGCATCGGGCATCGACTGGCCGGCGGTGTAGCCGCTGATCAACTCGTTCGCGCTGCGGAGGCTGGCCAGCGTGCCGTCCTGATACAGGACTTCAGCTCCGCCTTCTTCGATCCAGGCGCGCACGTGCAACTGGTCCCAGTGCGCCGCCACATCGTCGAAGCGCCAGGCGTCGCGCGCCACCGGCTTGACGCAGATTTGCTTCGACAGGGCCACGCTGTGCGCTTCCAGCTTGCGGTCGGTGTGGTCGGAGGCGATGCTGACGTACAAACTGCCGTCCACCGAAAACACGAACGCCTCGACCTCGCCCGAACTGTGCGGGCCGACAACCTGAACCACTTCGTGTTGCGTCAACTGGTTGGCCGCGACACGGTAGTACAGCGGCACGCTCGACGGGCGCGGCACGCCAATGGCGGCCAGCTCTTCAATGTGGTGTTCGATGGCCGCGGCATCGCGTCCGGCCCATCCGGCGATCACCAGTTGAGACAAATCGGCCTGCAGCGCAGTGGCAGCGTGCGCAACGTGCGCAACGTGCAATTGAAACGATAGCAACATGTTCTTATCCAAAGAGTTCAGGCAGCCACAGTGCGAGCGCCGGGAAAGCCGCCAGCAGCGCGATCACGGCAAACAGGGCGACGACGAAGGGAAAGGAGCCGATGATGATGGCCTGCATCGAACCGGCCTTGCGCAGGCTTTGCACCACGAACAGGTTCAGGCCCACGGGTGGCGTGATCAACGCCGTTTCCACCAGCACGATGATGACGATGCCCAGCCACACCGGATCGAAACCCAGCGCAATCATGATCGGCGCGACGATGGGGATGGTGGTGATCATCATGGACAGCGTCTCCATGAAGCAGCCCAGGATGACGTAGAACACCACCAGCGCCAGCAGCATCCATCCGGGCGACAGGCCCAGGTTGGTCACGGTGTCGGTGATGGCGGTCGTCAGGCCGATGGCCGACATGATGAAGTTGAGGAATGCCGCGGCAATCACGATCAGCATGATCATCGCCGTGGAGCGCATGGTGTTTTCCACCGCCTCGCGCATCATGCCCAGGTTCAGGCGGCCGAACGAGGCTGCCAGTACCAGCGCTCCCACCACCCCCAGCGCGGCAGCCTCGGTGGGCGTCGCCAGACCGGCATAAATGGAACCCACCACCAGCAGGAAGATGAAGGCGGGCGGCAGCAGGTGGGCCAGGCTGCGCATGCGGTCGCCCCAACTGGCATGCACGCGCTGGCCACCCCAGGCCGGCCGCCACAGGCAGGCGCCGATGATGACGCCCATGAACAGCAGCGCCGCCAGCAAACCAGGGATGATGCCGGCCAGGTACAGCTTGGGCACCGAGGTGTTGGTCAGCACGCCGTAGATGATGAGATTGATCGAGGGCGGGATCAGAATGCCCAGCGTGCCGCCGGCGGCGATGCTGCCCAGGAACAGCGGCTCGTTGTACCCAAAGCGCTTGATCTGCGGCAGCGCCACCGTACCCACCGTGGCGGCGGTCGCCACGCTGGAACCGCTGGTGGCGGCAAACACCGTGCTGGCACCGATGTTGGCATGCATCAGCCCGCCCGGCAGCCAGCTCAGCCACTTGGCCATGGCGTCGTACATGCGCTGCGCAAAACCAGCGCGCAGCAGGATTTCGCCCAACAGGATGAACAGCGGAATGGCGACCAGCAGAAACTCGTTGGACGATCCCCAGGCCATTTCTCCCATGGCGCGCTTGAGCGGCAGGCTGGAGAACAGTGAGTCGAGCAACAACCCCAGCACGCCCAGCGCGGCGGCCACCGGAATGCTGATGCCCAGCAGCACCAGCAGGAGGATGAGGGATGTGGCGATCATGAGCCGGCCTCCGCGCGCACCAGGCGCTCACCTTCGGCGGCGCCTTCGTCCGCTTCTTCCACGGCCGACTTGGCGCCGGCGATGGCCTTGAGCGTGGCGACGTCGCCCGTCACCAGGGCGGTGCTGGCGCGCAGCAGCATCAGCGCCAGAACGATGACAAACCACGCCAGGCCAGCAAACCACAGCGTCTGCGGAATCCACAGCGGGGTGCCCAGCGGTGTATTGGCGGCCGATTGCATCTGCCACGAGGTCAAGGCGACCTGGCTGCCGTAGTAACTCAGGTAGACGGCGAACACGCCCAGTGCCACCAGCGCCACCCAGTCCACCAGCGCCGACAGGCGGGTCGGCAGATATTGGTAGAGCACGTCGATGCGCACGTTCGCGCGTTCCAGCGCGGTGAAGGCCAGCGCCCAGGTCACGCTGATGGCGAAGGCGTAGCCCGACAGCTCATCCGCGCCACCCATGGTGATGCCGAAAAAGCGCCGCGCCAGCACTTCATAGGTGATCAGCGCGACGCTGGCCAGCGTCAGCGCGCCGCCGGCCCATACGCCCACGCGCGACAGCGTGCGCGCCAGCGCCAACGCGCGCTCCAGCACCGAAGGAGAAGACACACTCATGATCCTGAGCTCCTGAAGGTCAAAGCCGCACACACCCATCGGCACGGCGCGTCAGTCACTGCGTTATTGATAGCTGTTCGCGCTTGCTAGAAGCGCGCCAGAGCCTGTTTTTATATGACGCCGAAGCTGACCGCCCCGGTGTCACACAGGCCTTATTTCTTCGCCACCACGCCCAGTTGCTTGCCGATGGTGGCGTTGAAATCCTGCACGCATTGCGCGTTGCAACGCTGCGCCCACTTGGCGATCACGGCGTCACGGATCGTCTTGAGCTGCTCGCGGTCGGCGGCAGAGGGCTGCACCAGCACCATCTTGCCCTTGACGGCTTGCGTGCAGCCGGCGGCACCCGTGTTGCAGTCGTAGCCTTCCTGCGTTTGCTTGGCGGCGGCATCCCAGATCTGATTGACCAGGCCATCGACCTGGGTTTGCAGGAACTTCTGCGTCGCCGGATTGAATTTGGCCCAGGTCTTGCCGTTGACCGCGTGAATCTGCTGGTTCCAGTTGATGGGCAGCGCCACCAGATGCGTGGACACCTCGTACCACTTGGCCGAGTAGCCAGACAGCGAGCCGGTGATGGCGCAATCCACCACCTTATTCTGCAGCGCCGGCACCACTTCACCGAAAGCCATGGTGACGCTGGCGCCGCCCAGTGCTTCCACGAAGTCGGCCTGCGTACGGCTGGAGGTGCGAACCTTCTTGCCTTTCAGGTCGTTCAGGCTCTTGATCTCGGCGTTGCAGAACAGCACCTGCGCCGGATAGGTGGAGATACCCAGCAGCTTGACGTTGTTGCCCTGCCCATAGAGTTTGGCGTACACCGGCTCGAAGGTTTTGGTCACTTCGCGCGCGGTCTTCACGTCGGGCGCCAGGCCAGCCAGGTCGATGGCTTCGTTGATGGGGTTGTCAGAAGCAAAGTACGACAGCGTGGCCGTGCCGAACTCGATCACGCCGCTGCCCATCAGGCGCAGCAGTTCGGGCCCCTTAATGCCCATTTCGTTGAAACCCTTGATCTCGGCCGTGATCTGGCCCTTGCTCTGCTCGGGAATGGTCTTGGTCCAGAACGGCACTTCGTAGTCCTGGTAAGCCGTCAGGTTCGACAGGCCGCCTGTGATCTTCAGATGCGTCTTGGGCAGGTCCTGCGCCAGCGCGGGCGCAGCAGCCAGGGCGAAGGCAGCGGCAGTGAGAGCAAAACGAATCTTCATGAGGATCTCCTTGATTGACGGACTACAGAACAGCAAGCTGATGGTTTCGAAGATCGGTCACCAGCATGTGACCGGGCGCGTGAGTGATGCAAAATTCGGGCCGAGACGCTGCAATCACCGATTGAGGGGTGACGCCGCAAGCCCAGAACACGGGGATCTCGTCATCGTGCACCGGCACCGCGTCGCCGTAATCCGGCCGGGACAGGTCGGTGATGCCGATCAGCGCCGGATCGCCCAGGTGCACCGGCGCGCCGTGCACTTGGGGGAACCGGGTGGTGATCTGGATGGCGCGGATCGCATCGGCCGCCTTGAAGGGCCGCATCGACACCACCAGCGGGCCGGCAAACGGCCCCGCCGCCTGCGTCGGAATTTGTGTGCGATACATCGGTACGTTGCAGCCGCGCGCGATGTGGCGCACTTCGATGCCTTCGGCCAGCAAGGCCTCCTCGAACGAAAAGGAGCAGCCGATGGCAAAGCTCACCAGATCGCCCTGCCAATGGGCGCGGACGTCCAGCGGCTCAGCCACCAGCTCGCCACGCTTCCATACGCGATAGCGCGGAACGTCGGTGCGCACGTCCAGGTCGGCGCCGAGCGTAGACAGGCTCGCGCGGCCCACATCAGAGACGGCCAGCAACGGGCAGGGCTTGGGGTTGCGCTGGCAAAAGCGCAGAAAGTCGTCGGCCAGTGCCGCCGGGAGGATGGCCAGGTTGGCCTGCACGAAGCCGGGGGCCAGGCCCGCCGTCGGGCCCGTCAGGCGACCGTCGCGCGACTGCCGTCGCACAGCCAGCGCGTCGTGTGTCGCCTTCGCCGATGGATCGACTACAAGCATGGTTCTGGTCTCCTTGCAAACGCGGGCGTCTTGAGCCGCGCTCTCAAACTCATTTCAGCCCAGAAACGCGAAGCTGTCCAATTCCAAGTTCGGATGGCGTGTGATCAGAATTTTGAATCAGTGCCCGAACTGGCCGCCACCTGCACGGCCAGCCGTGCCACCGCGGCGGCCACGTGGCTGTCACGGCCGCGCCGCCAGGAGGCGGTGAAAGCCAGATCTGGCAAGGGCGCTCCATCCACCTCCAGCATGCGCAACTGGCCTTCGGCCAGTTCACGCCTGAGCACCGCGGGTGAGAACACACCCACGCCCATGCCGGCCTGCACCATGCGCACGGTGGTGCTGAGCGAGGCCGAGCCGACCATGCGCACATTCTGAAGGCCTGCGCTCGCCAGCATCTGGCGCACGGCCTGATGCGGTCGGCTGCTGGCGGGATAGGTGACGATGGGCCATTGCGCCAGGCTCTCCAGCGTGAGCGGGCCGGTGCCCAGATCGAGCTGTGGGCTGGCCAGCCAGGCCAACGGGTAGCGGCACAGATCGAGGTTTTCGACTTCGGCTTCCGATAGTGGCCCCAGCAGAAAGGCGAGGTCGATGCGGTGCGCGAGCAGGTGGTTGCGCATGGGTGGCGTGTTGTCCACCTCGATCTCGAGGGCCAGGGCGGGAAACAGATCGTGCACCCGCGCCAGCAATGTCGACAGCCAGGTCTGCACGATGGTCTCGGCCACACCCAACGTCAGCCGTCCGGCGATGGCGTTCTCCTCGCGCGCCAGGGCCAGCATGTCCTGGCGCAACTGCAGCATGCGTTCGGCCTGCGTGAGCAGCGCCTGCCCCCGGACGGTGAGGCGAACGCTGCGCTTGTCGCGATCGAACAGGCGTATGCCCAACTGATCTTCCAACTGGCTGATGCGCTGCGAGATGGCGGGCTGGCTGGCGTGCAGCTTCTCGGCCGCTGCGCGAAAGCCGCCAAGCGTGGCGACCCAGTAAAAAGTCTCGATGCCGCGCAGGTCGATCATTGCCGGCGCCTTCTGAATCCCGATCAGGCCACGCGCCAGCCATGCGGCGCGATGGCCGCGACCGTGCTCTCGCGGGCCGGTTCGCCATGCGCCAGATGCCGCACCAGATCGAGGGTGGTCGAGCGTCGTGTGAGCATGGCGCAGAGCACTTCGCCCGCACGCCCGATGCGTGTGCCGTGCCAGCAGCCGGGCCGCATGCAAATGCCCTGGCCTTGACGCACGCGAAACGCCGCCAGCGTGGCCAGATCAGGCGAGCCGTCGGCTCCGCTGCACGCAACGAACTGCACTAAATCGCCATTGAGCGGAATCACCGCCTGCTGAGTGAGAAGGTGTTTTTCCATCGCTCTGATCGGACTGGCCGAGTCACGGTAACTTACCCACAACACCTCGGGTTGGCCGGTTTCGCCACAGTCGAACACATGCGCCTGCCAGAAGTCCGAGGCGGCACTGCGGAAGGTAGCGCCCGA
Source organism: Ottowia sp. (assembly GCA_017997715.1). Taxonomy (GTDB): domain Bacteria; phylum Pseudomonadota; class Gammaproteobacteria; order Burkholderiales; family Burkholderiaceae_C; genus Ottowia. The sequence goes on from JAGOEM010000196.1 coordinate 6,401, forward strand.
GTCGCCACTGGGAACCGGTAACCCAAGTACCCACCCATAGGGCTCGAACGCGGTTGCATCCAGCGTTTGGGGTGTCAATTCTTTCACGGCCTGCTCCGCGAACTCACGCCCGCTGCAACTTGAACACCGCCGTGCCGGCGCGCGCGTTGGGCAGCCAGCGCACCACACGGCCGTCTTCCAGCCCGAAGGCGTCGAGGATTTGCAGGCCGTTCTTGCGCGCCAGCGCCTC
>JAGOEM010000197.1 GCA_017997715.1 Ottowia sp.
GACGAAACTCAGGTAATTTTAGCGGATGCGCCCGTCACCGCTGCCGGGTGCGGCCGGTGGTTGATCCGCCAAACCGCGGTCAATAGGCCACCGGCGTGGGCTCCAGCGAGCGCCACATGTACCAGGTGGCCACGGTGCGCCAGGGCGCCCAGGCTTCGCCCAGCTCGCGCGCCTCGATGCGGCTGACGGGCTCGCCCGAAAAATAATTGACGCTGATGCCCTTGATCAGCCCCACGTCGTCCAGCGGCATCACGTCGGGCCGCAGCAGGTGGAACATCAGGAACATCTCGGCCGTCCAGCGGCCAATGCCGCGAATGGCCACCAGCTCGGCAATGATGGCTTCGTCTTCCATCGCCGTCCATTGGTCGACATGGATGCGGCCGCTGTCAAAGTGCAGGGCCAGATCGACCAGATATTCCACCTTGCGCGCCGACAGGCCGGCCGCGCGCATGTCGTCCACCTTCAGCTTCAGCACATCGGCGGGCGCCATGCGCCGGGGCAGCGTTTCAAAGCGGTTCCAGACCGACTGCGCCGCCTTGACCGAAATCTGCTGGCCGACGATGGAGCGCGCCAGCGTGATGAAGGCATCGCCCCGCGATTCGAGGCAGGCATCGCCAAAGCGCGGAATCAACCGCTTGAGCACGCGGTCGCGCTTGACCAGGTGGGTGCAGGCGTCGCTCCAGTAAGCGGGCGTGGCCGCAATGGATGCTGCTTTTTTTATAGCTGCCACCGCTTTATCCTCGGGCGCCAGAGGCCAAAATCATGCTTAAACCGATCACTGCGCGGTCTCCCAGGCGGTGCCGGCGGCAGAGTCTTTCAGCACGATGCCCGCAGCCAGCAATTCGGCACGGATGCGGTCGGCTTCGGCGAAATTCTTGGCCGCCTTGGCGGCGGCGCGGGCGTCGATCTGCAACTGGATCGCCGCATCGTCCAGCGTGCTGCCGGCACGCAAAAACGCCTGGGGGTCGCACTGCAGCACACCCAGCACGCCGCCCAGCGCCTTCAGCAAGCCTGCGTCGTCCGTCCGGCGGCCGCGGTTGACTTCGCCGGCCAGGTCGAACAGCACGGCCACCGCTTCGGGCGTGCCAAAGTCCTCGTCCATCGCCGCCTTGAAGCGCGCGGCGTACGGGTTGGCCCAGTCGATCGTCACCTCAGCGGCAGGCACGGCATCCAGCGCCGTGTACAGCCGTTTGAGCGCGCCGCGCGCATCCTGCAGGTGCACGTCGCTGTAGTTCAGCGGGCTGCGGTAATGGGCGCGCAGGATGAAGAAACGGATGGTCTCGGCGTCGAACTGCGCCAGCACTTCGCGGATGGTGAAGAAGTTGCCCAGCGATTTGGACATCTTCTCGTTGTCGATGTTGACGAAGCCGTTGTGCATCCACACCTTGGCCAGTGGCACGCCGTGCACGCCTTCGCTCTGGGCGATTTCGTTCTCGTGGTGCGGAAACTGCAGATCGGCCCCGCCGCCGTGGATGTCGAAGCTCTCGCCCAGCAGCGCGCAGCTCATGGCCGAGCATTCGATGTGCCAGCCTGGGCGGCCCAGTCCGTAGGCGCTGTCCCATTTGGCGCCGTCGGGTTCTGTGGGCTTGGCGGATTTCCACAGCACGAAGTCCAGCGGGTCGTGCTTGCCGTCGTTGACGGCCACGCGCTCGCCCGCCTGCAGCTCGTCCAGCGACTTGCCCGACAGCTTGCCGTAGCCAGCGAACTTGCGCACCGCGTAGTTCACGTCGCCGCCCTCGGCCTGGTAGGCCAGGCCTTTGTCCTGCAGCTTGCGCACGATGTCCAGCATTTGCGGCACGTAGTCGGTGGCGCGCGGGTCGTGTGTGGGGCGCTCGACGCCCAGCGCATCGAAGTCGCGGTACATCTCGGCGATCATGCGGTCGGTCAGCTGGCGAATGGTTTCGCCGTTTTCCAGCGCGCGGCGGATGATCTTGTCTTCGATGTCGGTGATGTTGCGCACAAAGGTGACGCGATAGCCACTGGCCCTGAGCCAGCGCTGCACCACGTCAAACGCCACCACCGAACGCGCGTGGCCGATGTGGCACAGGTCGTACACCGTCATGCCGCACACATACATGCGGACATGGCCAGGCTCCATCGGCGAAAAATCTTCTATCCCACGCGAAAGCGTGCTGTAGATGCGCAAGGTCATCGAAACGGTTCAGAAAAGCGGGGGACAGCGGCGTGGCGATCGGCAGCTCAGGCGGCCGGCGGATCGCATGCAAGGCAGGCGTCGCAAGGGCCACCAGATCCGCATCACCCGGGGGTGTACTGGCCGCCAACAGCCGGAACACCCCGCATGGCTACAATGCCTCGCAGTATAGACGCGCCCTCGGATTCGTCCAGCGCCCGGCCATCCACGCAAGACGTGTGCCAGCGACCACCCATCTTCACCCATGACCCTGCGTCCTCACCTCTTCACGCGCTGCCGCCAACTACTTGGCCATTGCCTGCTGGGCGCTGGTCTGGCCCTGGCCGGCACCGCCGCCCTGGCGGACGAATACGCCGAAGTGCAAAAGCTGCAGCAAAGCGGCCAGACCGCCGCCGCGCTGGCCCGCGCCGACAAGTACATCGCCGCCAACCCGCGTGACCCGCAAATGCGCTTCATCAAGTCGGGCGTGCTGTCGGGCGATGGCAAGACCGCTGAAGCCGAAGAGCTTCTGACCACCCTGACGCGCGACTACCCCGAACTGCCCGAGCCCTGGAACAACCTGGCGGTGCTGTACGCCAGCCGGGGCCAGCTGGACAAGGCCGAGCAGGCGTTGACATCCGCATTGCGCATCAATTCCGCCTACGCCACCGCGCTGGAAAACCTGGGCGATGTGCGCGTGCGCCAAGCGGCCGAAGCCTACCGGCGCGCGCGCCAGATCGACGCCCGCAACGCCCGCCTGGCGCCCAAGATCGACAGCCTTCAGCGCGTGCTGACCGACGGCGCCAAGTAAGCAGCTGTGCCCGCCCCGCCCGCCGGGGAACTTGCACCGGGCTGGCGCGCACCAATCCGTTTTCGTTCCTGACTCAGGAGTTTGTCTAGATGTCTGTCTCCAGAAGAACACTGACCCGCGCCGCCGCCACCGTGGCGGCCGTGGCCGCCATGGGCACCGCCCTGCCCGCCTTCGCGGCCGATCCGCGCGTGAAGTTTGTCACCAGCGAGGGCGATTTCGTGATCGAGGTCTACCCCGACAAGGCGCCCAAGACCGTCGCCAACTTCCTTCAGTACGTCAAGGACAAGCACTACGACGGCACCATCTTTCACCGCGTCATCCCCAGCTTCATGGTGCAAGGCGGCGGCTTTGACAAGGACTACAAGCAAAAGCCCACGCGCGCACCCGTCCAGCACGAAGGCCGCGAAGCCGTGGCCAAGGGCCTGAAAAACGTGGTCGGCAGCGTGGCCATGGCCCGCACGGGCGACCCCAACTCCGCCACCTCGCAGTTCTTCGTCAACGTGGTGGACAACACGCGCCTCGACCCCGTCATCATTCCGCCGGGCGACCCGGTGGCGAAGTTTGAATACCAGGGCCAGACCTACGAGAACGTGCCCCGTGCCAACCTGGAAAACCATCCCCAGCTGTACGGCTATACCGTGTTCGGCAAAGTGGTGAGCGGCATGGACACCGTGGAAAAGATCCGCAACACCCCCACCGGACCGGGCGGCCCCTTCCCCACCGATGCGCCGAAGAAAATGGTGGTGATCAAATCCGCCGCCCTGGTGAAGTAAGCGCGCGCCACGCAAAGCCCTGCGCTGACACAGCGACCGGCCTGCACGCTACAGTGCGGGCCACCCGGTGATATTCGTTTGACCGAACCTCTTTAGAAAGACCCTGACATGGCCAATCCTCAAGTTGAACTGCACATCGCCGGCCGCGGCATCATCACGCTGGAGCTGGACGAGGCCAAAGCGCCCAAGTCGGTCGCCAACTTCCTCTCTTACGTGAAAAGCGGCCACTACGACAACACCGTGTTTCACCGCGTCATTCCCGGCTTCATGCTGCAAGGCGGCGGTTTTGAGCCCGGCATGAACCAGAAGCCCACCCAGGCGCCCATCACCAACGAGGCCGACAACGGCCTGAAGAACGACAACTACACCGTGGCCATGGCGCGCACCAGCGACCCGCATTCCGCCACGGCGCAGTTCTTCATCAACGTGGCCAACAACGACTTCCTCAACTTCAAGGCGCCCAGCGCGCAAGGCTGGGGCTACGCCGTGCTGGGCAAAGTGGTGAAGGGCCAGGACATCGTGGATGGCATCAAAGGCGTGGCCACCGGCCGCAAGGGCTTTCATGACGACGTGCCAAAAGAAGACGTGGTGATTGAAAAGGCCGTGGTGGTCTGAGCCACCCCACCGGTACCGCGCACCCCATGTCGACCGTGCCCCACTTCGGCGTGCTGACCGCGCCCGAGGCCTGGGGCACGGTCGATTTCATTTCCGACCTGCACCTGATGCCGGAAGAGCCGGCCACCTTTGCCGCCTGGTCGCACTACATGGCCAGCACCGCGGCAGACGCCGTGTTCATCCTGGGCGACCTGTTCGAAGCCTGGATTGGCGACGACGCCGCCCAGCCCGGCAGCTTTGAAGGCGATTGCGTGCAGGTGCTGGCCCGCACCGCCGCGCGCCTGCCGGTATACCTGATGCACGGCAACCGCGACTTTCTGGTGGGCAGCCCCTTCCTGGCCACGCTGGGCGTGCAACTGCTGGACGACCCCACCGTGCTGGACTGGGCCGGCACACGCACCCTGCTGACCCACGGCGACCTGCTGTGCACCGACGACGTCGCCTACCAGCGGTTTCGCCAGCAGGTGCGGTCACCCGACTGGCAGCGCGCCGTGCTGGCGCGCCCACTGGCCGAACGCCAGGTGATGGCGCAGCAAATGCGCGCGCAAAGCGTGGCCGAGCAGGCCAGCGGCGTGGTCTATTCCGACATCGACGCCCCGCTGGCGCGCCAATGGCTGAACGCCGCCAACGCCGCCACCTTGATCCACGGCCACATCCACCGCCCGGGCGACCATGAACTGGGACACAACGCCGATGGCCAGGCCCAGCGCCAGGTGGTGCTGAGCGACTGGCACATCGACGGCACGGACCACCGGGCGCAGGTGTTGCGCCTTTCTTCCAACGGACGGCTTGAGCGGATCGACCTTGGCCCCATGTGACGGGCATGGTCCTGCAGACACTTCAGCGCTGGATGCGCCGCGCCAGCGGCCAGCCCACCCCCATTCCCGATGATCTGTGGCAGGCCACGCTGGCCCGCTACGACTTTCTTCAACGCCTTGGCAGCGCCGAGAAATCCCGCCTGCGGCAGCTGGCCGGGCACTTTCTGGACCGCAAGGAATTCACCGGCGCCCACGGCCTGCAAGTGACCGACGCCATGGCGCTGGACGTGGCCGCGCAGGCCTGTCTGCCGCTGCTGAACCTGGGCCCGCCCGGCGCCCCGGAAGACGCGCTGCACTGGTACGACGACTTCGTCGGCATCGTCATGCACCCCGACGCCGCCGTGGCCAACCGCCAGCGCATGGACGGCGCCGGCGTCATCCACCATTACGAGGAAGTACTGTCGGGCGAAGCCATGCACCGCGGCCCCGTCATGCTGAGCTGGCCCGCCGTGCAGGGCGCCGGCCAGGCTGGCCAGCACGGTGGCTACAGCGTGGTGATTCACGAATTCGTGCACAAGATGGACATGCAGGGCGGCGGTGCCGACGGCGCCCCGCCGCTGCCGCGCGGCTTCATGGGCGCGCACAGCCCGCGAGAAGCGGCGCGCCACTGGGCCGCCACCTGGGCGCCGGCCTACGACCGTTTTCGCCAGGAAGTCATCATGGCCGAACGCTTTGGCGCGCCCGCGCCCTGGCTGGATGCCTACGGCGCCAGCGCGCCGGCCGAGTTCTTTGCCGTGGCCTGCGAAGCGCACTTCGTCGAGCCCGAGCGCTTTGCCTACGAATTCCCCACGCTGAGCGCTGCCCTGCGCGCTTTTTTCAAACAAAATCCGGCTCCAGCGTAAGCTGCACGGGCGCAAGCAGCTATTGATTTGGTAGTATTTTTGCGGGTTGATTGGCCCAGTAAGCCTCTGGCGGCCGCTGCCGCGCGCCCCGCCCAACACCCGCCGCCACGGCCCCGTCACACCATTGAAGTCGTGACCGACTGGGATGGGCGCTAACGGCCCGCGCCCGCCGGCCAGCCCACCTGCACGCGCAGGCCGCCCCAGCGCGGGCTGCGGTTCACCGCGATGGAAAGGCCATGCACCCGCGCCAGCCGCCGCACGATGGACCAGCCCAGGCCGCTGCCGGTTTGCCCGGTGCCCAGCACGCGAAAGAACCGGTCGCCCAGCCGCTGCAGATCTTCATCCGACAGCCCCGGGCCACTGTCTTCCACCGTCAGCGTGGGGCCGGCGTGGGCCGTGGGCGCGCCGATGGTGACGGCCACCTGGGCGCCGTCCGGGCTGTAGCGCAGGGCGTTGTCCAGCAGGTTGCGCACCAGCACCGCCAGCATGGTCGCGTTCATGGGCACCAGCGCGGGGCCGTCCGGCCGATTCACCTCCATCGTCTGCTTGCGCAGGCACGCGGGCCGCAGCAGTTCTGCCATCTGCTCTGCCGCCACCGCAGCCAGATCGGTATCGGCCTGCGCGGC
>JAGOEM010000198.1 GCA_017997715.1 Ottowia sp.
CCATCGCCCCAGGCGATCAGCCAGCGCGCCACCAAGCCCAGACCGGGCGGCCCGTCGGCCCCCAGCCCCTGCCCCGCCCACGGCGCGAGCACACCCGCCGTGAACACGCACAACACGGTGCCCAGGAAGGCCCGCCCCAGGATGTAGACAAACATGTTGTGCGGCAGCCAGCGCCGAATCGCCATGCCCAGCCCGAAGGACAGCGTGGCCGGCGCAATGCCCAGCCACAGCGTCATGTCCGCTTGCTGCTGCCACGTCACCGGGGCCAGCCAGCCGACGATGACGCCCACCGCGCACAGCACCGGCACCGCCAGCGGCCAGCCCAGCGCCAGCGCCACCATGCAGGCGCCGGACAGCTGCAGCTGGATCGGCATGCGGTGCAGCCACGGCAAGGCCCACAGCCACGGCGTGATGACCAGCGTGGCCAGCAGCGGCGAGATCAGCCCCGTGTTGGCCAGCAGGCGCCACGGCCTGAAAGCCAGCGCAACCGCCAGCGCCAGGGCGATGAGGGCAAAACTAAGCCAGTTCATGGGGTGCCATCAGTTGCCCGACATTGTCCGCGCATTGCCGCGCGCCGTCTGCCATTTGCGGTGTAGCGTGCGTCAGGCGATGTCGTTGCTAGATCGTCACGTAACGCCCGGGCCGGTGGTTGATGGCCAGCGTCAGGTTGAGCAGCACCGCGCCCAGCACCGACAGCGCCACGCGCCCCGGGTCGGTCACGCTGAAGGCGGCCAGCACGATCAGCGCGTCGATCGCCATCTGCACCCGCCCGGCGCGCCAGCCCCAGCGCTCCTGCAGGTACAAGGCCACCACGTTGATGCCGCCCAGGCTGGCGCGGTGCCTGAAAAGCACCAGCAGCCCGGTGCCCATCAGCAAGCCACCCAGCACCGCCGCCAGCGTGGGCGACAGGTGCTGGAACGACAGGCCCAGCGGCAGCAGCCCGACGATCAAGGACATCAAGCTGACCGCCGCCGCGGTGCGCAAAGTGAAGCTGCCGCCCATCATCTTCCAGGCGAACAGGTAGAACGGCACGTTGATGCAGAAGAACACCGGGCCAAACGCCCAGCCCGTGGTGTAGCTGATCAGCAGCGCCAGCCCGGCCGTGCCACCCGTCAGCAGCCGCGCCTGGCTGAACATCAGCGTGCCCAGCGCCACGAACAGCGTGCCGGTCAGCATGCCCAGCGCATCTTCGTGCGGGCGATGGGCCAGGGAGCCGCTGCGGCCTGCCGTTGGCGCAGGCACGGGCACGGGCGCAGGAACGGGCACAGGCGTCGTCGTCATCTATCCGTGCGATCGGTTCAGGCGATGCTGGCAGCCGCTGCCGCGTGCGTCGTGGCGGGGCTGCAGCTTTCACTGGCACAGCCGTGAATCACCTCGGGCGGCAGGGCATGCGGGTGCGCCACCGTGCCACTGGCCGGGTCAAAGCCCACGCGCTTCAGGTGCATGGCCAGCGGCACGTCCATCGCGTCGGTGTGTTGCACGAACCAGGGCGCCAGCTCGCGGGTGATCTGGCGGATCGGCGCCATATCGCCGGTGCGGCCCAGCGCCAGGCCATGCTCCATCACCTCCAGCACCATCCGGTGCTGCATGGTGTGGCAGTTGCCGGCGGCAAAGCCGGTGGCCTGCATGTAGCGGTCTTCGTTGGCGAAATGCTCGCGCGTGTGGTCCACCAGTTCGGCCCAGGTTGGCAGCAGGCTGTCGTCGGCGGCGCTTTCTGCGGCGGCCAGCAGCACCACGAATTCCTGGTGCGTGGTGTCCATGGCGGACACGCCCAGCGTCAGGTCATCGGTCCAGGTCAGAAGAGGCATGAGGTATTCCTTGGCGGCGCGGCGGCCTGCGGGAGTCGAATGCAGGGGCACGTCGACCGTGCGCAAGCCTAGCGGGCAGGGCGCAGATCGGCCTTGATGAAGGTCATATCTTTGGCGCGCAACTATGCTTGCGCCTTTGCCCCACGACCGAAATGCCGCCCATGCTTGCGCCCCCGCTTACGCCCGCTGCCCAGGTGCTGCCGCAATTGCGCGCGCACGGCTTCGCCGTTCTGGACGCCGCCAGCGTCTGCCAACTGTCGGGCGCCCGCCCGCAGGATCTGGCTGCGATGGCCGCCGACTGGGACGACCTGCCGCGCGATGCCTACCTGCTGGACGGCGGGCGTTACCGCGCGCGGCGGCACGCCTCTTTCACGGTGGATGGCGGGCAAATGGCCGACGTGGCGCACCGCGCACATTGGCAGCCCAAGGACTACAACGCCCTGCACGGCGGGCTGGAACGCTGGTTTGAACCGGTGCCCGCCAGCACCACCGGCAGCGCCGCCTGGCGCGCGCTGATCGTGTGGCTGGCCAGCCTGGCCGATGGTCTGCGCGGCGCCCAGCGTTGGTTTGGCGAAGCGCATGAATTCCGCATCGACACCGCCGACGGCATTGGCCGCCCCACGCCCGAAGGCGCGCACCGCGATGGCGTGGATCTGGTGGCGGTCTTTCTGGTGCAGCGCCACCAAGTGCTGGGCGGCGAGACGCGGGTGTTCGATCTGGCCACCCCGCTGGGCCAGCGCTTCACGCTGCAGCAGCCCTGGTCGGTGCTGTTGATGGACGATGCGCGCGTGATCCACGAATCCACGGCCATTCGCGCGCTGCATCCGTACCCTGCGGGGCTGCGCGACACCCTGGTCGTCACGCTGCGCGCCCACGGCTTTCCATCGCCGCAAGCTTGATTGCCATCAAGACGCGGCCGGCTGCGCGCGGCACAATGAAAGCACCCAACGCAGAAAGGAGTGCACCATGTTCAAACATATTCTGGTTCCCATCGACGGGTCGGAAACTTCGCTGTCCGCGATCGACAAGGCGATCGGCTTGGCCCGGAGTTTTGGCAGCACCGTGACGGCGATCTACGTGATTGATCCGTACCCCTTTACCGGCATAGGCGCCGATTTCGCCTATGGGCAAGACCAGTACCTGTCGGCCGCCAAGTCCGAGGCCAGCTCCGCCATCGAAGCCGCCGCAACGCGCCTGACGCAGGCGGGCATCGCGGTCGATACCCGGGTGGTCGAAGCGCATGCGGTGTGGCGCGGCATTCTGGAGGCATCGGAAGCGGTGGGCGCCGATCTGGTGGTGATGGGCTCGCACGGCCGGCGCGGGCTGGAAAAGTGGGTGCTGGGCAGCGTGACCCAAAGCGTGCTGTCGCACACCAAGCTGACCACGCTGGTGGTGCGCGAATCCGATTGATTCACTTTTTTCAAGCGTTTTGTGCCTGTGGCGCTTATGGGGCGGGCGCCAGCAGCTATCAAATATGAAGTAATTGGTGGCGCAGCCCACGCGCAGCCCACGCGCTGCATGGCGCCATGCCAGCGGCCATGGCCACCACGACGGCACTGCCGCGGCGCTGACCGGCTGGTGCGACGCCGCAGTTTTTCAGGCGGGCTGGGCTGACAGCGGCATGTACACGACGGCGCCAGCCAGTCGCCGCCCCCCGATCTGCGCCGCCGTGAACGGGCGGCGCGCCCACCCCTTTCGCGTGCAGTTTCATTGGCCCCCGCCGACTTGCTCGGTGGGTTCGGCCCGCCAGCCACGGCTTGCGTCTGTCACGCCTTTGCCCCGCGCGGCAACGACCATCCAAGCACCGCGCACCGCGCCTGTGTTGACCAATCTGACCGGCACTGAAAGCGCGCAGACGGCGGCTTTCCGCCACCAGCGCATCCACGCCATGCAGCCCGAATCGGGCAAGACCTTGTTGGCAACGTGCCCAATCAAACGTTTCCATAACAATGTTTGTGACGGCAAATACAATCCGCCTCCTTTCACGAATTCCAGTCCCACGACCATGGCTTCGCGCACCCCCGGTCCAGTCGATTCAGCGGCGGCAACGCCGTTTTACGACGCCGACAACTACCAACCTGAGCTTGGCTTGCTGTACATGCTGCGCCAGGCCCAATTGGCCATCGCCCAGCGCGTGTCGGACGAAACCGAGCTGGGTGGTTCCACCATTCCGCAGTGGCTGCCGCTGTACAAGGTGCACAGCGGGCACGCCAACACCGTGGCCGAACTGGCGCGCAAGTGCACCGTCGATGCCGGCGCCATGACCCGCCTGCTGGACCGGCTTGAAAGCAAAGGCCTGTGCCGGCGCGTGCGCTCCGAAACCGACCGCCGCGTGGTGCAGATCGAACTGACGCCCGAAGGCGAGGAAGTGGCGCAGCGCGTGCCGCTGGCGCTCAGCCGCGTCTACAACGCCGCCCTGGCCGACTTCAGCCACGAGGAATGGCAGCAGTTGCGTGGTTTTCTTCTGCGTTTGCGCGCCAATGCAGAGCGGGGCGCGGCCCAAGCTTCTCAGGATCAAGCATGAAACACCTGTCTACCCGCCGCGCGTCCGCGGCTTGCGCGCTGCTGGCGCTTTGGCTGGCGGGCTGCGCCAACCTGCAGGGCATCGACACCACGGCGCAGCTGCGCGATGCGCCCAGCCTGGGGCTGCCCGCACCGGCCGAATCGCTCAGCCCGGCGCCCGATTGGTGGCGCGCGCTGGGCGATCCGCAGCTGGACCGGCTGGTGGGCGATGCGCTGGCCGGCAACCCCAACCTGCGCGTGGCGGCCGCGCGCGTCAACAAGGCGCGCGCCGCCCAGGCGGTGGCCGAATCGGCCTACGCACCGCAATTGAATGGCGCGCTGGACCTGAACCGGCAAAGCTTTTCCAGCAACTACATCTACCCGGCGCCGCTGGGCGGATCGGTGCAGACGCTGGGCAACCTGCAACTCAACGGCGGGTGGGAGCTGGACTTTTTCGGCAAGCACGACGGCGGCCTGAACGCGGCCATTGGCCAGCTGCACGCGGCCGAGGCCGAAGCCGATGCCGCCCGCGTGCTGCTGGCCACCAACGTGGTGCGCGCCTACGTCAAATGGGCGCTGCAGGTTGACCAATACGCGGTGGCCGAGCGCGCGCTGAAGCAGCGCCAGGAAATGCTGAAGCTGGTGCAAGACCGGGTCCGCGTCGGCCTGGACAACCAGCTGGAAGTGCGGCAGAACGAAACCGGCCGCGCCGATTCGCGCACGCAGATGAGCGCGCTGCAGCAGCAGCAGGACGCCGCACGCAACGCCCTGGCGGCGCTGCTGGGCCAGCCGCGCCTGCCCGATGACATTCAGCCGCCCAGCCTGGCGCGGCTGACCACCCTGGCGGTGCCTGAACAGATGGACGCCAACTGGCTGGGGCGCCGTGCCGACATCGTGGCGGCGCGCTGGCGCGTGGAAGCCGCGCGCGGCGAAGTGCAGGTGGCCAAGTCGCAGTTCTATCCCAACATCAACCTGGCGGCCTTCATCGGCTTTCAAAGCCTGGGGCTTAGCAACCTGACGAAGGGCAGCAGCTTTCAATGGGGCGTGGGCCCTGCGATCCGCCTGCCGATCTTCGAGGCCGGCCGCCTGCGCGCCAACCTGAGCGGCAAGACGGCTGATGTGGACGCCGCCATTGAAACCTACAACGCCACCGTGATCGACGCCATGCGCGAGGCGGCCGACCAGTCGCAGGCCGTGCACGCCGTGGATCGCCAGCGCGCCGAGCAGGCGCTGGCCCTGCGCGCCGCAGAGGGCGCCTACGACATCGCGCAGCGCCGCTACCAGGGCGGCCTGGGCAACTACCTGAATGTGCTGACCGCTGAAACCGCGGTGCTGGCCCAGCGCCGGGCGCGCGTGGACCTGCAGGCGCGCGCGCTGGACGCGCAGATTGGCCTGGCGCAAGCCATGGGCGGCGGTTGGCAGCCCAGCCCGGCGCTGGCTTTGCCGGATGCGGCCAGTGCCGCCCCCGGCCCCTCTGTCGTCAGCCAGGCGCGCTGAAGCGCCCCACCTATAACGCCTGCCCCATACCGAAACCTAGGGTTGAAAATATATGTCAAACAATGCCCCAGCGCCCGAAAACACGGCGCAAGCAGCTATTGAAAACGAAGCAAATCCGGGCGCGGCTGCATCGCCGGCCCCGGGCAAGAACCCCAAGCGCAAGCGTGCGCTGCTGGGCCTTACCGCGGCGCTGGTCGTGGGCGGCGTGGCCTGGGGCCTGTACGACTGGCTGGTGCTCAGCCACTATGAAGACACCGACAACGCCTACGTGCAGGGCAACGTGATCCAGATCACCCCGCAGGTGGGTGGCACGGTGACGGCCATCATGGCCGACGAAACCGACCGAGTGCAGGCCGGCCAGCCGCTGGTCAGGCTGGATGCGGCCGACGCCCGCGTGGCGCTGTCGCAGGCCGAAGCGGCGCTGGGCCAGGCGGTGCGCCAGGTGCGCACGCTGTACGTCAACAACGACGGGCTGGCCGCGCAAGTGCGCTTGCGCGACGCCGATGTGGTCAAGGCGCGCAACCAGCTCGGCGTGGCGCAGCAGGATCTGGCGCGGCGCCAGGCGCTGGGCAGCGGCGGCGCCGTGTCGGGCGAAGAACTGGCCCACGCCCGCGCCCAGGTGACCACCGCCCAGACCGCCGTGGACGCGGCGCAGGCCGCCGTGGTGACCGCGCGTGAGCAGCTCACCAGCAACCGCGCCCTGACCGAAGGCACCCCCGTCGAACAGCACCCCAGCGTGCTGGCCGCCGCCGCCAAGGTGCGCGAAGCCTGGATTGCGTCGCACCGCACCACGCTGCCCGCG
>JAGOEM010000043.1 GCA_017997715.1 Ottowia sp.
CCAAGGCCATCCGGCTGCACATGACCGTGGGCTTTGTCTTCTGATGGCCGGGCAAGAGAATGGCCCCAGCCCTGGCGGCCGCGCGCCTGAAGCCGCAGGCGCCGCGCCAGGCGAGCCGAATACTATCGATTCGATAGCTATCAGCGCCCATCCAGCGGGCGCTGGCGGCCAATTTGATGCTGAAACGCCGCCTCAGGCGAATCGGCGCACATCGCGCGCGCGCCGGGTGTGGCGCGGTTTGCTGTGGCTGTTGATCGGGCTCGTGCTGCTGCTGGTCGTGGCGTTGGGCGCGCTGTGGGTTTGGTCCGGCAGTGACGGATCGCTGGCCACCGCGCTGCGGCTGGCCGGGGCGCAGCAGCCACTGGTCACCGACGAAGTGAAGGGCACCGTGCGCGGCGGCGGCAAGGTGCGCCGCCTGGTGTGGGACAAGGACGGCCTGCGCGTGGAAGTGCACGACGCCGAACTGCTGTGGACCCCGGCCGCGCTGCTGGGCGGCACGCTGCAGATCGACCAGCTGTCGGCCAGCCGCATCGTGGTGGACGACCAGCGGCCCAAGGGCGAAGCATCGGCCGGGCCACCCACATCGCTGGCGCTGCCGCTGCACATCGACGTAAAGGCGCTGCGCGCGGACGAGCTGCGCCTGGCCGGCCCACCGCCCTATTCGATGACCGACGTGGCCGGGCACTTCAGCTACGACGGCCGCCAGCACGCCCTGGTGCTGGACAGCGCGCAGATCGAAGGCGGACGCTACCGGGCGCGCGCCAGCATCACCGCGCACGCGCCCATCGCGCTGGATGTGGCCTTGGCCGGCGCCCTGACCGCGCCCGTGCCAGGCGCCGAAGCCCCCGTGCCGCTGACCCTGCAAGCCACGCTGAACGGCCCGCTGACCGACTTGCGCGCACGCGCCGACCTGCAAGCCGCACCGGCCGAACCCGGTGCGTCGGCGCCGGCCATTCCGCCCTTGCCCAGCGCGCCGTCAGCGGCAGGCGGTGCGGTGGCCGGCCCCACTGCGTCAGGCAGCGTGGCGGCATCGGCGCCGGGCTTGGCGGCGTCGGGCGCCACGGCGGCCCGCGGCCGCGCCACTGCGCCAACCGCCGCGGCCAGTGCGCCAGCCGGTGTGCCCTTGGCTGAAGTGCCAGAAGCCCACGCCACGGCCCGCATCACGCCGTGGGAAGCCCTGCCGCTGCCCGAAGCCCACGCCCGCGTGCGGGCGCTGGATGTCGGCGCGATCTGGGCGCAGGCGCCGCAGACCCATTTGACGGGCGAGCTGGATGTGCGCCCCATCGCCGGTGCTGCGGCAGGCACCAGCGGCTGGGCGATCAACGCCGACCTGAGCAACCGCGGCGCCGGCCCCTGGGACCAGCGCCGCCTGCCGGTCGAACGCCTGCTGGCCGACGCCAGTTGGCAAGACGGCGTGGCCACCGTGCGTTCGCTGAAGGCCGAGCTGGCCGGCGGCACGCTGGAATCCACCGGGCGTTGGGCGCAGCCAGCCAGCACGCCCACGGCGGGCACGCCAGCGGCTTCGGCCCGTGCGCCCGCCAGCGCGCCTGCCATCCCGCCCGCCATCCCACCTGCCAGCGCACCGGCTGCCGCTGCATCCACGCCCAGCGCTGGCGCTGGCTGGGCGCTGGACACCCGCATCCAGGGCGTCAACCCGGCGGCGCTGCACACGCAGCTGGCCGCTTTCCCGCTGGATGGCACCGCCAAGGTGCAAGGCGCCGACGACGGCATCGACTTTGACGTGCAACTGCAAGCCCGCGCCACGCGCGGTACCGCACCGGCCCGCAAGGGTGAATCGGCATCTGCCGCGCTGGCCCGCAATCTGCACGCCATACACCTGCGCGACATGCTGGCCACCGGGCGCTGGGCCAGCGGCGAGCTGACCCTGCAAGCACTGCGCGTGCGCACCGACGAGGCCGAGCTGGCCGGCAACGGCCGCGTTCAACCCGGTGGCGACCAGGGGCCGGGCGGCGTGGCCGATCTGCGCCTGCGCGCACCGGGCGTCACCGCGCAGGTCAAGGGCGAACTGCGCCCCGCCACGGGCGCCGGCAGCCTGCAACTGCAATTGCAAGACGCCGCGCGCGCACTGGGCTGGGCGCAAAAACTGCCCGGCGCCAGCGAAGCGCTGGCCGGTACGCGCGCACGCGGCGCCGCGCGGCTGGACGCCAGCTGGCGCGGCGGCTGGCGCGACCCCAGCCTTCAGGCCCAGCTGAGCGCGCCATCGCTCGACTGGCTGCCGCCCGCCCCCGCAGGCAGCAGCGCACTTCCCATCCAGATTCGTGGGCTGGACGCCAACGCCAAAGGCCGCCTGGCCCAGGCGGAAGCCAACCTGCAAGGCCAGGTGACGCAGGGCGAACGCCATATCGACCTGCGCGTGGCCGCCAGCGGTGGGCGCACCACGCCCCAGGCCACGCTGGCCGCATCGACCTGGCGCGCCCAGGTCACGCGCCTGCAGGCCGCCTTGCGCGACCCGGCGCTGGGCGACGGCACCTGGCAGCTGGCCAGCGCGGCGCCTGTGCCGCTCAGCTGGTCGCCCGCGCAAGGCGGGCAGTTTGAAGCTGGCGCGGGCGAGCTGACCGTCACATCGCCCACGCCCACCGCGCAGGCGCGCGTGGCCTGGGGCCCGGCGCGCTGGCATGGTGGCGAATTGACGACCACCGGCCGCATCACCGGCCTGCCGCTGCAGTGGGCGGAACGCGTGGCCGGCGCCCAAATGCAGTCTGCGGGCGTGACGGGCAACGTGGTGTTCAACGGCGATTGGGACGCCGCGCTGGGCCCCACCCTGCGCGTGAACGCCAGCCTGGCGCGCGCCAGCGGCGACATCAGCATTCTGACCAGCGACGCCAGCACCGGCGTGCA
This sequence comes from Ottowia sp., assembly GCA_017997715.1. GTDB lineage: Bacteria > Pseudomonadota > Gammaproteobacteria > Burkholderiales > Burkholderiaceae_C > Ottowia. The sequence goes on from JAGOEM010000043.1 coordinate 2,860, forward strand.
GTCGCGCGTGGCCGCCGGCCTGCGCGATGCGCGCCTGACGCTGACCAGCCAGGGCCAGGCGCTGCAGCTGCGCCTGGTATGGGACAGCGAACACGCCGGCACCGTCAACGGCCAATTGCGCACCGAACTGGCCGCCCGGCGCGGCGCCGAAGGCAAGACCCAGTGGTCATGGCCCGAAACCGCGCCCCTGCAGGGCGAGCTGCAGGCCAGGCTGCCGCAGATTTCGGCCTGGTCGGTGCTGGCGCCGCCGGGCTGGCGGTTGCGCGGTTCGCTGGCGGCGGACGGGCGCATCGGCGGCACCCGCAGCGCGCCCTTGGTCAACGGCACGCTCAGCGCCGACGATGTGGCGCTGCGCTCTGTGGTCGATGGGCTGCAGTTTGAGGGCGGGCGCCTGCGCGCGCGGCTGGATGGCACGCGCCTGGTGATCGACGAATTCCTGCTGCGCGGCGCGGGCGAACAGGCCAGCGGCGGCCTGCTGCGCGCCACCGGCCAAGCCGGGCTGGTCGACGGCCGGCCGCAGGCCAACCTGCGCGCCACGCTGGAACGCCTGCGCGCCAGCATCCGCGCCGACCGGCAAGTCACCGTGTCGGGCGACGTGCAGGCCGCATTGGACGGACGCACCGTGACGGCCGATGGCAAGCTGCGCGTGGACCGCGCGCGCATCGTGCTGCCCGACGAAAGCCGCCCCAGCCTGAGCGACGACGTCATCGTGCGCGGCCCGGGCGGCAAGGTGATGTACGGCAAGGACGCCCCCGGCACCGTGGCGCGCCCCACCAGCGTTGCCGGCCAACAGGTGGCCGAAAGCCGCGCCCGCGCGGACAAGGCGCGCCAGCGGAGCGAGGCCGAAGCGGCGCAACCCCAGGCCAAGGCCGAGCCGCTGACCGCCAAGGCCAACATCCAGATCGACCTGGGCGAAGACTTCCGCCTGTCCGGCATGGGCATCGACACGCGGCTGGCCGGCGCCCTGACCTTGGCGGCCAACGGCCCACTGACGCAAATGCCCACCATGACCGGCCGCGTGCGCACCGAAGGCGGCACCTTCCGCGCCTACGGCCAGTTCCTGACCATCCAGCGCGGCTTTGTGGTGTTCAGCGGCGCGATCGACAACCCCACGCTGGACATCGTCGCCCTGCGGCCCAACTACGCCAGCGACCAGCGCGCGGGCGTGCAGGTGATGGGCAGCGCCTTGCTGCCGCGCGTGCGGCTTTATTCCGAACCTTCCTTGCCCGACAACCAGACCCTGGCCTGGCTGCTGCTGGGCCGCGCCGCACCCGAATCCGGCGCCGAAGCGGCCATGCTGCAAACCGCAGCGCTGGCACTGCTGGGCGGGCGCGAAGGGCGCGGTCTGGCGGCCAATTTCGGGCTGGACGAGCTGAGCTTTTCCGGCGGCGGCGACGGCGACGTACAGAACGCCAGCGTCACGCTGGGCAAGCGGCTGTCCGACAAGCTGTACGCCGCCTACGAACACAGCCTGGCGGGCGCCAGCGGCACGCTGCTGATCTTCTACGAGCTGTCGCGCCGCTGGACGCTGCGCGGGCAGGCCGGTGAGAATTCAGCGGTGGACCTGATCTACCGCCTCAGCTTTGACTGAACGCGCCGGTGCGGTCGATACAATCGCCACGCGCCAGGCCACAACCCACGCCGCCGTAGTTCAATGGATAGAACGAGCGCCTCCTAAGCGCTAGATACAGGTTCGATTCCTGTCGGTGGTACCAGCTCGAAAACTGCAGGAGACACGCATGCGCTCACGCTGGATTGCCATGGCTGTCGCCAGCCTGGCCGGAACGACCTTGATGCTGGGTTGTGCCGCCACCGACACAGGGCCGGTGGCGGGCTTCGATGGCTCTTGGACCATCAGCAAGCGCGGCATCGTGGCCCACCGCGCGGATTCGCTGACGCGCGACGCGGTGCAGCAAGCCACCGCGCATTGCGCCGCCAGCGGCAAGCGCTTTCGCCAGATCGACGTCAAGGAAAGCCCGCCGGGCCTGTTGTCGGCGGACGCTGAGAGCGAACTGAAATTCGCCTGCGATTGAGCGCGATCGCCTCGGGTGATTTGGGCGATTTGCTGCGCTTAAGATAGCTTGCTACGCAGTCTAGGACTGCGCCAGAGGCTTGTTTTCTTTAAAAACACCGGTCTCGGCAAGCGCTCTGGCGGCAATCACCGCCTCGGTGCGGTTGCGCGCGTGCAGGGCACGGAAGATGGCGGCCAGGTGGATCTTGACCGTGCCTTCGCTGATCCCCAGGCCGCGCGCAATTTCCTTGTTGGGCAAGCCCGCAGACAGGTGCTGCAGCACGTCGTGCTGCCGCTCGGTCAGCATGCCGCGCAGTTGCACGGGTGTGGGCGCCAGCGAAATGGCATAGGGGTCAAGCGCGTCGGGCGTGCCGGGTTCCGCGGCGGGGGTTAGGCCCAGCCCCATGACGGGCGGCAGGTAGTGGCCCCCCGCCAGCACCACTTGCACCGCCGCCAGCATGTCCTCTGGCGAATGGGCTTTGGAGATGAAACCACTGGCGCCCGCGTCCATGGCTGCGCGCACGACGGCCTGATCCTGCGCCCCTGACAGCACGATGATTTTCAGATCAGGCCAGCGCTGGTGCGCGTCGGCCACATGACGGACACCGTGGGCACCGGGCATGCCCAGGTCGATCAGCGCCAGCGACACGCCGCCGTCCAGCGCGAGCAGCATGTCCTCTACAGAAAACGCGGTGACGATGGCGGCGTGCGGCACCAGTTCTGCCAGCTTTTCGGCAACGGCATCGATGATGAGGCGATGGTCATCGGCAATCAGGATCTTCATGGCAGAGAGGCAGCAAGCCAAAATGACGCAATCGGTAACGACCAGTGACGATATACGCGCAGCCACCCCCGCGCAAGGCAATTAACCCCCATTCGACATAGGCCATATGGCCTATATCCTTGCGTGGGGCAGAACGTATTACAGGCAAAACACGTCGTTTGATATAGTCCATATGGCCTATATTCCGGCGCTGCCGCACCGTTCAGCCGCGGCGTTTGGCGTCCAAACTCAACCCGCCTGCGCCAAAAGCCGCGAAGGCCAGCAAGCCACCCGCAATGCCCAGGTTTTTGTTGAAGTTGAGCGTCTGCATCATCACCTCATCGGCGGGCACAGCCCAATAGTTGTGAAAGAAAACCGCCGTCGCCAAGGTGAACAAGCTCAGCAGCAGCGCGGCCCAGCGGGTTTGAAAGCCCACCAGCAAAAGCAGGCCTGCGCCCACTTCCGCCACAACCGCCAGCATTGCGGCCACCTGCGGCAGGGGCAGCCCGGCAGACGCGATGTAGCCGACCGTGCCGGCAAAACCCGCACCCAGCTTGTCAAGCCCAGCGGGAATAAACAGGTAGGCCAGCAGCACGCGGCCCAGCAGCGCAAACAGGTTTTGAAAAGGTGTCATGGTGATCCGTCCTTGAAGGCTTGGTTGAAGAGCGTCCGAACAGTGGCTGCAACGCTTTCGCACACACGGCCGTCCGTGCGCACCGGCCTGCGCGAAAGCGCTGCAAGCGCGATCAAGCTACATCGAAACCCCTGGCGGCACAAGGCGCGGCCTTCGGGCGCCAACACGGTCAGAAGGATGCGCGGCCGGGTGCGCGGTCAGCGCGCCAGATCAAAGGCCAGCACGCCACCCGTTGGCGATCGATTCGCCCCGCACCAGGTGCACGCAGGCCTTGCGTTGCCGGCCCCGTGGCAGCTTGGCGTGGTTGAACTTGCGGTGGGCCATGTCGGCGCCACCACTGATGCATCGCGCGTCGCTGGGCGGTGTGCCCAAGACCTTGCCCATGCGGTGTTTATGGGCCAGGTTGCCATCCAGAAGTTACGGATGTTTCACTGGTGCGGCAACGCGCCCCAGCTGCTGGCTGCACTGTCCGCCGGTGGTTTGCCAACGCCCGCAATCACGTCTGCAAGGCGGGTTAAACCCGATGAGAACGCCGCCAGTTGCTGTCAACATCCAAAGAATTCAAGCAACCGCAAACCATGACGGGCGAACCCACCGATCTACTGAACCCCGATGCCTTCCGCATTCTGAACGCTATCGCCCGCAACGGGACGTTCGCCAGTGCCGCGCGCGAGTTGGGTGTGGTGCCCAGTGCCCTGACCTACCGGGTGCGCCAGATCGAAGATGCCCTGGATGTGCTGCTGTTTGACAGGTCCTCGCGCCAGGCGCGCCCAACCGAAGCGGGCGCGGAATTGCTGGCGCAGGGGGAACGCCTGCACCGCGAAGTCAATGCGGTGGTCAACCGCGTCAAACGCGTGGCCACCGGTTGGGCGCCGCAGTTCACCATTGCCGCCGACGGGCTGATTTCTTCACGCGCATTGATGGAGCTGGTGGAGTCGTTTTATGCGCTCAACGCGCCCACCCGGCTGCGCATTCGCGACGAAATACTCAGCGGCACGCTGGACGCCGTTTCGTCAGGCCGCGCCGACCTGGCGCTGGGCACCATTCTGGAGCCCTCCACCGCCGCCAACCTGAAGGCGCTGCCGCTCGGCCAGGTGCGCTTTGTCTATGCCGTGGCGCCGCACCACCCGCTGGCCAAAGCGCACGAGCCGCTGGCCGACACCGATTTGCTCAAGCACCGCGGCATCGTCGTGGCCGACTCGGTCCAAAGCGGCGCCACGCAATCCTTCGGGCTGCTGGAAGGACAGGACACGCTCACCGTTTCCAGCCTGTCCGCCAAGCTGGATGCGCAGTTGCGCGGCATGGGTGCGGGCTTTCTGCCAGAGCCCATCGCACGCCCCTACTTGAACACCGGCCGCCTGGTTGAACGCCGCGTCGAGCGCTGCACGCGCGTGGCCCAGCTGTCGTACGCCTGGCGTGCCGATGGCTCGCCGGGCAAGGCCTTGGATTGGTGGTTGGAACAACTGCAAAACCCCGTCACGCGACGCGCGCTGCTGGAACACCACGGCCAGCGTGTAGAGTAGGCGGCATGAGCAAAGCCCGACGCCGCCCCCCTCGACATTTCGCCATCATTGGCGCCGGCATTGCCGGCCTGACCTGCGCGCGCACCCTGCGCCAGGCAGGTGAACAAGTCACCGTTTTTGAGGGCGCCGACACCGTTGGCGGCCGAATGGCGACGCAAGACACATCCTTCGGCAGTTTTGATACCGGCGCGCAGTACTTCACGGTGCGCGACGCACGCTTTGCACGCGTGCTGGAAGCCACCGCACCCGACGTGGCGCGCCGCTGGAGCGCCAGCGCCGTGCGCGTGCTGGACGCGGAAGGCCGCGTCGTCGAAGCGCCGCCGCCCCCGCGCGAAGCCCACTGGGTCGCCACCCCCAGCATGCGCGCCCTGCCCGAACGCTGGGCCGCACCGCTGGCGCAGGCCGGCGCGCTTCAACTGGACACGCGGGTGCTGCGCATTCAGCGCGATGCGATGGACGCCACGCGCTGGCAGCTGCAGACCCAGTCGTCCAACAGCGCCAACCCCATCCGCGCCGGATTTGATGGCGTTATTCTGGCTTTGCCCGCGTCCAACGTGCGTGAGCTGCTATCACATTCAAAGCAACTGGCCGATCTGGCCAAGCCGCTTGAAGACGTCGAGGTGGCCCCCTGCTGGACGCTGACCGTCGCCTATCCGCACGCCGTACAGCCCGGCCTGCACACGCTGGGCCCGCAATGGAACGCCGCCCGCAGCACGCACCACCGCGTCAGTTGGCTGGCGCGCGAATCGTCCAAGCCCGGCCGCACCCAGGTGGAACGGTGGACCATTCAAGCCAGCCCGCAGTGGTCGCGCGAACACGAGAACGACGACGCGCAACGTGTCACTGAAAAGCTGGGCAAGGCCTTTGCCGAAATCACCGGCATCCGCGCCGCACCCACCTACGCCCAGGCCCAGCTGTGGCACCACGCCCAGACCACCCATCCGCTTGGCCAGCCCTTTGTGTGGGATGCGTCCCGGCAGATCGGCCTGTGCGGCGATTGGTGCATTGGCAACCGGGTGGAACACGCCTTTGTCTCCGGCCTGGACCTGGCACTGGCCGCGTTGGCGCGATAACTTGCACAGCCAGCGGCCGCGCCGCGCAGGCCCGCAGATCAACGCCCGGTACGGTCATTCGCCGCGCCGCTGTCGCGCGGCTCTGGCCAGGCCATCCGTTCAAGGCGCATCGCCAGTCGCTTCACCCACAGCCGCATGATTGCCGGTCGTTTTGCGCCTTCGCCCACCGGCCCCTTGCACGCGGGTTCGTTGGTGGCCGCGCTGGCCAGCTGGCTGGATGCCCGTGCGCTGGGCGGACGCTGGTTGATTCGCATCGAAGACGTGGATACGCCGCGCTGCGTGCCCGGTACCGACACCCTCATCCTGCAGCAACTGGCCGCCTGCGGCCTGGTGCCGGACGAAACGCCGGTATGGCAATCGCAACGCGGCGCGCATTACCAGGCCGCCCTGGCACAGCTGACCGACGCCTGCCTGGCCTACCCCTGCGCTTGCTCACGCAAAGACATTGCACTGGCCCAGGCCGCAATGGGTCATCAAGGCGCGCGCGGCATGGAGATGCCCTACCCCGGCACCTGCCGCCCCGAACGCGGCGGCTTGCACGGGCGGGCGCCCAGGGCGTGGCGCTTTCACGTCGGCAATTCGAAGAAAAATATGCCTGTAGCGCCCGTCAGACAAGCGCAGCCAGCTATTGATTTTGAAGCACCCACAACCAACGCCGTCACGTGGATCGATCGCCGCCTGGGCCCGCAAAGCCAGGACGTCGCACACGCGGTGGGCGACTTCGTGCTGCTGCGCGCCGATGGCCTGTGGGCGTACCAACTGGCCGTGGTGGTGGACGACGCCGCCCAGGGCATCACCCACGTGGTGCGCGGCGAAGACCTGGCCGACAACACACCCCGGCAGATCCTGCTGCAACGCGCGCTGGGCTTGCCAACGCCGGCCTACCTGCATACGCCCCTGGTCCTGGCGGCCGATGGAGAAAAGCTCAGCAAACAAAACGGCGCGCAGGCGCTGGACACATCCGCGCCACTGCCGTTGCTGCAAGCCGCCGCGCTTGGGCTGAACCTGCCGCCAACCCAGGCGACCACAGTCGCTGAAGCGCTGGTGTTTTGGGTGCAGGCTTGGCGCCAGCGGTGGGCGGCGTAAGGGCTTTTCGATGGGCGCGCTGAACGAAGGCGCCGCCCTTTGCCGCTATCGAATGGGAAACGATTCACGGCGCCACCATCACACAGGTGTTGCAGAGCGGTTCTTACCTGAACGAACGCCACCGAATTGGTCAACGGACGATGTGCCAGCGCCACCGAGGTGTCCGTCGCGCAGCGCAAGGGTTCGACAATGCACCGGTGACGCGCGTTCAGCGCAGACGCCCCATGATCGGCCTGCGCCAGCCTGGGCGAACCAAACAAACTGCGCGCGCTGAGCCAGGCGCAGAGCAGCTTTAACATCATCCAGCCGACCACCACCGCCTACGAAGACGCAAGCCGCGTCGATCAACCACCACCGCCCCTACGCAAGTGCGAGACGAAAAAAAGCCCGCTACCTTTTGAGTAGCGGGCTTTTCAGGCTTTACGCCATGTTGGTGGTAGGACGTACTGGGGTCGAACCAGTGACAAACGGATTAAAAGTCCGCTGCTCTACCAACTGAGCTAACGTCCCACATTCCTTCGCATTTGCATTGCAGTGCGCTGGACAGCCTCGAATTATAGCGTGGTTTTTTCGACCTTCTGAGAAAGTTGATCAAGTACCCATCCGGCAGCGCACATTCCGAAGCTGGCGGTCACGGAAACGGACGATCCGTAGCCGCTGCAATTGAGCGATCCATCCAGCTCTGCCGGGCTTTCGCACGCGCTTGGCATCACCACGGCTTCACGGCTGAACACGGCGGAAATACCAAACTGCCGGCCCTCGGTGGGGCCGCCGTGGTGCTTGCGCAAGCGGTAGCGCAATTGCGCCATCAACGGGTCGTGCGTGACCTGCGCCAGATCGGCAATGTCGACCCGCTCGGCATGGCGCTTTCCGCCGGCTGCGCCCACGGTGATGAAGCATGTACGGGCCGTGCGCGCCCACGCTGCCATCGCCACCTTGGCGCGCATCTGGTCGCAGGCATCGATCACCGCATCGACCGGTGATGGCAGCACGCCGGGCCAGTTGTCGGGCTCGACGAACGCATCCACGGCGTGCACGATGCAGCCGGGGTGGATGTCCGCAATGCGTTGGCGCATGGCATCGACCTTGGCCTGCCCCAGCGTGTGGGTCAGTGCGTGGATCTGCCGATTGATGTTGGATTCGGCCACGTGGTCCAGATCGATCAGGGTGAGCTGCGCCACCCCGCTGCGCGCCAGTGCCTCTGCGGCCCAGGAACCGACCCCACCGATGCCGACCACGGCCACATGGGCCGCGCGGATGCGCGCCGCGCCCACCGTGCCATACAGCCGCGCAAGCCCGCCAAAGCGGCGCTCAAGGTCGGCCGCTTCTTCCGGGGCGATGGCGTCCGCGGACAGCGGATCAAGCTGGGTAATGGAATGGGTCATGAGAAAAGTGGACGACAGCGGCCGCCAGTCAGCTTGACTGCCAGGCCACCAAACTTGCCAGCATCTGCCGATCAGGCGCCCATCAAAGGGCTTGCAAGGCGTGGCTGAACAGGCGGCATTTTAGTCGCTGGCACGCCTGGATGGCCGTGCGTCCCGGGCGTCAGAGGCACCTGAAAACTATCATATTCATAGCTTCCTGCGCCCGACTGTGGCTGATTTCAGCCCCATATTGCCTTCATTTGAAGGCGCCGTGCGTCGACCTGGTTGCGGGCAGTGGCTCGGTAGAATGCGGGGTTTACCTGTCGCCACGGCTGGGCTTGACCGGCACCGCCAGCGCGCACCGCTTAATTTGGCCCCCTGGGCCCTCCGCCACCATGTCTGATCAGCCTGCACAACCCGGCCTTGCGGCCCTGTCCAAGTCGTTTGAGCCTACCGCCATCGAGGCGCACTGGGGGCCTGAGTGGGAACGCCGCGGCTACGGCCAGGCGGGCGCGCACGGCACAGGCCAACCCGATGCCGCTGCGGCCGCACGAGGCGACAATTTTTCGATCCAGCTGCCGCCGCCCAACGTGACCGGCACGCTGCACATGGGCCATGCGTTCAACCAGACGATCATGGACACGCTGACGCGCTACCACCGCATGCGCGGCTTCAATACGCTGTGGGTGCCGGGCACCGACCACGCAGGCATTGCCACCCAGATCGTGGTGGAACGCCAGTTGCAGGCGCAAGGCCAAAGCCGGCATGACCTGGGGCGCAAGAACTTCGTGGCGCGCGTGTGGGAATGGAAGCAGCAGTCCGGCGACACCATCACCCGCCAGATGCGCCGCATGGGCGACACCGTGGACTGGGGGCACGAATACTTCACCATGGACGACAACCTGTCCAAGGTGGTGACGCAAACCTTTGTGCAACTGTTCGAGCAAGGGCTGATCTACCGCGGCAAGCGCCTGGTCAACTGGGACCCCGAGCTGAAATCCGCCGTCAGCGATCTGGAAGTAGAGAGCACCGAGGAAGACGGCTTCCTGTGGCACATCACCTACCCACTGGCGGACGGCAGCGGCGCGCAACTGGTGGTGGCCACCACCCGGCCCGAAACCATGCTGGGCGACGTGGCGGTGATGGTGCACCCGGAAGATGAGCGCTACAAAGCGCTGATCGGCAAGTATGTCACGCTGCCGCTCGTGGGGCGTGAAATACCCGTGATCGCCGACGACTATGTGGACCGCGAATTCGGCACCGGCGTGGTCAAGGTCACGCCCGCGCACGATGCCAACGACTACGCAGTGGGCCAGCGGCACCAGTTGCCAATCATCGGTGTGCTGAATCTGGACGCCACCATCAACGACCAGGCGCCCGAGAAGTACCAGGGCCTGGATCGCTTCGTGGCGCGCAAACAGGTCGTCGCCGATCTTCAGGCGCTGGGCCTGTTGATCGAAACCAAGAAGCACAAGCTGATGGTGCCGCGCTGCGCGCGCACGGGCCAGGTGATCGAGCCGATGTTGACCGACCAGTGGTTCGTGGCCATGACCAAGGTCAGCCCCCAAGACCCGACCGGCAAAAGCATCGCGCAAAAGGCGATCGACGCCGTGACCAGCGGGAAGGTGCGCTTTATTCCAGAGAACTGGGTCAACACCTACAACCAGTGGATGAACAACATCCAGGACTGGACGATCAGCCGCCAACTGTGGTGGGGCCACCAGATTCCCGCCTGGTATGGCGAAGACGGTTCTATTTTTGTAGCAGAAGACGAAGACGGGGCGCGCGCCAAAGCCACAAATGCCGGTTACACCGGCAATCTGACGCGCGACCCGGATGTGCTGGACACGTGGTATTCCTCTGCCCTGGTGCCTTTCTCGTCGCTGGGCTGGCCTGAACAGACCGAAGACCTGTCGCTGTACCTGCCCTCTTCCGTGCTGGTCACCGGGCACGACATCATTTTCTTCTGGGTGGCCCGGATGATCATGATGACCACGCACTTCACCGGCAAAGTGCCTTTCCGCGACGTCTACATCCACGGCCTGGTGCTGGACGCGCACGGCAAGAAGATGAGCAAGAGCGAAGGCAACGTTCTGGATCCGGTCGACCTGATCGACGGGATTGCCCTGGACCCGCTGCTGGACAAGCGCACCACCGGCCTGCGCCGGCCAGAGACGGCGCCCAAGGTGCGCGAAAACACCAAGAAAGAGTTTCCCGACGGTATTCCCGGTTACGGGGCGGACGCGCTGCGCTTCACCTTTGCCGCCATGGCCACGCTGGGCCGCACCATCAACTTCGACAGCAAGCGCTGCGAGGGCTACCGCAATTTCTGCAACAAGCTGTGGAACGCCAGCCGCTTCGTGCTGATGAACTGCGAAGGCCACGACTGCGGGCTGGAAGGCGACAGCGCGCCCGAGCGTTCCGCCGCCGACCGCTGGATCGTCAGCCGCCTGCAAAAAGCCGAAGCGGCCGTGGCCAAGGGCATGGCCGATTACCGGCTGGATCTGGCGGCCAACGCCATCTACGACTTTGTCTGGAACGAGTTCTGTGACTGGTACCTGGAGATCGCCAAAGTGCAGATCCAGACCGGATCGCCCGCGCAGCAACGCGCCACGCGCCGCACCCTGGTGCGCGTGCTGGAAGCCATCCTGCGCCTGGCGCACCCGATCATCCCGTTCGTGACCGAGGCGCTGTGGCAAGCGGTGGCGCCGGTGGCGGGCAAGACGGGCGCCTCGATCATGATCGCGCCCTACCCGCAGGCGCAGGAAGCCAACATCGACGAGGCCGCCGAAGCCGAAGTCGCACACCTGAAGGCGCTGGTGGACGCATGCCGCACCTTGCGTGGCGAAATGAACGTGTCGCCCGCACAGCGCCTGCCGCTGTATGTATCCGGTGATGACGCATTCTTCCAATCCATGGGGCCTACGCTGCAAGCGCTGGCCAAGCTGAGCGAAGTGAAGCGCTTCGCTGACGAAGCCGAATGGGCCAGCGCAGCCGGTGCCGCGCCGGTGGCGATCGTGGGCGACGCCCGCATGGCCTTGTTCATGGAGATCGACGTCGATGCAGAGAAGCTGCGCCTAGACAAGGAAATCAAACGCCTGGAAGCGGAGATTGCCAAAGCGCAGGGCAAGCTGGGCAACGAGGCTTTTGTGGCCAAAGCGCGCCCCGATGTGATCGAGCAAGAGCGAAAGCGTGTGGCGGAATTTGGCGCCACGCTGGAAAAGCTGCAGGCCCAACGGCAGCGCCTGGGCTGAGGCGGACACCAGGCCCGGCGGCGCTGCCGGCCGCCTGGCGCTCTAAGCCAGCGGCATCGGTTGGCTGTCCAGCGGACCGGCTTCGCTGCGCGCCAGGTTCATCATCAGCGTTTCATGAATGCGATCCACCAGGTACCAGCTGCCGCGCAGCTGCGATTCATGGGTGTAGGGCGCCAGGCGCGGCGTGATGCAGACGTTGGACAGGCCTTTCAGCGGCGAGTCGGGTGCGTGCAGTTCGTCGTCGTCGCTGTCCAGCATCAGGGCGCCGATGCGCCGGGTGCGCACCGCTTCGGCCAGCGCGTCCAGGTCAAACAGCGACGGCCGGTTGATGCTGGTCCACAACTGGCCGGGCTTGCAGGCGGCCAGGATGCGCTCACCCACCAATCCGCGGTAGCGGGTGGCGTAGATCATCTGCATCGATACCGCGTCAGCCACCTCCAGCATTTCAGTCAGGCCCATCGGCTGTACGCCCAGGCGGCGCCACAGCTCGGCGTTGCGGTGCACCGCCGGGTCGTAACCGACGACGCGCACACCCAAAGGCACCAGCATCGTCGCCAGCACATGGGCGGGCGGTGCCAAGCCAAGCAGGCCGACCACACTGTCATTGATCTCGCGGCCAGGCGAAGGGCGCGCGGCCGAACCACACTCAGCCGCCGCTCCGGCGGTGCGCCCAACGCCCGAGCGAAACAGCGTCAACAACGAGGACAGCAGGTATTCGGCACTGGCGCGCACGGTGGCGCTGGACGCCTGTATGACGCGCACCCGCCGCCTTTGGCAGGCTTCGAAATCGACGTTCTCGGTGCCGTCGTGGATCCGCGCAATCGCCACCAGGTGGGGCGCCTGTTCCAGCAAGGCGTTGTTGATTTTGAAGCGCGGCGGGGCCACCAGCGCGTCAATCAGCCCCAGGCGTTCGCCCAAGGCGACCGGGTCGTCGACCAGACCTGGCAGATAATCGACCGAATGCCGCGACGCCAGCCATTGCTTGGCGTCAGGGGCAAGATCCTCCAGCAGGAGAATGTGCATGCGTTCCTCCGTGTTGCAGGACAGCGCCCAAAGTCAGACTTCAGGCAAGCTCTTCAATTTTGTAACTTTACCATTGGCTCCGCACTTTTATGTCGATGTCGCATCAGGTATATGTCGCTGTGTTTCCGGTCGCCGGGCTGGGTACGCGCTTCTTGCCGGCCACCAAGGCCAGCCCCAAGGAAATGCTGCCCGTCGTCGACAAGCCGCTGATTCAGTACGCGGTGGAAGAGGCCTACGCCGCCGGCGTGCGGCACATGGTTTTCGTCACTGGCCGCAGCAAACGCGCCATTGAGGACCATTTCGACACCGCCTACGAACTGGAGAGCGAGCTGGAATCCGCTGGCAAGACAGCGCTGCTGGAGGTCGTTCGCGCGGTGCAGCCCGCCGACATGGTGTGCACCTATGTCCGCCAGGCGCGCTCGCTTGGCCTGGGCCACGCCGTGTTGTGCGCTTCACATATCGTGGGCGACCAGCCGTTCGCCGTGTTGCTGGCCGATGACCTGATGGTGGGCCCCGCGGGCGGCCCTTCGGTGTTGGCGCAGATGGCGCGCGCCTACGAATCGCTGGGCCGATCGGTATTGGCCGTGCAGGAAGTGCCTGAGGATCAGGTCAGCCGCTACGGCATTGTGGCGGGGCCACCCGCCGGCGAACGCCTGATCAGCATCGAGCGCATCGTCGAAAAGCCCCAGCCTGCCGATGCGCCTTCGCGCATGGGCGTCGCCGGCCGCTACATCCTCACGCCGCGCATCTTCGATGAGATTCGCAACCAGCCCCCAGGTGCTGGCGGCGAAATCCAACTCACCGACGCCATCGCGCGTCTGATGACCAAAGAGCGTGTTTACGCTTACCAGTACGACGGCAAGCGCTACGATTGTGGTAGCAAAGAGGGGTTTCTTCAGGCCACCGTCGAACTGGCCCTGCAGCACCCGCAGATGGGTGGGCCGTTCCGCGCCTACCTGGAATCGCTCGCGCTTTAGGCACTGCCGCCCACGCGGTCAGCGGCGGCGCAGCACGTGGGTGTATTCGTCGTCCAGCGTCTGCTGATCGACCAGCGCGTGGCCGGTCTGCTTGCAAAAGGCCTGAAAGTCGCGCACCGATCCCGGGTCGGTGCACAACACCTGCAGCAACTCACCACTTTGCAACTCGGCCAGCGCCTTCTTGGCCTTCAAGATCGGCAGCGGGCAGTTCAGGCCCCGCGCGTCCACTTCTTTCGCAATGTCCATGGCGCGATTGTCGATCAATCCAGTCCGCGGCGCCGCTCGGCGTTTTCTTCGGCGGTAAAGAACACCGGCTCATGCCCGCGCGTGCGCAGCCAGTCGGCCAGCGCGTAGCCAGTGCCTGCGGGCCAGCATTTGAGCTCGTCCAAGCCATACAGGCGCCAGTCCAACAGCTCGGGGGACAGGCGCACTTCGCCTTCGCAAACGGCGTGGTAGGCGATGATGACCTGGTTCATGCGCAGAAACTCGTACGCACCGACCAGCTTCAGTGCGCGCACGTCCAGATTGGTTTCTTCTTTTACTTCGCGTGCCACGCCATCCTGCGGAGACTCGCCCGCCTCCATGAACCCGGTAATCAGCGCAAACATCTTCGCCGGCCAGGCCGCATTGCGCGCCAACAGCACCTTGCCCTGGTATTCGACGATGGCGGCCAGCACTGGCGTGGGGTTGTTCCAGTGCGTGTAGCCGCAAGCCGGGCAACGCAGGCGCTCTTTCGGCCCGCCGTCTTCCTCTGCCGCCAGCATTTGAAGCGGTGTGGCGCAGCGCGGGCAGAAGTTGAATTCGTTCACTTTGCTTCTATTTTTATAGCTGCTTACGCAAGCCCATCAAGCGCTAGCGCCTGAAAACACTGCCAATCAAGCGGGAAAAACGCCGGTCGACAAGTAGCGGTCACCACGGTCGCACACCACAAAGACAATGGTCGCGTTCTCCGTTCGGGCCGCCACATGCTGCGCCACCCAGGCCGCACCGCCGGAGGAAATGCCGCCAAAGACGCCTTCCTCGCGCGCCAGTCGCCGCACCATGTCCTCTGCATCCAGCTGATCGACCAGCACCAATTCGTCCACCGCCTTGGGGTCGTATATCTTCGGCAGATACTCTTCAGGCCATTTGCGGATGCCAGGAATGCGCGAACCATCGGCCGGCTGCGCGCCCACCACCTGGATGGCTGGATTGCGCTCCTTCAGGTAGCGCGACACGCCGGTGATGGTGCCGGTGGTCCCCATGGCGCTGACAAAGTGCGTGATGCGCCCCTGCGTCTGCTCCCACAGCTCTGGCCCCGTCGTCTCGTAATGGATGCGCGGGTTGTCCGCATTGGCAAACTGGTCCAGCAGCCGGCCCTTGCCCTGCGCCACCATCTTGTCAGCCAGATCGCGCGCGTATTCCATGCCGCCCGAGCGCGGGGTCAGAATCAATTCAGCGCCGAACGCCTTCATGGTCTGCGCGCGTTCCACCGACAGGTCTTCCGGCATGATCAGGATCATGCGGTACCCCTTGATGGCCGCCGCCATGGCCAGTGCGATGCCGGTGTTGCCGCTGGTGGCCTCGATCAAGGTGTCGCCGGGCTGAATCTCACCGCGCTCCTCGGCGCGCCGGATCATCGACATCGCCGGCCTGTCTTTCACCGAACCCGCCGGATTGTTGCCCTCCAACTTGGCCAGCACCACGTTGCCGCGTGCGGTGTTCAGTTGCGCATCAATGCGTTGCAGCCGCACCAACGGCGTGTGGCCAATGGCGTCCTCAATGGTCGGATAGTTCATGCCTCACACTGTGCCATAATTTCGGGCTCAGCTATCGCGTTGCCCGGGTGGTGAAATTGGTAGACGCAGGGGACTCAAAATCCCCCTCCGAAAGGAGTGCCGGTTCGATTCCGGCCCCGGGCACCATCATTTCTTGCTATTGTTTTTGAGTCAATAGGCGCATCGTTGGCGCAGACCTTGGCGCATTCAGTTGCTGTCAGGCGCTCGCGCAGGCGAAAGCCCAGCAGTGGCAACGCTTTCACGCACGCCGCGCCAGGGCGCGGGTGCGCCTAGCGCTCGCGCTGCTGCAGCACCAGCGCCAGCACAAAACCCACTGCCAACACGCCCACGCCGGCCACGGCGCCTGCCTTCACGTAGGCCAGTGAAGACCACAGCATGTACAGGCAGACAGCGGCGAACAGCAGCGGCAGCACTGGGTAGAACGGCACCTTGAACGGCCGGGGCGTATCCGGTTCCTTGGCGCGCAAAACCAGCAGCGCGACCGTGCACAGCAGGAAGAAGGACCAGAAGACCGGCGCGGTGTAGTCCACCATGGTTTGAAAGCCGCTGCGCAGGCTGGCGCCAAAGATCACCAGCACCAGCGCCAGCGCGGATTGCGCGTACAGCGCCACCGCTGGCACGCCGCGATCGCCTTCCCAGCGGCCCAGCACGTGCAACTGTTTCCAGTCGCGGCCCACGGCAAAGTTGGTTCGGGCGCCCACGATCATGGTAGCGTTGATGGAAGTCAGCGCAGCCACGGCCACCATCACCGCAATCAGCGTCTCGCCTGTGCGCCCAAAGGCGATGCCCAGCAGATCGGCCGCCACGGCTTCGCTTTGGGCCATGCCTTGAATGCCCAGGCCATACAGATAGGCCACGTTGACCAGCAGATACAGCACGGTGATCAGCACCAGGCTGATCGTCAGCGCATGCAGGATGCCGCGCCGTGAACCGCGCAGCTCGGCGCTCAGGTAGGCCGCCTCGTTCCAGCCGCCGTAGGTCAGCAGCACGAACACCATGGCCAGGCCCAGCATGCCGAGGCCCGGCATGCCGCTGCTGGGCGCCGTGCCATCGGCCGAAGCCGCCACCGGCATGGCGTGACTGGCATCGCCCCACAGCCAGAGGCCGGCCACCACCACCAGCACCAGCCCCAGCACCTCGGCCAAGGTCAGCCAGCTTTGCGTGCTGGCGCTGGCGTGAATGCCCCGTGCGTTCAGCCAGGTCAGCACCACCACCGCCAGCCCGCCCCACAGGGCAGAGCCATACGCGCCCAGCGGCGCAATGGCGTTGACGTAGTCACCAAAGACGAACGCCAGCAAGGCGATCGACCCGGTGGTGATGACGGAAAAGCGCGCCCAGGCGAACAGGAACGCCACCCGCTTGCCGTATGCCCGGTACAGAAAGTGATAGTCCCCGCCAACGTGCGGCCACGCCGCGGCCAACTCGGCATAGCACAGCGCACCAACCAGCGAAATCACGCCGCCCAGCACCCATGCGGCCAGCATCCAGCCTGGCGAGCCCGTGAACTGCGCCACCAGCGATGGCGCCTTGAAGATGCCCGCGCCAATGACGATGCCGACAATGATGGCCACCGCCTCGCGCAAGCGCAGGGTGGGCTGTGGCTGCGCCTGTTCTGAAACGGGTGCCGTCATTCGTGGCCCAGCGATTCGGCTTCGTTGTCGGCCGCCGGGCCTGCGCCGCCGATGGCCGGCGCCGCACCCGAACGGCGCGCCGTGAAGTCCGAACGTGCGCCGCCCGCCGTCAGGTCGTAGACCGTGCCCTTCATGTCGGCGCCCGCAATCTGCCCGACAAAGCGGCGCAGGTGGCCGTCCTCGTCGACGAAGCCAAAGCGCACCTGTTCGCCCGCTATCTTGGGCTCGCGCACATCGGTTTCAAAGTGCTGGAACGCCACCTTGCCCTTGAAGTTCTGGAACGTTTGCTGAACTGAGAATTTGGCCGTCACCGGGCCATTTTTCTGCGTGAACCGCAGTTCCCATTCGCCGCCCGCATTGGCCGGCACCAGCCACAGGTGCACCGAAGCATGGCCGATGCGCGAAGTCTCGTCCGGAATCCAACGGCCCATGCGAAATTCGTGCGACGCCACGCGGGTACCGGG
>JAGOEM010000199.1 GCA_017997715.1 Ottowia sp.
GTGGCCCAGCGCTTTTTCATGGGCCGCGCACGTCTTCAAGGCTGGGCGCCCCCTTTTGGCCTTCGGGTCTAACTCTGCGCTCAAGCGGACTGGCTTTCAGCCAGCCGCTTACCTTGGCCGTTAGCCCATGACAGTGATTGCATCATCTGAGGCACTCGACATCGTCACTACTGCGACAGTTGTCTGTACTTATTTTCCCGTGCTCGCAGGCTCTTGGCGGATATTCATTCGCTTTAAAACCATCAGCACCAAGATAATGTTTTTCTGTACCGCTGCGCTCCCCGCTTGGATCATTCTTACTAAACTTTTATTCGGCGGCATGTCAAGGATTGAAGAATATAGAGAGGTCGTTGCATGGATCCCGACCATCGTCACTTGTCTCCTATTCGTTACGCCTGCAATAGCTTTTCTATTTTTTTGCAATCAAATATGTAGGGCTAACAATTCGTCCAAGCCGACGCCGCTTCGCGGCTCGGCTTAACTCAGGCGTTAGGCCCGCACAAACCACGCCGCCCAAGCCATGGTTTATTCACCGATAGTCACCCTCTCATTCGGTTCCCCGTTGGGGTTTAGGCCGCTCGTTGGGCTTCGCCTGCAAATCGGTCGAAAGTTTCAAGCCTTTTTGGCCTTTAGCGCCCATCTGGCGGGCGCTAGCAGCTACGCCTTTGGTAGCGTTTCGTCCGGGCGCTGCGCCGCTTCACCCACCGTCGGGCCTAACCCGGCAGTCAAGCCGACCCGCCTACGGTGGGCGGCTTACTTTGTTCGTGCGCAGCGCTTGGGCCGTCAACACTTGCTCATGCCATCCCCCCATGGCGCCGCCTTCACGCGTGCCGCTCTCGTAGCCCCCTAACGACTGAGGCAGTGTGCCGGTTCCGTCGGCGCCCTTTCGTCGAATAGCGCACCACGCGCGCAAGCGGGGCTTCGCTGGCTTTGACGAGAAGACCGGCCCTGCGGGCGGGCGCAAACCCTGAACCGATTTACCCGGTCGGCGCCTGTACAGTGCGAGCATCACAGTCAACCAACGGGAGATACCGCCTTGTCGATCCAAACATCTCAAAGGCCTACGGGGGCCTTCATTGCCGCTTCTTGGGCGGCGCTCATTTTGGGCGGGCTTGTTTTTGCGTTTGGTCTTTGGAACTCCAACATGCAAACGAATGAGAAGGGCTATTACTTCATTTTGTTGATGTATGGCCTGTTCTCAGCGGTTTCTCTGCAAAAGTCCGTGCGGGACCGGATGGAGGGGATTCCGGTGACCAACATCTACTATGGCCTTTGCTGGATATCGGTCGCGCTGGTGCTGCTGTTGCTGCTTGTCGGTCTTTGGAACGCGACTCTTGCGTCAAGCGAGAAGGGGTTTTACGCGATGGCGTTCCTGCTCGGTCTGTTCGGCGCCGTGGCGGTCCAGAAGAACATCCGCGACACACAGCAGTTTGACGGCCGCCGCACCATGTCGAGGCGGGTCCGCGAAGAAGAATAGGAAGCGCCCTGCGCACGGCAAGCCTTCTGCCGTGCGCACCGATGGCCTGGCCGCCCATCAGGTGTGCAGGGCAGGATTGAAGGCTGATTTTTAAGCAGAAAAGGGCTGTGGCGCCCGTCCGTCGGGCGCAAGCAGCTATTGTTTTTGCGGTCCTCGGTGTTCACTTGCGCAGCTCGCTTCAATGCTGGGTACGCGGGGCGTGTTCATCCGCCCGCACACTTTTGCACGCCTGAGGACGGGTGCACGGCAAGCCGCCGGGCGGGCCTTTTGGCGGCGGCGCTTCCGCGCGGTGGCCACGCGGTGGTTCCCTGATCGGGGGTCACCGCCTACAATCCGCACCCGGCGCCCCGCGCGCCACCCCATGGGTTCCCTCACCCCCATTCACCAAAAAGGTCTTCCTCATGTCATCCCCCATGGCGCCGCCATCGCGCGTGCCGCTCTTCCTGTCGCTGTTGGTGGCGTTTCACGTTGCCATCGTCATTGCCAGCAACTACCTGGTGCAACTGCCGATCACGCTGCTGGGCTTTCACAGCACGTGGGGGGCGTTCAGTTTTCCGTTCATCTTTCTGGCGACCGATTTGACGGTGCGGCTGGTCGGCAAAGTGCCGGCGCGGCGGGTGATTGCGTGGGCGATGCTGCCGGCGCTGGTGGCGTCGTACATCGTGGGGGTGCTGTTCCACGAAGGGCGCTTCAACGGCGCTGGTGCGCTGGGCGATTTCAACGGCTTCGTGTTTCGCATCGCGTTTGCCAGCTTTGCCGCGTATGTGCTGGGGCAGCTGTTGGACATTCAGGTGTTTGACCGCATGCGCCAGGCCAGCCGCGCGTGGTGGCTGGCGCCTGCGGCGGCGTCGGTGGTGGGGCAGGCGCTGGATACGGCGGCGTTTTTCAGCATTGCCTTCTGGCGCAGCAGCAACCCCTTCATGGCGGCCAACTGGGTAGAGATTGCCTGGGTGGATTACGCCATCAAGCTGGCGGTGAGCCTGCTGCTGTTTGTGCCGGCCTACGGCGTGGCCCTGGCGGCCATCGTGCGGATGATGCGGCAGGGCGGCGCGGAGCGGGTGGGCGCGGCGGGGTAGCGCGGCTGCGCTGGCGGCGCAGCGGCGGCATTCCGGTCGGGCGGCGGCATTCGTTCAGGCAGGCTGCTGCAGGCCAAGTTTTGAATAAAAATGGCCTGTAGCGCTTGTGGGACGGGCGCTGACAGCTATCATTTTTAAGTGAATCGGGTTGCACCGCAGTGCGGGCTGCTGCGTGCTTGCACCGGGCCGCGGGGTGCGCCCATTGCCCAGCCAGGCGGCAGCGACCGCGCGCCGCAGCCGGTACCCAAGTTCTGCCGTGATCCACTGGCGACACAATAGGCGGCATGAGGCTTTCTTCTTACACGGGTGGAATGGGTGGCGCTGACGCCGTTTGCGCAACGCCTGCGGGGCGCGCGCGGTGATCGGGCGGGTGTTGCGCGTAGCGGGGCGGCTGCTGGCCAGCTTGCTGGTGCTGCTGTCGGCGGCGTGGGTGGTGATGGCGCTGCATTACCAGTTGGCGCCGTGGGGCTGGGCGCGCCACGCCTTGGGCGCGCTGTGGGTGGCGGCCGCGCTGGCGGCGGTGGTGCTGATGTGGCGCGGGCGGGCGCCGCGCGCGCTGCTGTCGTATGGCGCGGCGCTGGCGATGCTGCTGGGCGGCTGGTGGGCGCAGGTTCCGGCTTCGGACACGCGCGATTGGGCTGAGGATGTGTCGCGCCACCTGATCGCGCAGGTGGATGGCGAGGTGGTCACGCTGCAGAACGTGCGCAACTTTGACTGGCGCAGCAACACCGACTTCACGCCGCGCTGGGACACGCGCCGCTACGACCTGCGCCAGCTGCGCAGCACGGACATGGCGGTGTCGTACTGGATGGGCCCGGCGATTGCGCACACGCTGGTGTCGTTCGGCTTTGACGATGGCCGGGGCGGCACCGACTACGTGGCGTTTTCGGTCGAGATCCGCAAGGAGCGGCACGAAAGCTTTTCTGCCGTGGCGGGCTTTTTCAAGCAGTTCGAGTTGGCGCTGGTGGCCGCCGACGAGCGCGATGTGCTGCGCGTGCGCACCAACGTGCGCGGCGAAGACGTGTACCTGTACCGGGTGGACATGCCGCCAGCGGCGATGCGCTCGCTGTTTCTGGCGTATGTGGACCAGGCGCGCGGCCTGTCCGCCAAGCCGCGCTTTTACGACACGCTGACGGCCAACTGCACCACCATCGTGTTTGAGATGGCACAGCGCATCGTGGGCCAGCTGCCGCTGGACTGGCGGCTGCTGGCGTCGGGCTACCTGCCCGAATACCTGCACAGCATCGACGGGCTGAAGGCCAAGGACGACCTGGCCACGCTGCGCGCCGCCGGCCGCATTGCCGAACGCGCCAAGGCGGCCGACCAGGACGCGGACTTTTCACAAGCGATTCGCCGTGGCATTCCCGGCATGGACACAGGAGCACCTTGATGAAGGGTTGGGAGGGCATTCAATCGGCGGCCGCAGCAGCCTGGACGGGTGCGCCGTGGCCAGCGCGCCAGCCGCGCGCAGCAACAGCAACAGCAACAGCAACAGCAGCGGCAGCGCGGCCCGTGGCGCAAGGCTTTGCTGCGCCGGGTAGGCGCGGCGGGGCCTGGGCGGCGCGCCTGGGCTTGGCCGCGGTGGCGGCGCTGGTGCTGTCGGGTTGCGCGGCGGTGTCGGTGTCGTCGGTGTCGCCCAATTCGTACCTGGCCGAGCGGCGCGGCGATGTGCTGACCACCGGGCGCCTGAGCGCGTCGGCCCAAGAGGTGCTGCGCATTGTGGGCATTGACGACTGCCGCGAAAACCCGCTGGTCTGCCGCGACCTGGTGGAGCAAGCCAGCGGCATCACCGAAGAGCGGCGCCTGTCGGTCCTGTCCGAGCTGTGGATGGAAGCGGCGCTGGCGCAGGAAAAAGCCATCGGCAAGCCTGTGGCCACCGCGAACGCCAACGCAACTGCAAACGCAAACGCCACCGGACAGCAGGCCGCCGACGATCCGGTGCTGCAAGCCTGGATCGAGGCCGCGCGCCACGCCTGGGCCTACCTGTTCTTCAGCGAACGCCGGCCCGACGCGCGCGCCTTTGAAGACCGCCAGACGCAGGTGCGCGACTACTACAACTACGCGGTGCAGCAGGCGGTGACGCGGCTGTTTCAAAGCTATTCGGCCACGCAGACGCGCCTGCCGGGCGACAGTTTCGAGGCGGGCGGCTGGACGCTCAGCCACCACATCGACGGCCCGGCGCCTTCGCGCGAGCTGCCCACGCCGGACGACCTGATTGCCGCCAGTTCATTGCGCTTTACCGGCGTGCGCAACACCTACCAGCGCGACGGCTTTGGCGCATCGCTGGTGGCGGTGATGCCGCCGCCCGTGGGCCAGCGCGACGACGCCCCCTTTGCCACCACGCGCTACCCGGCGATCACGGCGCTGATGAGTTTTGAAGGCACCACCCAGGCCGAGGTGATGCGCACGCGCCGCGCGCAGATCCGGCTGTACGACCCGTACCGCACGGCGCAGGTCGAGCTGGCGGGCGTGCAGGCGCCGATTGCCGCCAACTTCACCGCCGGGTATGGGCTGTGGCTGGCCCAGTCGGGCTTTGCCACGCAGGCGCTGCGCACGCTGTTCGGCATGAGCGACGGCATCGTGCGCCCGCGCGTGCAGCTGATGCAGCCTTACGACCCCAACCGCGGCATCGTGGTCATGCTGCACGGCCTGGCCAGCAGCCCCGAAGCCTGGGTCAACGTGGCCAACGAGGTGCTGGGCGACGATGTGCTGCGCCAGAACTACCAGATCTGGCAGGTGTACTACCCCACCAACGCGCCGCTCGCCTTCAACCAGCACGCCATCCGCGCGGTGCTGGACCAGACGCTGGCGCATTTCGACCCGCACGGCAGCGCACCGGCTTCGCGCGACATGGTGCTGGTGGGCCACAGCATGGGCGGCGTGCTGGCGCGGCTGCTGGTGTCCAGCGCCGACCAGCAGTTGTGGGCCGCGTTGCCCCAACCGGCGCGGGCGCGCGGCGGGGACGACCCGGCGCTCAAGCGCGAGCTGAGCGAGTTTCTACAGTTCAAGCCCATGCCGCAGGTCAGCCGCGCCATCTTCATTGCGGCGCCGCACCGTGGCACGCCGTTTGCCGAAAACAAGCTGTCGCGCCGCATCGCCAGCCTGATCACGCTGCCGCTGGCCATGCTGAGCCAGGTGCACGACCTGGCGCGCATCAGCGCGCGCATAGCGCCCCAGGCCAGCGGCCAGGGGCCGCCGCGCATCCCCAACAGCATCGACAACCTGAGCGACCGCGACCCGTATGTGGTGGCCGCCGCGCAACTGCCCATCAGCTCGAAGGTGCGCTACCACTCGATCATTGGCCGCGAGCTGGCCGAAGGCGAACTGAGCGCATCCAGCGACGGCGTGGTGCCCTACGGCAGCGCCCACCTGGCGGGCGCCAAGTCCGAACGGGTGATCCAGTCCTGGCACAGCGTGCAGGAGAACCCCCAGGCCATCCTGGAGATTCGGCGCATCCTGCAGGCGCATCTGTCGGTGCGCGGGATGGCGACCAAGCAGGTCGCCAAGCCCTGAGAGCGTGTTCAACGCCTCCTAGGCGTCTGCGCGGCAGAAGGCGTAGCAGCGAAGCGTGCGAATAACGCGGACAGCGTGGTGATACCAACAAGCCCATAGCCGAACGATGGGCGCCGCAGGCAGCAGCGCGATGGACCGTTCTCTCGCGCGTTGCGGCCGACGTTCCTTCTGCCGCGCAGCCTCCTAGCGCTGAGGCCTTGAACACGCCCTGAGCAGGCGGCCAAGTCGGCCGGGCGTGGCTGGGCCATGCCGCCATCCGTCTGGCTATGCGGGTGGGTGCAACGCTGAAGTGCGACGCTGGCAACCCGGCAAGGGGCGCGGATGCCCATTGCCGCATTTCCAAACCACTGGCACCTGCCACCAACCGCCCAGCCGGCCCGACGAGCGCCCGGCCCGACCCTGGCCCGCCTGCGCCCGCAGATAGATCAGCGCTTGCGCTTGCTTGGCGCGTTCTGTGGCGTGTAGGTCTGCTGAGGCGTGGCGCCGCCGTCCACCCCCAGCCGGCCGCCGCCGCCCA
>JAGOEM010000200.1 GCA_017997715.1 Ottowia sp.
CGCAACAGCGGGAACGCGCTGCACACACCTCGATGCTGGAAGCCATGACGCAGTTTGGCGCTGGCCGCTACCTGCGCGCACGCAAATCGGCGGAGGCCGCACTGGCGCGCGAGCAGGCCCTGCGCGAAGCCGGCGACGTGCTGCCGCACCGCGCCAGCCTGCGCACCCTGGCGCACCTTGCCGTGGCCGAAAGCGCGCACGCCCTGCAAGACCATGCCACGCGCGATACCCACCTGGCACTGGCGCTGGACCGCGCGGCCGCGCCCGGCGCGCCACCCGAATTGCGTGAAGGCGTGCTGCTGCGCGCCGCGCGCTGGTCGCTGAACGACCGTGACCCGATCGCCGCCATGGCGCGCCTGGACGAATTGCCCGCCGGGGCCACCCGGCGCACCGCCGCGCTGCGCGTCAAGCTCAAGGCCGCGCGCCTGGCTGGCCACCAGCGCGAGGCACTCGACACCGCCCGCTTGCTGGCCAAGCACGGCGCCTTTTCGCGCGAAGCCGCCGGCACGCTGGTGCGCAGCCTTGCCGCCGATCAGATCGCCCACGCGCACGATGCCGCGCAGCTGCAACAGGTTTGGGCATCGCTGGAGCCGGCCGACCGCACCGCGCCCGAGCTGGCCTTGCGCGCCGCCCAGCGACTGCTGAACCTGGGCGGCGACCACGCGGTGGTGCGCGACTGGCTGCGCCCCGTATGGCGCGACATGCTGGCGCAGCCTGAGCAGTTTTCGCACGCCCAGCACGCCCGCCTGGCGCGCGTGCTGGAAGCCGGCATGGCGCCCACCACGTCGGGCAGCGGCGACGCGGCCGATCAGGAATGGCTGGCCCGTGTTGAAGCCGCCCACCAGGCCAACCCGCGCGATGCCAGCTTGCAATACCTGGCCGGCATGGCCTGCCTGCACCGTGGTCTGTGGGGCAAGGCGCAGCTGCTGCTGACGCAGGCGGTGCGTGGCCTGCAGGACGCCGATCTGCGCGCCCGCGCGTGGCGTGCCCTGGCCGAATTGGCCGAGCAGCGCGGCGACGAGGCGGTGGCCGCCCAAGCGTGGCGCGCTGCGGCCCTGTCTTGATCTACTATCGTTTGTGTAGCTGCCTGCGCAGTAAAGACGGGCGCTGAGCGGCATTTTGGCAAGATATTTGGCTGCCACCGGCGGCCGGCAGCGCTTTGGTCACTCAACCCGTGGCCGCGAATGCCCTCGGGCGATCAAGCAGGCCAAGGCCATCGGCGGGCGCACCGGGCATGCTTTGCCGTACAGCCGTACAGCCGTACAGCCGTACAGCCGTACAGCCGTACAGCCGTGCCGCCCTGGCTGGCCAGCACCGCACATGCGCCGCTTTTCACGCGCGTTGAAAACGCTGACCAACCTGAAAGCGTCGGCACCTGTCGGACCACGGGCGACAGGCGCTGCGCGGACGACAAGCGCGGCACGCGGCGCTGGTTGCGCCGGGCGCCGCTGTCAGGACGCGTCCGTGCCTCGGGCGTCGCGCCGGGCTTCGTGCTGCGCGTGCTGTGAACGCTGCGCGGCGTGAATCTTCTTGTTGACCGGCTTGGCCTTCAGCGGGTTTTCTCGCAGCGCTTTGGCTGGCAGATCGGTGCTGACGTGGCCCTGCGCCAGCCCGCGCGCGCCCGAAGTCACCGGCGAGTTGGACTTCTTCGCGCCCGATGAACGCGCGCCGGCCTGGGGTTCTTCCGCCGCCGCCTTGCGCGTGGCTTTGCGCACCGCTTGCACCAGCCCTTGCAAAGTGGGCGTGGCCGGTTTGGCCGAAGACTTGCGGGCCGCTGGCTTGCTGCTGGCCGGTGCAGCCGCTGAACTGGCGGCCCGGCTTGCCGCCGTTTTCCTGGTGGTGGGCTTGGCTGCGCCAGCACCGGCGGGCGAAGCGGCTTTGGCCGCCTTGGCCGGCGTTGCACTGGCACGGCGCGCCGCTTTGTCAGCGGCCGCGGTCAGTTTGGCGTGCTGTGCTTCCAGCCGGCCCAGAACCTCGGCCAGGATTTCGGCCTTGGCGCTGGTGCGTTCGTTTTCGCCGCCCAGGGGTTTGCGCTGGGCGCCGGATCGTTCCTGCGTTTGAACGGACTGGCGGCGGTACAGATCGCGGTACTTGTCGCGCAAGGCCCGCGTGCGCGTGATCTTGGTGGCCAGCTGTTTGGCGCTGAGTTCCTTGATGGCAGGCGGTCTGCTCGATTCGAACAGGCTCAACTCGGGCTTGGTCAAAAGGGGTAGGGCTTGTCTCAGGGAGTAGCTCATGGGGTCTCCTAGGTTGTGGATTGGCGTGTGCAAGGCCGCGCCGTTGGCGCCGGACGGTCGGATGACGTGTGCGCGTCATACCGCGTCTGGCCGTGCGTGAAGCTTTCATCCTACGGGCCGTGGCGGCGCATGAATGTCGGACAAAGACTTGTATGCCAGAAATGAAACCCCGCTGCGCCGCAGTCTTGGCCTGATTGATCAGCTAGCTTATGAATAGCACTGTGGCGCTGGCCAAATCGGTCGGTGTGGCTGCGGGCAAAAAAAGCCCCGGCATGGCGCCGGGGCTGTGCGGTACCTGGTGCTTGGGCGCAAGGCTGCGTCGTAGGGCGACGCGCCTGCATCTTTGACGCAGCGCGGTACCCGCTGCGCCATGGTCTGCGCGGCTCAGGCTGTGGTCAGCGCCTGGTCTGCCGTTGCGCCAGCGCCAGCGCCGGCGGCTTCGGCGGGGGCGCTGTGGCGAATCAGGTAGTCGAACGCGCTCAGCGCGGCGGTCGACCCGGCCCCTGCGGCCACCACGATCTGCTTGTACGGCACGGTGGTGCAGTCGCCGGCGGCAAACACGCCGGGCACGTTGGTGGCGCCGCGCGCATCGATCACGATTTCGCCGAACTTGCTGCGTTCCAGCGTGGTGCCCAGCCATTCGGTGTTGGGCACCAGGCCGATCTGCACGAACACGCCTTCCAGCGGCACCTGGGTGCTGGTGCCGGTGGCGCGGCATTTGAAGTCGAGCGAGCTGACCTTGCCGTCGGTGCCGTGGATCTCGGTGGTCTGCTGGTTGGCGTGCACCGTCACGTTGGGCAGGCTGTGCAGCTTTTTGACCAGCACGCTGTCGGCCTTCAGCTCGGG
The DNA here is from genome assembly GCA_017997715.1 of Ottowia sp. GTDB lineage: Bacteria > Pseudomonadota > Gammaproteobacteria > Burkholderiales > Burkholderiaceae_C > Ottowia. Next base: position 3,084 of record JAGOEM010000200.1, read on the forward strand.
CATGAACTCGACCACGTGCACGTGCTTGACCACGCCAGCCAGGTCAATGGCCGCTTCCACGCCAGAGTTGCCGCCGCCGATCACCGCCACGTCCTTGCCCTTGAACAAGGGGCCGTCGCAGTGCGGGCAATAGGCCACGCCCTTGGTCTTGTATTCCTGCTCGCCCGGCACGTTGACGTTGCGCCAGCGCGCGCCAGTGGACAGGATGACGGTGCGGCTTTTCAGCTCGCCGCCGTTGTCCAGCTTGACGGTGATCAGCCCACCGGGCTGCGCGGCCGGCACCAGCGCGGTCACGCGCTGCGTGTTCATGATGTCGACCTCGTAGTTGCGCACGTGCTGTTCCAGCGCGGCGGCGTAGCGCGGGCCGTCGGTTTCGGGCACGCCGGGGTAGTTGGCGATTTCCATGGTGTCGTTCACCTGGCCGCCAAAGCGCTCGGCCACCACGCCGGTGCGAATGCCCTTGCGCGAGGCGTAGATGGCTGCCGCCGCGCCAGCGGGGCCACCGCCCACGATCAGCACTTCGTAAGGCGCCTTGGCGCTCATTTTTTCGGCGTCGCGCTTGGCTGCGCCGGTGTCGACCTTCTGCAGGAATTCTTCCACGCTCATGCGGCCGTTCGAGAAGAACTGGCCGTTCAGGTAGACCGTGGGCACGCCCATGATCTCGCGCTCTTCGATCTCTTTCTGGAACATGCCGCCGTCGATCACCGTGGCCTTGATGCGCGGGTTGAAGATCGCCATCAGCGACAGCGCCTGCACCACGTCCGGGCAGTTGTGGCAGGACAGGCTCATGTAGACCTCGAAGTCCAGGTCGGCGTCCAGCGCCTTGACCTGCTCCAGCACGTCGGCCTCGACCTTGGGCGGGTGGCCGCCGGTCCACAGCAGCGCCAGGATCAGCGAAGTGAATTCATGCCCCAGCGGGATGGCGGCAAAACGCAGCTGCGTGCCGCTGCCAGGGCGCGCCAGGGTGAAAGAGGGCACGCGTGCGTCCTGCCCGTCGGTGCGCAGGGTGATCTTGTCGGCGCGCATGCTGGCGATTTCTTCCAGCAGTTCGCGCATCTCGGTGGATTTGGCGTCGCTGCCCAGCGTGGCCACCATCTCGAACGGCTGCTGCACACGCTCGAGATAGGCGGCGAGTTGTTGCTTGATGTCGTCGTCCAACATGGTGGATACTCCTAGTTTAATAGCTGCCTGCGCCCATCAAACGGGCGCTAGAGGCTGATTTGATTCAAAAATACGGGGCAAAAAAAGACCGAACGGCAGGGCGCTAAGGCCCTGTCGCCGTCCGGTCAGTGGGCGCCGGCACAAGGGCTGGCGCTGTCGGGCTGAGGACCCTTGGCTTAGATCTTGCCGACCAGGTCGATGGAAGGCTTCAGCGTTTTTTCGCCTTCTTTCCACTTGGCGGGGCAGACTTCGCCGGGATGGGCGGCGGTGTACTGGGCAGCTTTCAGCTTGCGCAGGGTTTCCGTCACGTCGCGGGCGATTTCGTTGGAATGCACTTCCAGGGTCTTGATGGTGCCGCTGGGGTCGATCACGAAGGTGCCGCGCAGTGCCAGGCCTTCTTCAGGAATGTGCACGCCGAAGTTGTTGGTCAGCTGGTGCGTAGGGTCGCCCACCAGGAAGAACTTGGCCTTGCCCACGGCTTCCGACGTTTCGTGCCACACCTTGTGCGAGAAATGCGTGTCGGTGGTGACGACGTAGACCTCGGCGTTGGCCTTTTGGAATTCGGCGTAATGGTCGGCCGCGTCTTCGATTTCGGTCGGGCAGTTGAAGGTGAAGGCGGCGGGCATGAAGATCACCACGGACCATTTTTTGCCATCAGCAAAGTTCTTGTCCGTCACTTGTTCGAACTTGCCGTCGTGAAAGGCTTCGGTCTTGAACGGCAGAACTTTGGTGTTGATGAGGGATGACATGCGTACTCCTGAGTTGATGAAAATCTTGACGATGGGGGGTATTTTAGAGGAACTCTATTGGGTATGCCAATCCATTTTGTCTAAACTATGTTTAGGCATTGGCTATGGCCCCTGTGCATCGCCTGTTTGCCCGCCGGGACACGCCCCGCGCTGGCAACGAACCAGCTTACCCTGATTTGATGACTGGCCCTGTGGCACGCGCGGTAGAACGCACGCAGGGCAGGGTGGTTGGCGGTCGTCAGAGCGACCGTCAGCGCCGCGGCAAGTGCGCTGCTATGTGCGCGGCAAGTGCGCGATGGGCAGTGGCGGCAGATGGGCGCGCTCAGCCTTTGGCCGAGCGGGCGGCGGGCGCGTCTGCCGCGCCAAGTGCGCCAGGTGCGGCGAAGGGCAGCACGGTGGTGGCGCCAGTGCCAGCGCCGTCGTTGCGCATGCTGACGCTGCCGTGGTAGCGCGCGCCGGGGTCCACCTGCAATGAATCGGCCGTGATGTTGCCGTGGATGTTGGCGCTGGCCTGCAGGTGCAGGCGCTGTGCAAACACATTGCCTTCCAGCTTGCCCAGCACCAGCAGATCGGCGGCGTGCACGTCGCCCTGGATCACGCCCGTTTCGCCAATGATGGCGCGGCCTTCGGCGCGCAGCGTGCCCTGGATGCGGCCGTCGATCTTGATCGAGTTCTGCGTGGTCAGATCGCCTTCCAGCGTGCATTGCTCGGCAATCACGGTGTCGATCTGCTTGGATGCCGCCGCCAGGCCGGCGGTGGGGGCGGGGGATTTGTCTTTGCCAGAGCCGAACATGGTCAGGATCTCTTTCGTCGGTCAGGGGGCGGGGGTAGTGGCCGGCGCGTCCAGCGCCAGAAAGGTCTCGGGGTCCAGGCGCTGGTCGCGCCATTGCACTTCGTAGTGCAGGTGCGGCCCGGTCGAGCGGCCGGTGGAACCCAGCAGGCCCACGGTATCGCCCGCTTCGATCTGCTGGCCCACTTTCACGTCCACGCGCGACAAGTGCGCGTACAGCGTGCTGTGCCCGTAGGCGTGGCTGACGGTGACCAGGTTGCCGTAGCCGCCTTGAACCCCGGCGTGCGTGACCTTGCCGCGTGCGGTGGCCTGCACCGGCTCGCCCGTGCTGCCTTTGAAGTCGAGGCCGCCGTGCGACTCGCTGCCGCGCCCGGTGAAGGGGTTGGGGCGGCCGCCGTACTGCGAACTGATGGCCCCGTCGTGCGGCAAACCCAGCGGCACCGATTGCAAGGTCTGCAGCAGATCGCCGGCATCGCGCGCAAAGCTGCCGGTAAAAGGCACGGGCCGCGCGATCGACACATGCGGGCCACCGGCCGCCGGGTTGGGCTGGCCCTTGGGCGGCTCGGCCGAAACGGGTTTCACGTTCACGCCCCGCGCGCCCAGGTAGGCCTGCAGGTCGATGATCATCTGCTCGGACTTTTTCAGCGAGGCCAGCTTGGCATTGATCTCGGACGAGGTGAAGTTCTTGAGGT
>JAGOEM010000044.1 GCA_017997715.1 Ottowia sp.
GCTATCAACAGAGTAGCTGCCTGCGCAGGCGGTGCAAGCGCTGCGGGCCGATTTGGCCATTTATCTGAGCAGACAGGCTGGCCGACGATCAGCGCCCAACCGCGCCCAGGTGCCTTATTTCGGCGCCGACTGCGCCGCGAATGTGATCTGCGTCAGCCCTTCGCGGCGGGCGGCGTCCATCACGGTGATCACCGCCTGCACCGGGGCCGAAGCGTCGGCGCTGATGATCAGGATGCTGTCTTTTTCTGCCACGCCGCGCAGCGCGCGCGCCACCGATTCCACATCGCGCACGTCCAGCGGCTGCTTGTTGACGGCGTAGCGCCCGTCGGCGGCGACGGCGACGATGATTTCCTTGGGCCGGTCGCGCGAGTTGTCGGCGTTGGCCGTGGGCAGGGTGACCTGCAGTTCGGTGAACTTGCTGTACGTGGTGGTCAGCATCAGGAAGATCAGGATCACCAGCAGCACGTCGATGAACGGGATCAGGTTGATCTCCGGCTCTTCGGGCGGGTGGGGGCGGAATTTCACCGCTTGGCTCCGTTGCTGCTCTTGGGTGCTGCGCTGCCGGGGCACAGGGGCTCCAGGTGGCGGGCAAAGTGTTCGGCGGCCAGTTCCAGCTCAAGGATGTAGCCGTCGACGCGGGCGCGGAAGTAGCGCCAGAAGATCAGCGCCGGAATCGCCACGATCAGGCCAAACGCGGTGTTGTACAGCGCGATCGAGATGCCGTGCGCCAACTGCCCCGGGTTGCCGCCCGTCAGCGCGCCCGAGGGCGCCTGCGAGCCAAAGATCTCGATCATGCCGATCACCGTGCCCAGCAGGCCCAGCAGCGGCGCGGCCGATGCGATGGTGGCCAGCGCGGGCAGGAAGCGCTCCAGCTGGTGCGCCACCTTGCGGCCGGCCGCTTCCATGGCGGCGCGCACCTCGTCGGGCGTGCAGCGCGGGTTGCTGTTGATCGCGCGCCAGCCGGCGGCCAGCACCTCGCCCAGGGCGGAATGCTGGGCCAGCTGGTTCACCGTGTCGGGCGCGGGCACGCTTTCGCGCGACACGCCGATGGCTTCGTCCAGCAGGCCGGCCGTGATGACGCGGCTGCGTTTGAGCTTGGTGAAGCGCTCGATGGTGAACGCCACCGCCAGGATGGAACACAGGATCAGCGGCCAGATCGGCCAGCCAGCGGCTTGTATGATCGAAATCAAGAGGGGTTCTCCGACGGTGCAGCGGCTTGCAGGGTCTGCCGGCGCCGCGCCATGGTTCTGGGAATGCGGGCGATTATGACCCAGCGGAGCAGGCACTTCGCCGGGCGCCGGCCAAAGGCGGCAACTGCGCCGGCCGGCAGGCGCCGCCAGCCTGGCGCCCAAGGCCGCAAAAAGCCGGCGCCGGGCCCCTCAGGGCCACAGATTCTGTGGATAACTTTGTGCAAAAGCCGCCGGACCGCCACCCGAAAGCACGTATCCGCGCCGTTCTTGACAGATTGATGAAGGTTTGAGCAGAAAAAAATCCAACTGAATCAATGGGTTATACCAACTCACGTGATTTCCGGGTGCTTGGGTGCCTTGCTGGCCCCGCTCACCCGCCGTTGTGGAGTACTGGCGCCGCCTCGGCGCCCAAAACCGCCCCCAAAGCGCATGGAACCTGACTTTTTTGCCCCACGCCCAGTCGCCACGCCGCGTATCTGGCCGGTTGGCGCGCTGACCCGCGCCATCGCTGACGCGCTGGAAGCTCGCTTCAACCCTGTCGCGGTGCGCGGCGAGGTGTCGGGCTTTACCCGCGCGGCCAGCGGGCACTGCTATTTTTCGCTGAAGGACGAGGCCGGCCAGCTGCGCTGCGCCATGTTCCGCCGCGCGGCCGGGCTGTTGAACTTCAGCCCGCGCGAGGGCGACCAGGTGGAAGTGCGCGGGCGCGTGGCCGTGTACGAGCCGCGCGGCGACCTGCAGCTGGTGGTCGAATCGATGCAGCGCGCGGGGCAGGGCGCGCTGTTCGAGCAGTTTTTGCGGCTCAAGGCGCAGCTGGAGGCGGTAGGCCTTTTTGATGCCGAACGCAAGCGACCACTTCCGCCGCAGCCGCGTGGCATTGGGCTGGTGACTTCGCTGGGCGCCGCCGCGCTGCACGACGTGCTGACCGCGCTGGCGCGGCGCGTGCCGCACATTCCGGTGCTCATCGCGCCCGCCGCGGTGCAGGGCGCAGGCGCGCCCGAAGAATTGCGCCGTGCGCTATCAAAACTGTATCTGCTTGCGCAGGACGGGCGGGCGCCAGAGGCCGATTTGCCATCAAATTCAGAGCCTGAGCCAGGCCGCAACGCCGGCGCCGGCACACCCATCGACGTCATCCTGCTGGTGCGCGGCGGCGGCTCGATCGAAGACCTGTGGGCCTTCAACGACGAGCGGCTGGCGCGCACCATCGCCGCCAGTCCGGTGCCCCTGGTCAGCGGCGTGGGGCACGAAACCGATTTCACCATCGCCGACTTCGTGGCCGACCTGCGCGCCCCCACGCCCACCGCGGCGGCCGAGCTGGTCAGCGCGCCGCGCGCCCAGCTGCTGACCGAGCTGGACGTCCAGGCCCAGCGCCTGGCACGCGCCCTGCGCCGCCGGCTGGACGCCGAAGGCCAGCGCCTGGACTGGATGGCCGCCCGCCTGTCGCGCCCGTCCGACGCCGTGGCCGGCGAACGCCTGCGTCTGGGCCGCCAGGCCCAGCGCCTGCGCCACGCGCTGGTGCTGCGGCTGGAACGCGATGGCGCCCGCCTGACGCAGCTGCGCGACCGACTGCCGCGCCCGCTGCGCCCGCGCCTGCAGGCCGAACAGGCACAGCTGGCGCGCCTGGGCGATCGCCTGCATGCCGCCGTGGCCCAGCAGGGCGCCGCCGCGCACGAAAAACTGGCCCGCGCCGCCCTGCGCCTGGCCGCGCTGGACCCGCAACGCGTGCTGGAACGCGGCTACGCCTGGCTGGAAGACGCCGACGGCCACGCCGTGACCCAGGCCGCCGCCACCGCGCCGGGCCAGGCGCTGACCGCCACCCTTGCGGATGGCAAGGTTGATCTGCAGGTGCGTGCGTCGCGGCCTGATTGAGTTCCTACAATGGGCGCGTCCCCCCGGCGTCGGAACGACGAGGCGCCATATTTCAATAAACCCACGATAGAAGGACACACCCCATGGAACGCACGCTTCCACCGCTGCCCTATGCGCACGATGCGCTGGCGCCTGCCTACAGCAAGGAAACGCTGGAATACCACCACGACAAGCACCACAAGGCCTACGTTGACAAGCTCAACGAGCTGCAAAAGGGCACCGAGTTCGAAGACATGGAACTCGAAGACGTGATCAAGAAGGCCAGCGGCGGCATCTACAACCAGGCCGCCCAGATCTGGAACCACACCTTCTTCTGGAACTGCATGAAGCCCAATGGCGGCGGTGAACCCACCGGCGCCCTGGCCGATGCCATCAGCAAGAAGTGGGGCAGCTACGCCGACTTCAAGAAAGCCTTTGTGACCAGCGCCGTGGGCAATTTCGGCTCGGGCTGGACCTGGCTGGTGAAAAAGGCCGACGGCAGCCTGGACATCGTCAACATGGGCGCCGCCGGCACCCCGCTGACCACCGGCGACACCGCCGTGTTCACCGTGGACGTGTGGGAACACGCTTATTACATCGACTACCGCAACCTGCGCCCCAAGTTTGTCGAAACCTACCTCGACAAGCTGGCCAACTGGGATTTCGCGGCCAAGAACTTCGGCTGATGCCGGCGTTTTTCTGCCTCGATTGAGCCAGGACAAGCCACCGCAAGGTGGCTTTTTCTTGCCCGTCGCACGCCGTAGGCACAATGCAAGCTGGTCGCATTAAGATCGTTGCGCCCGGCAAAACCGGGCGCTCAGCGCGCTGTGGTGCGCAAAAGTCAACCCCCTTTTCCAGAGACACCAGATGAGCAACGCTTCCCCCACCATCATCTATACCCTGACCGACGAGGCACCGCGCCTGGCCACGGCCTCGCTGCTGCCCATCGTCAGCAGCTTTGCCAAGGTGGCGGGCATTGACGTGCAGACCAGCGACATTTCGGTCGCCGGCCGTGTCCTGGGCCAGTTCCCCGAATACCTGAGCGACGAGCAGCGCGCGCCCGACAACCTGGCCGCGCTGGGCAAGCTGACCCTGTCGCCCGACGCCAACATCATCAAGCTGCCCAACATCAGCGCCTCGGTGTCGCAGCTGAAGGCGGCCATCAAAGAGCTGCAGGACAAGGGCTACAAAGTGCCCGACTTCCCCGAGAACCCGAAGGACGACAAGGAAAAGGACATCCGCGCGCGCTACAACAAGTGCATCGGATCGGCCGTGAACCCGGTGCTGCGCGAGGGCAACTCGGACCGCCGCGCGCCGCGCGCCGTCAAGGAATACGCGCGCAAGCACCCGCACAGCATGGGTGAGTGGAGCCAGGCTTCGCGCTCGCACGTCTCGCACATGCACGCGGGCGACTTCTACTCTGGCGAAAAATCGATCACGCTGGACCGCGCCCGCGACGTCAAGATGGAGCTGATCACCAAGGGCGGCAAGGCCGTGGTGCTGAAAGCCAAGGTCGCGCTGAAAGACCGCGAGGTGATCGACTCGATGTTCATGAGCAAGAAGGCGCTGCAGGCCTTCTATGAAAAAGAGATCGAGGACGCGCGCAAGACCGGCGTGATGTTCTCGCTGCACGTCAAGGCCACCATGATGAAGGTGTCGCACCCCATCGTGTTCGGCCACTGCGTGCGCATCTTCTACAAAGAGGCGTTTGAAAAGCACGCCAAGGTGCTGGACGAGCTGGGCGTGAACGTCAACAACGGCATGATCGATCTGTACACCAAGATCGCCGAGCTGCCCGAAAGCCAGCAGGACGAGATCAAGCGCGACTTGCACGCCTGCCACGAACACCGCCCAGAGCTGGCGATGGTCGATTCGTCCAAGGGCATCACCAACTTCCATTCGCCCAACGACGTGATCGTGGACGCGTCGATGCCCGCCATGATCCGCAACAGCGGCAAGATGTACGGCGCCGACGGCCGCCTGAAGGACGTGAAGGCCGTGATGCCCGAATCGACCTTTGCCCGCATCTACCAGGAGATCATCAACTTCTGCAAATGGCATGGCGCCTTCGACCCCAAGACCATGGGCACCGTGCCCAACGTGGGCCTGATGGCGCAGCAGGCCGAGGAATACGGCAGCCACGACAAGACCTTCGAGATTCCCGAAGATGGCGTGGCCAACATCACCGACCTGAACACCGGTGAAGTGCTGATGAGCCAGAACGTCGAGCAGGGCGACATCTGGCGCATGTGCCAGACCAAGGACGCGGCGATCCGCGACTGGGTCAAGCTGGCCGTGACGCGCGCGCGAAATTCGGGCATGCCGGTGGTGTTCTGGCTGGACCCCTACCGCCCGCACGAAGCGCAGCTGATCACCAAGGTCAAGATGTACCTGCACGAGCACGACACCAACGGCCTGCACATCGAAATCATGAGCCAGGTGCGCGCCATGCGCTACACGCTGGAACGCGTGATTCGCGGGCAGGACACCATCAGCGCCACCGGCAACATCCTGCGCGACTACCTGACCGACCTGTTCCCGATCATGGAGCTGGGCACCAGCGCCAAGATGCTGTCCATCGTGCCCCTGATGGCCGGCGGCGGCATGTACGAGACGGGCGCGGGCGGTTCGGCCCCCAAACACGTTCAGCAACTGGTGGAAGAAAACCACCTGCGCTGGGATTCGCTGGGCGAATTCCTGGCACTGGCCGTCAGCCTGGAAGACCTGGGCATCAAGCACAACAACGCCCGCGCCAAGCTGCTGGCCACCGCGCTGGATGCCGCCACCGGCAAGCTGCTGGACAACAACAAGGGCCCCAGCCCCAAGACCGGCCAGCTGGACAACCGCGGCAGCCATTTCTACCTGGCGCTGTACTGGGCGCAGGCCCTGGCCGAGCAGACGCAGGACGCCGATCTGGCCAAACTGTTCGCCCCCGTGGCCAAGCAGCTGGCCGACAACGAAGCCAAGATCGTCGAAGAGCTGGGCGCAGTGCAGGGCAGCGCGGCCGACATCGGCGGCTACTACCTGCCCGACACCGCCAAGCTGGACAAGGTGATGCGCCCCAGCGCCACGCTGAACGCCGCCTTGGCCAAGCTGGGCTGAAGCCGCTGCGCTGCACGTGCGGGCCGCAGGCGGCCCGCACCGCTTGAAGAGCCACCGCAGGGTGGCTTTTTCAATGCCAAATCGGGCCTTGGCGCAACACACACGGGCGCAAGCAGCTATTTTTTAAATAGCAATCTTCGGGTGCCGCCCGTCGGGTGTGCGGCCCGCGCGGTGGATGGGCGCGCACCTGCCCGGCACCCGATCTGCAATGCCCGGGCCCAGCGCAGCACGCCGGGTTCGCGCGGAATGCGCGCACGTCCTCGGCGGCGCTGCGCGTGGCAGGCGGCGCCGTGCCGCAGCCGGTCCGCCCACCCCTGTGGCGACGACCGGCAGGGGCAGCGCCGCGCCGGCAGCATCCGCCTGCTGGCCAGTCCGATGCGGAACGCCGGCAACCGGGTGGGCAGCGAAATGACGACGGCAAAGCGGCCGCGTGACCAACGCCGCCGTCCGCCGATGGCGCCAGCACCTGCACCTGCGCCGCCGCGCCGCGCTGTAGCCCAGCGGCCACACAGCCGGCTCGCCTTGCTGGTGCGCCCAGGGGGCTTGATGCGCGTCAAAGCTGGCGGTGGTGGCGCGTGCCACAATGGGGATGGGTGACTGGACGAATGGACAGACCCAGCGCCGCATGGTGCGACGCAGGCCGCTCACCCGCTCTGGAAAGCGAGTGCATATGGGCTTCAAACGTCTCCCCATGGCGATATCGGTGGCCCTGGGGCTGCTGATCTGGTTTGTTGTGCCGGTGCCGCACGGCGTGACCGAAAACGCCTGGCACCTGCTGGCCCTGTTCGTCGCCACCATTGCGGCCATCATCGGCAAGGCGCTGCCGATTGGCGCCATCTCCATCATCGCCATCGCACTGGTGGCGATCACCGGGGTCACCAACGACAAGCCCGCAGGCGCCATCGGCGATGCGCTCAGCAGCTTTTCCAATTCGCTGATCTGGCTGATCGGCATCTCGATCATGATCTCGCGCGGCCTCATCAAGACCGGCCTGGGCGCGCGCATCGGCTACTACTTCATCTCGGTATGGGGCAAAAAAACGGTGGGCATTGGCTACGCGCTGACCCTGTCCGAGCTGATCCTGGCGCCCATCACACCCAGCAACACCGCGCGCGGCGGCGGCATCATCCACCCGATCATGCGCGCCATTGCCGGCAGCTACGATTCGGACCCCGAAAAGGGCACCGAAGGCCGCATTGGGCGCTACCTGGCGCTGACCAACTACCACGCCAACCCGATCACATCGGCCATGTTCATCACCGCCACTGCGCCCAACCCGCTGGTGGTCAAGCTGGTGGCCGACGTGACCGGCGCGCAGGTGTCGCTGACCTGGGGCACCTGGGCGCTGGCGATGTTGCTGCCCGGCCTGGTGGCGCTGGCGCTGATGCCGCTGGTCATCTACTGGATGTACCCGCCCGAGATCAAAAGCACCCCCAACGCGGCCCAGTTTGCGCGCGACAAGCTGACCGAGCTGGGCGCCATCACCCGCAACGAGTTGATCATGCTGGGCGTGTTCTTCGTGCTGCTGGTGCTGTGGGCGGGCATACCCGCGCTCATCTTCGGCCCCGGCGCGGCGGTCGATGCCACCACCACGGCGTTCATCGGCCTGTCGCTGTGCCTGCTGAGCGGCGTGCTGACCTGGGACGACGTGATCAAGGAAAAAAGCGCGTGGGACACCATCGTCTGGTTTGGCGCGTTGGTGATGATGGCCACCTTCTTGAACAAGCTGGGCCTGATCGGCTGGTTTGCCAAGTCGCTGGAGACCGGCATCGAGCAGCTTGGCCTGAGCTGGATGGGCGCCAGCGCGCTGCTGCTGCTGGCCTATCTGTACGCGCACTACATGTTTGCCAGCACCACGGCGCACATCACCGCGATGTTTGCCGCGTTCTACGGCGCTGGGCTGGCGCTGGGCGCGCCGCCCCTGCCGTTTGCGCTGATGATGGCGGCCGCGTCCAACATCATGATGACGCTGACGCACTACGCCACGGGCACGTCGCCGGTGATCTTTGGCTCTGGCTACGCCACGCTGGGCCAATGGTGGCGCGCCGGCTTTGTCATGAGCGTGGTGCTGATCCTGGTGTGGCTGATCGTTGGCACTGCGTGGTGGAAGGTGCTGGGCTATTGGTAAGCACCCTGCGCGGGCCGCATGGCCCGCGTGGTGCCACCGGCCCGCTGCCGCAAAATTTAAGTGTTATTGGGCTCTAGCGCCCTAACAGCGGGCGCTGATAGCTATTTAAACAATAGCAAATGTCGACGGTGCAGGCGCGCTGGCCCGGCGTCACTGGGGCTGGAAAGCCTTGCCGCCCAGCTTGTGGCCCGCTTTGATGTGCTTGGCGGCGAACCAGCCCTGGTTCATCTCCAGCACATAGCGCACCGGCTTGGCCGAACAGTGGCTGGCTTCGTCCAGCGGCTTCATGTCGGCCAGGTTGACGATGGTGCCGTCGTCGGCCACGAAGGCGGCGGTCAGCGGAATCAGCGTGTTCTTCATCCAGAAGCACTGCACGGCGGGCTGTTCAAAGGCGAACAGCATGCCCTCGTGCTGCGGCATGTTCTGGCGGTGCATCAGGCCGATCTGGCGCTGGAGATTGGTGCTGGCCACCTGGGCGTCGATGCGGTGCATGCCCGCCGTGACGGTGACGCGCGGCAGGTTGAGCTGCGGCTGACCCGCGGGCGCCAACTGCGCCTGCGCCGCGCTGCCCAGCAGCGCAGCGCCCGCACAGGCCCACGCCGCCGCCTGGCGCCACAGGGGTGAGCGGCGCTGCAAGGCACCGCGCGGTGCGATGAAAGAAGGCGAAAGCGCGTGGAAGGCCATGGTGCGAAGCGTTGGGTAAACACAATTCGGCGCCTGTCAGCAGGCGGCCGATCTGCGCGAAGTTTAAGTCCGCTCCACCAACTGACCCACCACGTCCAGCAGCGTGTCAAAACTGCCGGTCAAATCGTGACGCTGGCCGTTGATGAAGAAGCAGGGCGTGCCATTGACGCCGCTGCGCAGGCCGCCTTCCATCTGATGGCGGATGCGCGTTTCAAACGCGCCGCTGTCGACGGCGCGCTGGAACTGCTCGGCGCTTTGGCCCAGCGAGGCCACGATTTCGCCATACAGCTCAGGCCCCAGCCGATCCTGGTTTTCGTACAGCGCGTCGTGCGCTGCCCAGAACTGGCCCAGCGAGCCAGCGAATTCCGCCACCAGGGCGGCGTTGAAGGCTTCGGGGTGGGCTTCGGTCAGCGGAAAGTGACGGAACACGATGGCCAGCCGGTCGCCATAGCGGCGCGCCAGTTCCTTGACCACAGGGTAGGCTTCACCGCAGTACGGGCACTGGTAGTCGCCGTATTCCACCAGCTGAATGGCGGCCTTGGGGCTGCCAAGCAGGTGATCGTCGGCGCTGATGGGATTGCGCAAGGTGGACATGGGCTAACTCCGATGGACTGAATCTGGGTGGCGGCGGGCGGCGGCGCGGCTCAAAGGCGGTCCAGCGCATCCAGCACGCCATCCACGCCCGGGTTGACGGCCACGGGCGACAGGTAGCTCCAGGCGATCTTGCCGTCGGCATCGATCAGGAACAGCGCGCGCTTGCTGCAGCCCGCCACCTCGTCGTAGGCGCCATAGGCGCGCGAAACGGCGCCTTTGGGTTCGTAGTCGGCCAACAGATCGAAGTGCAGTTTGCGCGCCTGGATAAAGGCCTGGTGGCACCACGCGCTGTCCACGGAAATGCCCAGCACCTGCACGTTCTTGGGCTTGAACAGGCCAATGGCTTCGTTGAACACCGCCAGCTCGTCGCCGCACACCGGGCTCCAGTCGGCGGGGTAGAACACCAAGACCACGGGCCGGCCACGCAACTCGCTGAGGCCCAGGCGCTGGTCGGGCGTGGCAGGCAGGCTGAAATCGGGTGCGAGGGTGCCGGCAGGCAGGATCGCGCTGGGGGTGGAAGCGGGGGCGGGGGATTGCGTCATGCTGAAAAACTCTTGCCGATTCGATGGGGCGGATGTTAGGGGAATTGGCCGCGGCGTGCGCTGGGCCCGCCAAGTGCCAGTACGCGGCGTGCGTGGGCCGGCCAGCCGCCCTGGCCGGGCGGCGCTGCGGCAGCTGTCGCCGGCACGCGCGTGGGGCGTGAAGTCTGCGCCTAGAATCAATTGGTAAGGCGCGTACTTGCCGGTTGGCGGGGGCGCTTGCCTACAGCCTTTCCCATCGACCTGTGGAGACCAGCATGACCCGTTCCGAGCATATCCAGGTGCCTGCCGAAGGCCAGAAAATCACCGTCAACGCGGATTTCTCGCTCAACGTTCCTCACCAGCCGATCATTCCCTACATCGTGGGCGACGGCACCGGCGTCGACATCACGCCAGTGATGATCAAGGTGGTCGACGCAGCCGTTGCCAAAACCTACGGCGGCCAGCGCAAGATTCACTGGATGGAGGTGTACGCGGGTGAAAAGTCCACCCAGGTCTACGGCCCCGACGTGTGGCTGCCAGAAGAAACCCTGGCGGCGCTGAAGGAGTACGTGGTGTCGATCAAGGGCCCGCTGACCACGCCCGTGGGCGGCGGCATCCGCAGCCTGAACGTGGCACTGCGCCAGGAGCTGGACCTGTACGTCTGCCTGCGCCCGGTGCAGTACTTCCAGGGCGTGCCCTCGCCCGTGAAAGAGCCCGAGAAGGTCAACATGGTGATCTTCCGCGAGAACAGCGAAGACATCTACGCGGGCATCGAATACGAAGCCAAGTCCGACAAGGCCAGAAAGCTGATCAAGTTCCTGGTGGAGGACATGGGCGTCAGCAAGATTCGCTTTCCGGAAAGCTCGGGCATCGGCATCAAGCCGGTGTCGATCGAGGGCACCGAGCGCCTGGTGCGCAAGGCCATCCAGTACGCCATCGACAACGACCGGCCCAACGTGACGCTGGTGCACAAGGGCAACATCATGAAGTACACCGAAGGCGGTTTCCGCGACTGGGGCTATGCGCTGGCGCAGCGCGAGTTTGGTGCGCAACCGATCGACGGCGGCCCGTGGTGCAAGTTCAAGAACCCCAAGACCGGCAAGGACATCGTGGTCAAGGACGCGATTGCCGACGCCTTCCTGCAGCAGATTTTGCTGCGGCCGGCCGAATACAGCGTGATCGCCACGCTCAACCTGAACGGCGACTACATCTCGGACGCGCTGGCCGCGCAGGTGGGCGGCATCGGCATCGCGCCCGGCGCCAACCTGAGCGACAGCGTGGCCTGCTTTGAAGCCACCCACGGCACGGCGCCCAAATACGCGGGCAAGGATTACGTGAACCCGGGCTCCGAGATCCTGTCGGCCGAGATGATGCTGCGCCACATGGGCTGGACAGAAGCGGCCGACAAGATCATCGAGAGCATGGAGGCCGCCATCCTGAGCAAGAAGGTCACCTACGACTTTGCGCGCCTGATGGATGGCGCCACGCAGGTCAGCTGCTCAGGCTTTGGCCAGGTGATGATCGATCACATGTGACAGGGATCGACCTGCTCGGCGTGACGTCGTCGGCAGCAAGCAAAGAGCCCGGCTTGACCGGGCTTTTTGCTGGTACACAGGGTGTCGCGCTCAGGACAGCGCGGGCGGCTGAATATCGTTGCCGCCGGTCGGCGGCAGCTCGCCCGGCATGCCGGCGGCTTCTTCTGCACGGATATTCACCGCCAACAATCCCTTGGGGCCCTCGTTCACCTCATAGCTGACACGGCTGTCCTCTTTGAGGGTTTTGAAGCCATCCATGTTGATCGCTGAGAAGTGCGCGAACACATCGGGGCCTCCGTCGTCTGGCTCGATAAAGCCAAACCCCTTTAAATCGTTAAACCACTTCACTTTTCCTACGGGCATGACATGTCTCCTTTACGTACTTCCGTCCTATATTGACGAGTGTGCTGTAACAAGTTCTCACTTGTCAACCACGGGTGGCACGGCGGCTTGCGCCACTTGCAGCGGCCCATTCTGGCCGCACATGGGTTCCCGATGCGCCCTGCGGCGCCCCGATAGAATGATTTTCATGGCGACCCGCAAACCCAAAACACCCGTCACGCCCCCTCCCAGCCAGACGCCCACCCGGCAGCCCGACAGCGGCGATTCGGTGGTGCTGGAGCGCGTGCCGCTCAAAGTCCAGCCGCCGCAGATGCACCAGGTGGTGATGCTCAACGATGACTTCACGCCGATGGAGTTCGTGGTGCTGGCCATCCAGGAATTCTTCGGCAAGGACCGCGAAACCGCGACCCAGATCATGCTGAAAATCCATCTGGACGGTAGGGGCGTATGCGGCGTGTATTCCCGCGACGTGGCGGCCACCAAGGTCGACCAGGTGATGGGCGCCGCGCGCGAGGCGGGCCATCCGCTGCAGTGCGTCAGCGAACCCGTCGAGTAAGGCATGGAACATGCCTGTTGAATATGACCGAACTTCCCCCAACTGAGACTGTCGAAACCTGCAGAACGTCGTAAGCTGTAGGTGCAAAGGAAAGACCAACATGATCGCCCAGGAACTTGAAGTCAGTCTCCACATGGCCTTTGTCGAGGCCAGACAGCAACGCCACGAATTCATCACCGTGGAGCACCTGTTGCTGGCTCTGCTGGACAACCCCAGCGCCGCCGAGGTGCTGCGCGCCTGTTCGGCCAACATCGACGACTTGCGCAAGTCGTTGGCTAACTTCATCAAGGACAACACGCCGCAAGTCGCGGGGTCCGATGAAGTGGATACACAGCCCACGCTGGGTTTTCAGCGTGTGATTCAACGCGCCATCATGCACGTGCAGTCCACCGGCAATGGCAAGAAAGAAGTCACCGGTGCCAACGTGCTGGTCGCCATCTTTGGTGAAAAAGATTCCCACGCCGTGTACTACCTGCACCAGCAGGGCGTAACGCGTCTGGACGTGGTGAACTTCATCGCCCATGGCATTCGCAAAAGCGATCCGCCCGAGCAGGCCAAGTCGCCCGAAGGCCAGCAAAGCAGTGGCGAAGGTGAAGGCGAAGGCGGCGAGCGCAACGAAAAGCAATCGCCCCTGGAGCAGTTCACCGTCAACCTCAACCAGAACGCCAAGGACGGCAAGATCGATCCGCTGATCGGGCGCGAGTACGAGGTCGAACGCACCATCCAGATCCTGTGCCGCCGGCGCAAGAACAACCCGCTGCTGGTGGGCGAGGCTGGCGTGGGCAAGACCGCGATTGCCGAGGGCCTGGCCTGGCGCATCACCGAAGGCACGGTGCCCGAAGTGCTGGCCGATGCCACCGTCTATTCGCTGGACATGGGCGCCTTGCTGGCGGGCACCAAGTACCGCGGTGATTTCGAGCAGCGGCTGAAAGGCGTGCTCAAGTCGCTCAAGGACAAGCCGGGCGCCATCCTGTTCATTGACGAGATCCACACCTTGATCGGTGCCGGTGCGGCATCGGGCGGCACGCTGGACGCGTCCAACCTGCTGAAGCCGGCGCTGTCCAGCGGCCAGCTCAAGTGCATTGGCGCCACCACGTTCACCGAATACCGAGGCATCTTCGAAAAAGACGCCGCGCTGTCGCGCCGCTTCCAGAAAGTGGATGTGGTCGAGCCCAGCGTGTCGGAGACGATCGACATCCTCAAAGGGCTGAAGAGCCGCTTTGAAGGCCACCACAGCGTCAAGTACGCAGCGGCTGCACTGCAGGCCGCGGCCGAGCTGTCTGCCAAGTACATCACCGACCGGCATTTGCCTGACAAGGCGATCGACGTGATCGACGAAGCCGGTGCTGCCCAACGCATCGCCACCGCCAGCAAGCGCAAGAAAACCATCGGCAAGCACGAGATCGAAGAGATCGTCGCGAAGATCGCGCGCATTCCGCCGGCCAGCGTGTCCAACGACGACCGCAGCAAGCTGCAAACGCTCGAGCGCGACCTGAAAAGCGTGGTGTTCGGCCAGGACCAGGCGCTGGACGTGCTGGCGGCCTCGGTCAAGATGGCGCGCTCGGGCCTGGGCAAGGCCGACAAGCCGATTGGCTCGTTCCTGTTCAGCGGCCCCACGGGCGTTGGCAAGACCGAAGCGGCCAAGCAGCTGGCCTACATCATGGGCGTCGATCTGATCCGCTTTGACATGTCGGAGTACATGGAACGCCATGCCGTCAGCCGCCTCATTGGCGCGCCTCCCGGCTACGTGGGCTTTGACCAAGGCGGTCTGTTGACCGAGGCCATCACCAAGAAGCCGCATTCGGTGCTGTTGCTCGACGAGATCGAGAAGGCGCACCCGGACATCTTCAACGTGCTGCTGCAGGTCATGGACCACGGCACCTTGACGGACAACAACGGACGCAAGGCCGACTTCCGCAACGTCATCCTCATCATGACGACCAACGCGGGCGCCGAGACCATGAACAAGGCGACCATCGGCTTCACCAACCCGCGCCAGGCGGGCGATGAAATGGCCGATATCAAGCGCCTGTTCACGCCCGAGTTCCGCAACCGTCTGGATGCCATCGTCAGCTTCAAGGCGCTGGATCAGCAGATCATCCTGCGCGTGGTCGACAAGTTCCTGCTGCAACTGGAGCAGCAGCTGGCCGAGAAGAAGGTGGATGTCACCTTCACCGACACGCTGCGCAAGTTCCTGGCCAAGAAGGGCTTTGACCCGCTGATGGGCGCGCGCCCGATGCAGCGCCTGATCCAGGACACGATCCGCAAGGCGCTGGCCGACGAGTTGCTGTTCGGTCGCCTGACCGAGGGTGGCCGTCTGACCGTCGATCTGGACGACAAGGAAGAGCTGCTGCTCGACATCTCGCCGCTGCCCAAGCGCGAGCGGGCCAAGGGTTCAGAGCCGGCTGAGCCGGAAGAAGAGCTGACCACCGATACCGACTGACCGTCGGCATCGGTCGGGCAATCCGCCGCCTGACGGACAAAGGGCCAGTGAATCGAAGGATTCGCTGGCCCTTTGCATTGGCGCAGCGGCAGACCGTCATCGGGTGGCGGGCGCCATGTGCCTGATGTGTGCGCAAATGCTATGGTAAACATAGCTTCTTACGCATATAGGGCGGGCGCCAGCGGGTGATTTTGTTCATAAATACGCGAATCGGTGGAGCCCGGCAATGCGCCACATCGGTGCGCTGCCACACCAAGCCAAGGTCGCGCGTCACCGCGTGGTTCACCATGCGCCTGGGCGCAGCCAAGCGGGCGGCAGTGCGGGGTTGGGCGTGCGCGCTTTCGCTTTGTGCCGCAGGCGGCTGACGGCTGTCCCGCAGTACATTCGACGCATGCATTCCCCCGCTCGCACCTTCCTCTGGCACGACTACGAGACCTTCGGCGTCAACCCGCGCCGCGACCGCCCGGCGCAGTTCGCCGCCATCCGCACCGACGCTGAGTTGAACGAGATCGGCGAGCCGGTCATGCTGTACTGCCAGCCCGCCAACGACGCGCTGCCCGAGCCCGAGTCGTGCCTGATCACCGGCATCACGCCGCAGGAATGCGCGGCCAAGGGCGTGCCCGAGCACGCATTCGCCCAGCAGATCCACGCCCTGCTGTCCGAGCCCGGCACCATCGGCGTGGGCTACAACTCGATCCGCTTTGACGACGAGGTGACGCGCTTCATGCTGTGGCGCAACCTGCGCGACCCGTACGCGCGCGAATGGCAGAACGAATGCGGCCGCTGGGACCTGCTGGACGTGGTGCGCGCCGCGCACGCCCTGCGCCCTGAGGGCATTGAATGGCCCAAGGGCGAAGATGGCTTGGCCAGCATGCGGCTGGAAAAGCTGAGCGCCGCCAACGGCTTGCTGCACGAAGCCGCGCACGATGCACTGTCCGACGTGCGCGCCACCATCGCCCTGGCGCGCCTGCTGCGCGAACGCCAGCCCAAGCTGTTCGACTTCTGCCTGCAACTGCGCAAGAAAGACCGCGTCGCGCAAGAACTGGGCCTGCCCACCACGCTGCGCGAGGCGCGGCCCTTCCTGCACGTCAGCGGCATGTTCGGCGCGGCGCGCGGCAGCATCGCCGTGATGTGGCCGCTGGCCATGCACCCCACCAACAAGAACGAATTGCTGGCCTGGGACCTGGCGGCCGACCCCACCGAGCTGGCCGACCTGAACCCCGAGCAGGTGCGCCAGCGCCTGTTCACCCCCACCGCCGATCTGCCCGAAGGCGTGACGCGCCTGGCGATCAAGGGCGTGCACCTGAACAAATCGCCCATCGTCATCGGCAACCTGAAGACACTGCGGCCCGAACTGGCCGAGCGCTGGGGCATCGACATGGCCCAGGCCGCGCGCCACGCCGAAGTGCTGCGCGCGCTGCCCGATTTGAGCGCGCTGTGGCCCGCCGTGTACGAACGCCCGCGCGGCGCCGAAGCGCTGGATGTGGACGAAGACCTGTACGGCGGCTTTGTCGGCAACAACGACCGCCGCCGGCTGGAGGCGCTGCTGTCGCTGTCGCCCGAAGAACTGGCGCGCGACCGCACCGGCTTTGACGATGGCCGTCTGGCCGAACTGGTGTTCCGCTACCGCGCGCGGAATTTCCCCGAAACGCTGAACGAAACCGATGCCGAACGCTGGCACGCGCACCGCATCGCGCGGCTGCTGGAAGGCGAAGGCGGCGCGCTGACGGTGCAGGCCTTGTTCGACCGCATCGACCAACTGGCCGAAAGCGCCGAGGACGAGCGCACCCAGGGCATCCTGGAGGCGCTGTACGAATGGGGCGAGGCGGTGGCGCCGGATGCGTGATGCAAGTCGATTGCTACGTTTTATGTAGCTGCTTGCGCCCATGCACCGGGCGTTACAAGCGGTTTTGATGAATTTTTTTGGTTGCAGCTGAGCGGCGGCGATCGAATGTAGGCAGCTTGAGCGCCGCAGCGCATTTGGGCCACGCACCGCCGATGCTTTCAGGCTGTAGCGGCGTGTAGCCTACGCATCGTCACTGCCTGACTTGCTATTCCAACAATAGCTGTTGGCGCAGGTGGTGCTTGGGCCGAAGCCGGATTTTGCTTCAATCCATGGGTTGGCATGCGGATGGTGTTCAGGCCTGCCACGCGGCCCACCAAAGCCGCAGCCGCATGCCCAGCGTGGTGGTGTAGCCAACGCTGGTCGCGCTGATCTGGCCGTCTGGCGCGATGACCACCAGCGCCGGCACGGCGCCCAGGCCGTAGCTGCGCGCGATGTCGCTGCGCGGGTCGATCACGGTGGCCCAGTCCAGGCCGCGCTGGCCCATTACGCGGCGCACATCGGCCACTTCGCCCGAACGCATGGCCACGCTGAGTACGGGCCAGTCCTGCGCCACACGGGTGACGTTGCCTTCTTCCATGCGGCAGATGCCGCACCATTCGGCCCAGAAATGCAGTGCCACCGGCCGGCCAGGGTGCGCGGCGCGCCACTGTGCCAGCGACATCGTCACGCCCGGCTGGGTGCTGACCGCCAAGGCCGAGAAGTCGGGCGCCGGCCCGCTGGGCACATGGCGCGTCTGCCACCAGTGAAAGCCCAGCAAGATCGCCAGCGCCAGCAGCAGATTGGGCAGCCAGTGGCGCACGCGATCAAGGCGGCGGGCCGGCTTGGGCTGCGAGGGCGCGGTGGTCACGGGGTCTTTGATCGGGGTGTACGCCATTGTTCAAAGAGCGGCGCGGCAGCGCGCTGCTGCTTGAACCGGATCGCATACTGCGGCCGCCACTGCCAGCCGCGCGTCGACCGGCCAGGCGCTGAGCCGGACCGCCATCAGTCGCGGCGGTTGAAGGTTATTTCCAGCGGGTTCCAATACCGGCCGTTGTCGGACGGCAGTTTTTCGGTGCGCTCCAGCGCGCGCATCACGGCGTCGTCCCATGACTTCACGCCGCTGGACTTGACCATGCGGCTGCTGATGATGGTGCCGGTAGGGCCCGTGCGCACTTCGACCACGGTGCGGGGATTGCCCGCCACGTCGTCTGTGTAGACGATGTTCGGTTTGACTGCAGCGCGAATGCGCCCCGCGTAGTTACCCGATGGGCTGGCATCACGCTCGTCGTTGCCGCCAGTGTTTCCCTTGCCGTTGCCACGCCCAGCCGCCGTACCGCCGTCCGAATCGCCTGTGCCGGCCATCTTGGCCATGCGGGCCAGTTCGGCCTTGCGGCGTGCATCGGATTCGCGGGCGTCGGCCTTGGCCTGCGCATCGGCCTTGGCTTTTTTGGCGTCGGCTTCCGCTTTCGCTTTGTCTGCAGCATCGGCCTTGGCCTGTTTTTCGGCGGCGGCTTTCTTCTGGGCCTCGGCGGCGGCTTCCTTGCGGTCGGCTTCGTCGGCCTTCTTCTTGTCGGCGGCCAGTTTGCGCTGCTCGTCTTCCTTGCGCTTTTTGTCCTCGGCGGCCTTTTTCTGGGCCAACTCGCGGCGCTCTTCGGCTTTTTCCTGTTCGCGCTCGCGCCGTTCCTGCTCGGCGTCGCGGCGTTTTTCTTCCTCGCGCTTGGCTTGGGCGTCGCGCTTGGCCTGGGCCAGCTTGCGCGCCTCGTCCTCTTTTTTCTTCTTCTCTGCCAAGGCAATCTCGGCATCGCGCGCCTGGTCGGCGTTTTCCTGCGGCGCAGGCGGCTTGGGTGCCGGCGGTGGCTTCACCGCTGGCTTGGGTTCGGGCTTCGGCTCGGGTTTGGGCGGCGTGCGTTCAGCCACCTGAGGGGGGGGCGGCGGGGGCGGCGCGGGGGCGGCTTTGGCCGATGCGGATTGCACGCTGGGCGACCACAGCTCGGCCTCTATCGCGTCATCGGGCGCGTCGTGCTTCCAGTTCAAGCCCCAGGTGAACGCCAGAATCAGCAGCAAATGCGCCAGCACCGCCAAGGCCATCGCGCGGCCCATGCCGCCCTGGGCCGGTGGGGCAAATTCGTTGCGTTCGGCGGTCGACGCGATCATGGCGGATTACTTGACCGACAGGCCCACGCGCTGCACACCGGCCTCGCGCAGCTGCCGCATCATGGTGATGACCTGCTGGTAGCGCAGTTCGCTGTCGGCGGCGATCATCACGGGCAGCTCCGGGTTGTCGGCCAGCGCGGCCTTGATGGCGGCGATGGCTTCCTTCTCGGTGATGTCTTTTTCCTTGACTTCACCGCCCAGCGACAGCTTGCCTTCGCTGTCGATCATGACGTCGACGCGCTTGTCCGGCGCCTTGCTGGACTGCCCCGCGCTGGGGACATTGATGGCGCCGGGCGTGATGACGGTGGCGGTGACCATGAAGATGATCAGCAGCACCAGCATCACGTCGATGAAGGGCACCATGTTGATTTCGTTCATGGCGCGGCGGCCACGCCCGCGGGAACCGACGGCGGGCATCTCAGCGCCCGCCCTGGCCGCGGTGGGCCGTGTAGCGGTTCAACAGGCTGTTCATGCGGGGCGATGTCATATCAATACCCGGTAGAAGTGGCGGTGGTGGCGGTGGCTGGTGGCGTATGCACACCCAGATTGCGCTGAAGGATGTTGGAGAACTCTTCGATGAAGGTCTCTTGCTTGATCGCGATGCGGTCAATGTCGCGGGCAAAGCGGTTGTAGGCCACCACCGCCGGAATGGCGGCAAACAGGCCCAGCGCGGTGGCCACCAGGGCTTCGGCAATGCCGGGCGCCACCGTGGCCAGCGTCACCTGCTGCAGCCCAGCCAGGCCCGTGAAGGCGTGCATGATGCCCCACACCGTGCCAAACAGGCCGACGTAAGGGCTGACCGAGCCGACCGAGGCCAGAAACGACAGGTTGGTTTCAGCCGCATCCATCTCGCGCTGAAAGCTGGCGCGCATGGCGCGGCGCGCACCGTCCAGCAGGGTGCCGGGGTCGGCAATGCGGCGCTCGCGCAGCTTTTGGTATTCGCGCATGCCGCTGGCGAAGATGCGTTCCATGGGGCCGCCCTGGCGCGCGTTCTGGGCGGCTGCGGCGTACAGGTCGTTCAGGCTGGTGCCGGACCAGAACTCGCG
>JAGOEM010000045.1 GCA_017997715.1 Ottowia sp.
GACCTGCGGCAGCAGCACCGCGCATTCGCGCATGTCGGCCACATAGCGGCTCTTGCGTTCGTGAAAGCCGATCAGCACCTCGCCGCGCTTGACCACGTAGCGCACCGACAGGCGCGCGCGGTAGCGATAGCCCCAGCTGGGGCCCTGGATCGGGCGCAGCATCAGCGCCGGCTTGACCTTGCCCAGGTGCCACAGGTTGTCTTCCAGCACGCGCTGCTTGACGGCCACCTGGGCCGATGCGTCCAGGTGCTGCATCTTGCAGCCGCCGCAGGCGCCCTGGTGCAGGCCGAAATGCGGGCAACCGGGGCGCACGCGCAAGGCCGATTCGCGGTGCAGCGCGGTCAGCGTGGCGGCTTCCCAGTGGGCCTTGCGCTTGTTGACCTGGGCGCTGACCCATTCGCCGGGCAGCGCGCCGTCGATGAAGACCACCTTGCCATCGGGCCGGCGCGCGATACCTTGCGCATCCAGGTCCATCGAATCGACGTACAGCGCATCGTCGGGCAAGCCGGCCGGGCGGGGCTTGGCCGGCGCCGTTTGGGTGACGGCCGGGGTTGGTAGTTCTTTGGTCAAAACATGCCTCTAGCGCAATAGCCACCGGCGCAGGCAGCTATAAAAATAATAGTACCCATCGCGGTGTCTGCGCAAACAACAACGGGCGCTGCAACAGCGCCCGTTGTCCTGGCAGCCAGCGCCGGGTGAATCAGCGTGCCGGCAGGTAGCGCGCCGGATCGACCGGCTTGCCAGAGCGGCGGATCTCGAAGTGCAGCTTCACGCGGTCGGCATCGGTCGAACCCATGTCGGCGATCTTCTGGCCCTTCTTCACGTTCTGGTCTTCCTTGACCAGCAGCGTCTGGTTGTGGGCGTAGGCCGTCAGAAACGTGTTGTTGTGCTTGAGGATGATCAGGTTGCCGTAACCGCGCAGGCCGGCGCCGGCATAGACCACCTTGCCGTCGGCCGCGGCCACCACCGGGTCGCCCGCCTTGCCGGCAATGCCCAGGCCCTTGTTCTTGGCTTCGTCAAAGCCGGCGATCAGCGCACCGCTGGCAGGCCAGATGAAATCGATGTCGTCCGCACCGGCCGATGAGGGTGCGGCTGGCGCAGGCGGCGACGCCGGCACCGTGCCTGGCGTGGTCTGCGTGGCCACGGGCACCGGCGGCTTGGCCGGGGTGGCGCTGGGGCTGGCACTGGAACTGGCGGACGAACGGGTGTCCGCCGCAGGCGCGGTGGCCACGGCGGTTCCCGTGGGCGGCACCACGCGCAGCACCTGGCCGACTTCGATCAGGTTGGGGTTTTCCAGGCCGTTCCAGCGCCCGATCTCGCGCCAGGGCTGGTTCACCTCGGTGGCGATCTTCATGATCGTGTCGCCCGGGCGCACGGTGTAAAAGCCCGGCTTGCCGGCGTTTTCGGCGCCGGGCAGCGTGGACGGATCGACCGCGCCGACGCGCGGGGCCGAGCCGCCTGAGCGGTCTTCCACCGGCGCACGCGATGTTGAGGTCATGGAGCAACCGGAAACGGCCGCAGCCAGTACCAGTGCGAGGGAAATCCAAGTCTTGCGACCGGAGAACAGCATAGCAATACCTTCTCGAAGTGCCTTAGGCAACTCCTGATTTTAAGGGCACGAAGTTCACCGCTTCGAGAATTGTCTGCCGAATACCCTGGCGGGCTTTGTCAATGACCATCAGCGCCTGCTGGCCCGGCCCTGCCGCCACGGGCGCGACGATGCGCCCGCCATAGGCCAGCTGGTCGATCCAGGCGTCGGGAACGGCTTCGCCGCCCGCTGCGGCCACGATGCCGGCATAGGGCGCCCCCGAGGGGAAACCGGCCATGCCGTCGCCCAGGATCAGGTGCACATTGGCGATGCGCATCGGCCGCAGGTTGGCGCGCGCCTTGTCGTGCAGGTCGCGCAGGCGCTCGATGCTGTAGACCTCGGACGCGATCTGCGCCATCACCACCGCCTGATAGCCGCAGCCGGTGCCGATGTCCAGCACGCGGCCCAGCTTGCCGTTGTCGCCCTTCAGGCCGCCTTGCATCAGCAATTCAAGCATGCGTGCGACGACGCTGGGCTTGGAAATGGTCTGGCCCAGCCCGATTGGCAATGCCGTGTCTTCGTAGGCCTGGGTCACCAGCGCGCTGTCGACAAAGCGGTGGCGGTCCACGCTGCCCATGGCGCGCAGCACCTGCGGGTCGCTGATGCCCTCGGCCATCAGCTGCTGCACCATGCGCGCGCGCGCGGGGATGGTGTCGCGCACGGGCGCGGGCGCGTTGATGGGGGCGGTGCCTTCGGCACCCGCCGCACGGGCCGGTGCGGGCCGCGGCACAGCCGGGCGCGGCGCGGCACCGGCGGTGGCGTTGCCCCGTCCCAGGTCCAGGCGGGCCGGAAAGCCCGGGCGTTGCGGCGGCGTGGCCATCAGCGCGGCGCTCCTTCCAGCATCTGCTGCATGCCTTGCGACCAATAGGCCAAGGCGTCGTGGTCGGTCAAATCCACCTTCAGCGGCGTCAGCGCGATGTGGCCCTCGGTGGTGGCATGGAAATCGGTGCCCGCAGCCGCATCGGCGGCGGCCCCTGCGCCACCGATCCAGTACATGGTGTCGCCACGCGGGCTGTCCATGGTGATGACGCGCTCGGCCGCGTGGCGGCGGCCCAGGCGGCAGATCTTGGGCGGCTTGATCTGATCGGCCGGCAGGTTGGGAATGTTGACGTTCAGCAGCCAGGGCTTGCCACCCACCTGCTGCGCGCCGATGCGCTGCACCAGCTCACCCGCCTTGGCGGCCGCGGCGTCCAAGTGGCCCCAACCCTTGTCGACCTGTGAAAAGGCGATGGCCGGAATGCCGAACAGATAGCCTTCCATGGCCGCGCCCACGGTGCCGGAATAAATGGTGTCGTCGCCCATGTTGGCGCCGTTGTTGATGCCTGAAACCACCAAGTCTGGCCGGTAGTCCAGCAGGCCCGTCAAGGCAATGTGCACGCAATCGGCCGGCGTGCCGTTGACGTAGCGAAAGCCGTTGGCCGCCTGGTGCACGTACAGCGGCGAATGCAGCGTCAGCGCGTTCGACTTGGCGCTGTTGTTGTGTTCGGGCGCCACCACTTCCACCTCGGCGAACGCGGTCAGTGCCTCATACAGCGCCACGATGCCCGGGGCCTGGAATCCGTCGTCGTTGCTAAGGAGAATCTTCATGGTGCGGCAAGAACTGCAACCGATTGTAGGCGCCCCATCCGCAGGGCCTGGCGACGGGCGTTTGCGCCGGTCGCGACTGGGACTGCGCCCCGCCTGCCCCACTTTTATGATGCAGGTCAAACCACCTCCCCAACCAACCTGAAGAGAGCATCCGCATGCACGCTTGGCTTTGCGAAAACCCCGTCGGCGTCGACGCCCTCACCTGGAAAACGCTGCCCACGCCGCAGCCCGCCAAAGGCCAGGTGCTGATCCGCATTCAGGCGGCCAGCCTGAACTTTCCCGATCTGCTGATTGTGCAGAACCAATACCAGATCAAGCCCGAGCTGCCCTTTGTGCCCGGATCTGAGTACGCGGGCGTGGTCGAGGCGGTGGGCGAAGGCGTCACGCACCTGCAGCTGGGCCAGCCCGTGGCCTGCCTGTCGGGCACGGGCGGTTTTGCCACCCACGCGCTGGCGCCGGCCAAACTGTGCATGCCGCTGCCGCCCGGCTTTCCGCCGGTAGACGCCGCCGCCTTCATCATGATTTATGCCACCAGCTACCACGCGCTGCTGGACCGGGGCCAGCTGAAGGCGGGCGAAACCGTGCTGGTGCTGGGCGCAGCAGGCGGCGTGGGCATGTCGGCCATACAGATTGCCAAGCAAGCGGGCGCACGCGTGATTGCCGCCGCCTCCAGCGAAGAAAAACTGGCCTTCTGCAAGCAATTGGGCGCCGACGAGACCATCAACTACAGCACGCAGGACCTGCGCGAACGGCTGAAGGATCTGACCGGCGGCAAAGGCCCGGACGTGATCTACGACCCGGTGGGCGGCCCTTTCACCGAACCGGCCTTCCGCTCCATCGCCTGGCGCGGCCGGCACCTGGTGGTGGGGTTTGCCGCGGGCGAGATCCCCGCCATCAAGATCAACCTGGCGCTGGTCAAGGGCGCCAGCATCGTCGGCGTGTTCTGGGGCGATTTCGCCAAGCGCGAACCCGAAGCCAATGCCGCCATGATGCAACAGCTGGCCACCTGGTACGCCCAGGGCAAGATCAAGCCGGTGATCGACCGCGAAATGCCGATGAGCGAGCTGAAAGCCGCCTACGCGCGCATGGGTTCGCGCGAAGTCAAAGGCAAGCTGGTGCTGGTGAACGAGTGAGGGCGGGCCGCCGTTGCGGCGCCTTGCCTGGCTAAGGGCCAGGGCACACGCGTGGCGCATACCACGCCGATGTGGCTTGGCAAGCCCGGCCCGCAGCGGCAAGATAGCGCCCATGAAACGTTTTGATTCCTTTTTTCAGCCCAATTGGGGCGCCACAGCCCAAACCGCACCGGCGCGCGCACCCAATGCCGCGCCGGCCTTCATCGCTGGGCAGCGCCCGCCAGCCGTACCGCGCCCCGCCGTGGCGCTGGCCGCGCTGGTAGGTGCCTTGGCCTTGTGGCTGGTTGCGCCGGCGCCCGGTGCCTTGGCACAGCCCGCGCCCACCGCTTCAGCGCCAGCGCCCGGCGCCAGCGCGCCGAAAGCCCCCGCCAAGCCGGCAGGGCCGACCATCAAGCGCTGGGTGGACGAACGTGGCATGGTGCACTTCAGCGATGCGCCGCCGCCTTCCAGCGCGCGCGCGACATCGCCCGTGACCGATGTGACGCCAGCGCCGCCCCTTTCCCCCGTGGATCAAGCGCGCGCCCGCGATCTGATGAGCCAATACCGCAACTACCTGAGCCAGCAGCCGCAAGCGCCCGCGTCGACCGCATCAGCACCGCCCCGCGCGGCCCAGGCGCCCCGCGACCAAAGCTGTGCGGCACAGTGGGAGCGCTACGGCGCCGCGTACTCTTGTCTGGATGGGTTTCGCGCCGGCAAAGGCGTCGTGCGGCCTGAGGGCTTCAATCAATGCCCCGTACTGAAAGAACCGGACTGCCCTGCGCCTTAAGCGCGCAGCCTTCGCCCGCCATCCTGACGTGATCCCTCAGCGCTGAATGCGCCGAATGCGTTGATGGCGGCGCGCAGGTACCGGATCCGCACCGACCGCTGCACCGGGATTGAGGGCGACGGCAGGCCAAGCTGCCGCTTCATTTTCAATAGCTTCTTGCGCACGCCGGCGCTCGCCAAAACGGTGTTTTCATGCCTCCGCATCAGCGTGGCTGCGCCGCTATCCAGTCACGGTACAGAGGGTGTTCGCGCAGTGTGCGAAAGCAAAAACCCTGCGCCTTCAGGCCGCTGATCAGCGGGTCCAGCCCCACGGGCACCTGCGGCACTTCGCGCGACCACACGCCCAGCGGCGCCAGAATCAGATCACCCGGGCGCACCCGCGACACCGTCTGCGCCACCTGCTTGTCGCTCGGGCCTTTGGCGCTGGGCGCCGCGTCAGGCGGAAACACGATAGGCGCCAGGCCCACATGCTGATAGCCGCATGCCTTGGCCGAAGCCACCAGCTTGGCCGACAGCCGGCCGCCGGGCGCACGGAACAGCGGCAGTGCCTTGTGCCCGGTCAAAAAAGTCAATCGGTCTGCCGCCTGCTCGATGTTCTCGCAGTACTTGGCCGCGTCCCAAGTGAAAGTGCGACCGGCAAACGCGCCCAAGGCCGGCCGCACCAGAAAGCGTGGCTGTGCCGTGCGGTCATCGCCCAGCCAGGCGACGCGGTCGCGGGTGTGCGATACGAAATCGTGCGCTTCGGCACCGCGCGACTTCCACCAAGGCGCCCATTGGGTAGCCAGGGTATCGCCATCGGGTGTCCGGTCAGCGGCGGCAAAGAACGTGGCGTGTACCTGCTGACGCAGGAGGATCACCGCCACCAGCGGCGCCACCTCCATGGAACCGGTTTCAAACGCCAGATACACGGGCCTGTCGCAATCTGCCGGGGTGGGTGGTGATTGCGCCACCGCAGCCCCCGACAGAACCAGCGCCATCGCCGCGCCCAGTTTTTGCAACCACATACCGGAACGCGCTGGCCACGCTTCGGCCCGGTGCACGGATGCGGCCCCAACCCGGGCAGCAATTTGCGCAGTGCCACGGCACATCGCGGCGGTGATGGCCGACGACCCGTATTGCGCAGAACAGGGCTGAGAAAACTCGGTTGAGTCGCGGCTTTCAGAGCCGAGACTGGCAGGAATCGCTTCGATTTTCATAGCTACTGGCGCTTATTGGACGTACGGCATAGCAGAATCGTATCGCAAAAATCCTTGGACTCGGCTTCGTCGGTGGTGGCCGACAAAGCTTTCGTCCGCAGATTGGCATGGCGTCGGGCACAGGTGCTGATCACGTCGCGCCCAACATCAAAGCTTGCAGGCGATTCACCCCCCTTTGCCAATGCCGACCGCGTAGGCTTTCGGCATTCGCGTTGGTCTGGGAGCCTGCACTTCACCACCGGGCGGCGCGCGATCCACTCGCTCACAATCCTGACCATGACATTGCTCCGCATCTTGTTGATGAGCCTATTGCCCGCGCTGGCCTTCGCGCAAGCGGACCAAGACCGCAAAGTGAACATCCCGCTGGAAGCGGATCGGCACATCGAGCTGATCTACCGCGGCGACCGCCTGGTCTATGTGGGGGAACATTATTTGAGGGACCTCAGCCTTTATGGCCCGGTGGGTTTGCACCACGTGTTCAACCTGGACGGATCGCTGCAACGCACTTTGGATTACAGCTTCAGCAAAGATATTTGGTTTGAAGGCAAACCGCATCTGGTGCGCACCACCACGGTGTACGACCGCCAAGGCCGCGTGGCCAGACGACTGCAGGCGCACCGTTGCACCGACTGCGACTATGCGCCCATGGGTGTGTGGCAGTGGTACCGCCAGGGCAAACTGGTGCGTAGCGTGGATGTGTCGCAGGTTACGGACGTCGAGCAGGCCTCGCGCTACGAACGCGACGCCAATGACGAGACTTACTGGCCCAGTTCCAGGCCCAAGCCCCAGCAAGAAATACCGAAGCGACGAGCACGCCCATAGGTGCGTGCGCCTGCCGGCCGCCCCAGGCTGTGACGAAATCGAGTTGCATCTGCAGGGACTCAAGCTACCGCTCGTCGCAGCGCGTGTAAGGCGCGCACGGCGGACAGGCTCAGCCGGAATGGGGAGCTTTTGAAAGCGAATCGCGAGCACACGCGCCAGCTTGCGCGGCAGTGACGCCAAGCTTGGCGCCACACAGGCGGCGTCCCCTTCCGCGCACCGGCCCTGCCCCATCGCCATCAATGGATCAGGAGACCCGGCTGCTCAGCGCCTTTCGCGCCGCTCCCGCGCCCGCCTTTGTTGCCGCGTTTCACTCGCCCGCTTGGCGGCGTCTTCCTTTTCACGGCGTTTGGCGCGCCAGCCGCGCGACAGGTAGCGCCCCAGCATGAAGCTGACCAGACCGCCCAGCACCATCAACAACAGGCTGACGGCGGAGATCTGGCCGCCCATCACAGCACCCGCTCGACGTCGCCGGGCTTGAAGCCCAAGTCGGCCGCCTTGCCCTTGCGCGCACGGGCGGCGCGGGCGTTGTTCAGGCTGCGGATTTCCAGCGTTTCCTCGCGCGGCTTGCCGCCCCGGCCGATGCCGCTGATGCGCACGCTGCGGGTGTAGGCGGCGGCGCCGGCCAGGGTGTCCTTGGGTTCCAGGTCGATCAGGGTCAGGCCACGGCCGCCTTTTTCCATCACCTTCAGTTCGGTGATTTCGAAGGTCAGGATGCGTCCGCCGGTCGATGCGCAGGCCACATGCGTGCATGCTACCGATTGCATAGCTGCTTGCGCAGACTGGTCGGGCGCTGGCGCCGCTTTTTCCTTGGAATCCCAGGCCACCAGTGACGGCCGGCAGATCTGTTCGCCCTCGCCCACGGTGATGAAGGCCTTGCCGCCGCGCTGGCGGCTGAGCATGTGCTCGACCCGCGCCAGAAAGCCGTAGCCGCCCGAGCCCGACAGCAGCAGCGTGGCGCCATCCGGCCCGGCAAAGTAGTGCAGCGGCTGCGTACCGGCATCCAGCTCGATCAGCGTGGTGATGGGCTGGCCGTCACCGCGCGCGCCGGGCAGGCTGGCGACGGGCACGGTGTACACGCGGCCATTGCTGCCAAACACCAGCAGGTTATCGACGGTGCGGCATTCATAGGTGCCGTGCAGCGCATCACCCGCCTTGAAGGCGAACGCCGCCGCGTCGTGCCCGTGGCCCTGGCGCGCACGCACCCAGCCTTTGGCGCTGACCACCACGGTCACCGGCTCGTCCAGCACCTTGACCTCGACCACGGCTTTTTTCTCGGCCTGGATCAGGGTGCGGCGCTCGTCAGCAAACTGCTTGGCGTCGGCCTCGATCTCTTTGATCATCAGGCGGCGCAGGCTGGCCGGGCTGTTCAGAATGTCTTCCAGGCTGCCCTGGTCCTTGCGCAGCTCGGCCAGTTCCTGTTCGATCTTGATGGCTTCCAGCCGCGCCAGCTGGCGCAGGCGGATGTCGAGGATGTCGTCAGCCTGCCGCTCACTCAGGTTGAATCGCGCGATCAGCGCAGCCTTGGGCTCGTCGCTTTCGCGGATGATGGCAATCACCTCGTCGATGTTCAGCAGCACCAGCTGCCGCCCTTCGAGGATGTGGATGCGGTCCAGCACCTTTTGCAGGCGATGCTGGCTGCGGCGCGTGATCGTCGTCTGGCGGAACTCGATCCATTCCGTCAGCATGTCGCGCAGCGACTTTTGCGTGGGCCGGCCGTCCAGGCCCACGCAGGTCAGGTTGATGGATGCAGACGTTTCCAGGCTGGTGTGCGCCAGCAGCGTATGGGCCAGCTCGTCCTGGCCCACGGTGCGGCTCTTGGGCTCGAACACGATGCGCACGGCCGCGTCTTTGCTGGATTCGTCGCGCACGCCGTCCAGCACGGCCAGCACGGTGGCCTTAAGCTGGTTCTGCTCCTGCGTCAGCGCCTTCTTGCCGTTCTTGACCTTGGGGTTGGTGATCTCCTCGATCTCTTCCAGCACCTTTTGCGTGCTGACGCCGGGTGGCAGCTCAGTGACGACCAGCTGCCACTGGCCGCGCGCCAGGTCTTCAATCTTCCAGCGCGCGCGCACCTTCAGGCTGCCACGGCCGCTGCGGTACGCGTCCTGGATGTCGCTGGCGGGGCTGATGATCTGGCCGCCGCCCGGGTAGTCGGGGCCCGGCAGCAGCGCAAACAGCTCGTCGTCGGTCAGTTTGGCGTTCTTGACCAGCGCCACGCAGGCGTCGGCCACCTCACGCAGGTTGTGGCTGGGGATTTCAGTGGCCATGCCGACGGCGATGCCGCTGGCGCCGTTCAGCAGCGCAAACGGCAGGCGGGCGGGCAGCTGGCGCGGCTCCTGCTCCTTGCCGTCGTAATTGGAGCCGAAATCGACCGTGCCTTCGTCGATCTCGTCGAGCAGCAAACGGGTGATCTTGGCCAGGCGCGCTTCGGTATAGCGGTAGGCGGCGGCGCCGTCGCCATCGCGGCTGCCAAAGTTGCCTTGCCCGTCCACCAGCGGATAGCGCAAGGAAAAGTCTTGCGCCATGCGCACCAGCGCGTCGTAGGTGGAGGTGTCGCCGTGCGGGTGGAACTTGCCCAGCACATCGCCCACCACGCGCGCGCTTTTGA
The DNA here is from genome assembly GCA_017997715.1 of Ottowia sp. GTDB lineage: Bacteria > Pseudomonadota > Gammaproteobacteria > Burkholderiales > Burkholderiaceae_C > Ottowia. Next base: position 9,697 of record JAGOEM010000045.1, read on the forward strand.
CGGGCGATGCCGCGGTGTTGCCGCCGGTCCCGCCGTAGCCCAGGCCCATGCGGTCCATGACGTACAGGATGCGGCGCTGCACGGGCTTTTGCCCGTCCACCACATCGGGCAGGGCCCGCCCTTTGACTACCGACAGGGCGTATTCGAGGTAGGCGCGTTGCGCGTAGGTGGCCAGCGCCAGGTCGTCGTTCGACCCGCCACTATCGCCCCCGGTCAGGTCAAAGACCGTTTGATCGTTCATTCAGGGAAACTGCAGAAAGAAAACTATTCGCCAACAGCGGCGTTCAAAGATGCGGCGTTGGCCGCATCGCCCAGTGGCGAGCGCACCTTGGCCGGGCTGCCGCCCAATTCGACCCGCACACGGCCGCCACGGCTGCTGCCCAGGCTGCGGGTGATCGGGCTGGCATGGCCGCCCGCGCTGCCGGCCACCGCGGCGCCCAGCGGCTTGAACACACCATACAAACCCAGCACCGTGCGCACATAGCCCTGGGTTTCCTTGTAATTGGGGATTCGGTTGCCGGCGCGTTGCACCGCGCCTTCGCCCGCGTTGTAGGCCGCCACGGCCAGTGCCACCTCGCCATTGAACAGCTTGAGCAGGTAGGACAGGTAGCGCGCACCGGCAAAGATGTTGGTGCGCGGGTCGGTCAGCTTTTGTTCGACGCTTTGCACGGCCACGGGCTGGCCTTTACGGTCTTTTTGGCCGGCGCGGTCGGCCACCACACCGTATTGCGCGGCCGTGGTGGGCAGCAGCTGCATCAGCCCGACCGCCCCCTTGGGCGAAACCGCCTGCGGGTCAAAGCCCGATTCGGCGGCCACCACGGCCTTCAGCAGTTCGTAATCCACCGCGTGCTGCTTGGCCGCCGCGCGCAGGTGCTTTTGCACCGCCTTGTAGCTGCGCGAATCGTCGATCGTGGCAAAGCGCTGCGGCACTTTGAAAGCCGGCGCCCCGCTGTCGCGCGGGCGCAGGCCTGGGGCCGTGCGCGCACTGGCACCCACATTCGACAGGCGCGACTCGGCCGTCAGGTTCAGCTGGGTGACGTCGCTGCCCTTGAAGTACAGCTGATAGCGCGCGTCCACCTGCTCGGCAGCGAAATGGGCGGTGCCCTGCTCGTCCACATAACTCCAGAGATCGGCCCGCGCGGCGCCATGGGCCAGCAACAGCGCCAACGCCACCGCCAAGCCCAGCACGCGCGCGCTGGACTGCCAGGGCAACAGGCGGCGTGCCCAGGCGTGCATCGTTGGCAGGGTGAAAGTCACTGTGCGGTTTGCCCCGAGGTGTGTGGCTCAGATATCAATTTCCACGGCGTCGCCGTGCAGTTCCATGAGCTCGCGCCGCGCGGCGGCTTCGCCCTTGCCCATGAGTTTGGTCATTTCTGCGGCGGTCTGCACGAAGTCAAAGCGCCCCAGCTGCACCGGCATCAAGCGCCGGGTGTCCGGGTTGAGCGTGGTTTCCCACAAATGTTCCGCGTTCATCTCGCCCAGGCCTTTGAAGCGGCTGATGCTCCATTTTCCTTCAGTCACGCCTTCTTTGCGCAACTTATCCAGAATGGCGGCCAACTCGCCGTCATCCAGCGCGTACATCTTGGCGGCGGGCTTCTTGCCGCGCGCCGGCGCATCCACCCTGAACAGCGGCGGGCGGGCCACAAACACGTGGCCGGCCTCGATCAGCTTGGGGAAATGCCGGAAGAACAGCGTCAGCAGCAGCACCTGGATGTGCGAGCCATCCACATCGGCGTCCGACAGGATGCAGATCTTGCCGTAGCGCAGGCCGGTCAGATCGGGCTCGTCGGTCGGCCCATGCGGATCGACGCCGATGGCGACCGAGATATCGTGGATTTCGGTGTTGGCGAACAGGCGGTCGCGGTCCACCTCCCAGGTGTTCAGAACCTTGCCGCGCAGCGGCAGCACCGCCTGCGTCTCTTTGTTGCGGCCCATCTTGGCGCTGCCACCGGCGGAATCGCCTTCCACCAGAAAGACTTCGTTGAGCGCAATGTCGCGGCTTTCGCAATCGGTCAGCTTGCCGGGCAATACGGCCACGCCGCTGCCTTTGCGCTTTTCGACCTTCTGGCCGGCGCGCTGGCGGCTTTGCGCGGCCTTGATGGCCAGCTCGGCCAGCCTTTTGCCGTAGTCGACATGCTGGTTCAGCCACAACTCGAGCGCGGGGCGCACGTAGCTGCTGACCAGGCGCAGCGCGTCGCGCGAATTCAGGCGCTCCTTGATCTGGCCCTGGAACTGCGGGTCCAGCACCTTGGCGCTCAGCACAAAGCTGGCGCGGGCAAACACGTCTTCGGGCATCAGCTTGACGCCCTTGGGCAGCAGCGCGTGCAGCTCGACAAAGCTTTTGACGGCCTGGAACAGCCCATCGCGCAAGCCGCTGTCGTGCGTGCCGCCGGCGGTGGTGGGAATCAGGTTGACGTAGCTTTCGCGCACCGGCTGGCCGTCTTCGGTGAAGGCCACGGCCCACTGGGCGCCCTCGCCTTCGGCAAAGGTGTCGGCGTCTTTGCCGGCGTAGCCTTCGCCTTCAAAGATGGGGATCACGGCGTCGGCCGTCAGCGTTTGCTCCAGGTAGTCGCGCAGGCCGCCTTTGTACTGCCAGGTCTGCGTGTCTTTTTTCTTCTCGTCGACCAGTTGCACCGACACGCCGGGCATCAGCACCGCCTTGCTGCGCAGCAGATGCACCAGCTCTGACAGGGGCAGCGCGGCGGATTCGAAGTATTTGGCGTCGGGCCACACGCGCACCGTGGTGCCTTGCTTGCGGTCGCCCTCGCCCTGCTTGCGCAGCGTCAGCTGCTCGATCACGTCGCCACCGGAAAACACCATGCTGGCCACCTGGCCTTCGCGGTGGCTGCTGACTTCCATGCGCTGGGCCAGCGCGTTGGTCACGCTGACGCCCACGCCGTGCAAGCCGCCTGAAAAGCTGTAGGCGCCGCCCTGGCCCTTGTCAAACTTGCCGCCCGCGTGCAGGCGGGTGAAGACCAGTTCGAGCACCGGCGCCTTTTCTTCGGGGTGCATGCCAAACGGAATGCCGCGCCCGTCGTCTTCGATGCTGCAAGAGCCGTCGCTGTGCAGGATGAAGCGGATCTTCTTGCCGAAGCCGGCCAGCGCCTCGTCGGCGGCGTTGTCGATCACCTCTTGCAGAACGTGCAGCGGGTTGTCGGTGCGGGTGTACATGCCCGGCCGTTGCTTGACGGGCTCCAGCCCTTTGAGGACGCGGATCGAACCCTCGGAATAGCTCGTGCCCGAGGTCGCTGTGGATTTGGCCATAAGCCACCATTTTACCCAGCCCGCCAGAACCCGCTGTACGCAAACACAGGCCAGGCGCCGCAGCGGCGCGACTATGTTATGAACAAAAACTGCTTCTAGCGCTACACTGGCCTGCGCAGGCAGCTATCAGTTTTATAGTTTTAGAGCATTCCATCGCATGTCCCTTTTAACCGCCCACGGCACGCAGGCGCCTTCGCCCTGGGTGCGCCGCTTCACCCCGCTGATTGCGCCCGGCGCCAGCGTGCTGGACCTGGCCTGCGGGCACGGGCGGCACATGCGCTGGCTGGCCCCGCAGGGCTTTCGCCTGACCGGCGTGGACCGCGATGCGGACGCCATCGCCGCCCTGCAAGGCGTGGGCGAGGCGCTGGTGGCCGACATCGAATCGGGCAGCTGGCCCCTGCCCGGGCGCCGCTTTGGCGCGGTGATCGTCACCAACTACCTGTGGCGTCCGCTGATGCCGCAGGTGCTGGACAGCGTGGCCGAAGGCGGCGTGCTGATCTATGAAACCTTTGCCGTCGGCAACGAAACCGTGGGCAAGCCGTCGCGCCCCGACTTCCTGCTGCAACCCGGCGAATTGCTGCACTGGTGCGCGCCCCCCGACTGGCGCGTACTGGCCTATGAGGACGGATTTCTGCCCGCGCCAGACCGCTTTGTGCAGCGCATTGCGGCGGTGCGCCCGGTCAGCGCCGCCGCCCAAGCAGGTGCACCAATGCGCGCCGCGGAACGTTACCCGCTGAGCTGACTCTTAACGCATGTTCAGCGTCTCAGCGCGAGGGGTGGCGGATGTGGATCGGGATGGCCGGTACGGCACAAACCGCAGTGCCACCGGGTGGAATCGCTATGGAATCGCTACGGTTTGCAAGCAAGCCGACCACCCGAGGCCACGCCCACCCACCCGCGCCGAGACACTGAACACGCTCTTAAACCCAGCGCCTCGCCCCTACGTCGTGTGCCACCCACATTGGCGGCGCACTAAAATGCGCGTTTTACGCCGAATTTCACGCAATCTCCATGACTCCCATCACCGGCAGCATCGTCGCATTGGTCACCCCCATGCTGGAGGACGGCAGTGTCGACTACCCCACGCTGCGCAAGCTGATCGACTGGCACATCGCCGAAGGCACCGACTGCATCGGCGTGGTGGGCACCACGGGCGAATCGCCCACGGTCAACGTCGAAGAGCACCAGGAGATCATTCGCGTATCGGTCGAACAAGCCAAGGGCCGCGTGCCCATCATGGCCGGCTGCGGCGCCAACTCCACCGTCGAAGCGATCGAGCTGGCGCGCTATGCCAAAAAGGTGGGCGCCGATTGCCAGTTGCAGGTGGTGCCCTACTACAACAAGCCCACGCAAGAGGGCCAGTACCAGCACTTCAAGGCCATCGCCGAAGCCGTGGGCGACCTGCCCATGGTGCTGTACAACGTGCCCGGCCGCAGCGTGGCCGATATGCTGCACGACACCGTGCTGCGCCTGGCGCAGATCGACGGCATCATCGGCATCAAGGAAGCCACCGGCAACCTTGAGCGCGCGCAATGGCTGATCCGCGATGTGCCCAAGGACTTCGCCATCTATTCCGGCGACGACCCCACCGCCGTGGCGCTGATGCTGTGCGGCGGCCAGGGCAACATCAGCGTCACCGCCAACGTGGCGCCGCGCCTGATGCACCAGCTGTGCGTGGCGGCCGTGGCTGGCGATCGCCAGGCGGCCATGGCCATCCAGTTCAAACTGATGCCCGTGCACAAGCAGCTGTTCGTTGAAGCCAACCCGATCCCCGTGAAATGGGCAATGTCGCGCATGGGCCTGTGCGGCCCCACCATGCGCCTGCCCATGACACCGCTGACGCCGTCCAACGAAGCGGTGGTTGAACAAGCGCTTCAAAGCGCCGGATTGCTCTGATATTTATAGCTGGTTACGCCCATGGCGCTTGCGCCAGAGGCCAATTTTGCCCATAAGGAATGCACTTGTGAACGTTGCTGACAGCCGAACCATTCTGACCCTGGTGGGCGCCGCCGCCGTGATGGCGCTCAGCGCCTGCTCGGTGCTCGAACCCGAAAAGATCGACTACAAAACCGCGGGCCGCGGCGTGTCGCTGGAAGTGCCACCCGATCTGACCCAACTGCCCGGCCAATCGCGCTACACCGTCACCGGCGGCGCCGTAACGGCCAGCGGCTTTCAGGCGGGCCAGTCCGCGACCCAGCAGGCCACCGGCTCGCAGGCGGCGGCCAATTCGATCGCCGATGTGCAGTTCCGCCGCGATGCGGGCGAACGCTGGCTGCATATCGGCCGCTCGCCCGACGTGCTGTGGGGCCCGGTGCGCGATTTCTGGCTCGAAAACGGCTTCCTGCTGGCCGTCGACCAGGCCAACATGGGCCTGATGGAAACCGACTGGGCCGAAAACCGCGCCAAGATTCCGCAGGATTTCATCCGCAACACGGTCGGCAAGGTGTTCGACTCGCTCTATTCCACCGGCGAACGCGACCGCTTCCGCACCCGCCTGGAACGCTCGGCCGACGGCGGTACCGATGTCTTCGTCACCCACCGCGGCATGGAAGAGGTGTATTCGTCCTCCCGCCGTGACAGCACCATCTGGCAGGCGCGCGCGCGCGACCCCGAGCTGGAAGCCGAATTCCTGCGCCGCCTGATGGTCAAGCTGGGCGTATCGCAAGAGGAATCCAAGGCCATGCTGGCCAGCACCGGCACGGCGGCCAAGCCGGCCGCGCAGGCGGTCGTGGCCTCGGTGGGCGGCCAACCCGCGGTGCAGGTCAACGAGGACTTCGACCGCGCCTGGCGCCGTGTCGGCCTGGCGCTGGACCGCACCGGCTTCACCGTCGAAGACCGCGACCGCAGCCGTGGCACCTACTTCGTGCGCTACGTCGATCCGAAGATCGAGAAACAAGAGCCCGGCTTCTTCGGCAAGCTGTTTGGCGGCGCCAGCAAACAATTGCCCACCACCAAGTACCAGGTGGTGGTGCGCGGCGAAGGCCAGGCCAGCGTAGTGACCGTGCAGGACGGCAACGGCGCGCCCGCGCCCGTGGCCGATGCACAGCGCATCATGCAAGTGCTGGCCGACGAGCTGAAGTAAGCCCACGGGGCACGCCCCGTGCTGCGTTTTTGCAACCTGGCCAGCGGCAGCGCTGGCAACGCGACGCTGGTCGAGGCCAGCGATGGCCTGAGCCGCACTTTGGTGCTGATCGACTGCGGCCTGGGCTGGCGCCAACTGGCCGCCGCCCTCGCCCGCTGCGCGCTGACGCCGGACGACATCGACGCGGTTTTCATCACCCACGAACATGGCGACCACGTTGGCAGCGCGCCCCGGCTTGCCACGCGGCACCGCGCCGCTTTGTGGACCAGCGCAGGCACGGCCGAAGCCATGCGCGCCGCTGGCTATGAAGGGCCTGCGCAAATCGCCCGCGATGGGCAGCTTCTGTCGATTGGCGCGCTGCAGATTCGCCCTTTCACCGTGCCGCACGATGCGCGCGAACCGCTTCAGCTGCGCTGCAGCGACGGCGCGCGCGACCTGGGCATCCTGACCGATCTGGGGCATGTCACGCCCTATGTGCTGGACCAGTTGGCGCACTGCCACGCGCTGATGCTGGAAAGCAACCATGACCCCGCCATGCTGGCGGCATCACGTTACCCGCCGTTCCTGAAGCGGCGCGTGGGCGGCGCGCATGGTCACCTCAGCAACGACCAGGCCGCCGCCGCCCTGGCGCACCTGCGCCACGATGCGTTGCGCACGGTGGTGGCCGCCCACCTGAGCGAGCGCAACAACCTGCCTTTGCTGGCCCGCGCCGCGCTGTCCGAGGCGCTGGGCTGCGCGCCCAAGGACGTCTTGGTCGCAGGCCGCGATGGGCTGGCAGAGGGTTGGCTGACGGTCTGACGCAGCTGCGCGATGCGTGGCGGTGGCGAAGTCAGCAGCGTGCGCTGCAAACTGCCGAGCTATTCACCCCAACACCAATTGAGCGCTGTGCCCCCGGCGGGCAAAGTCTTGAGCTAACCGCCTAAACGGCGCGCCAAAGAAAAAAGCCACCCGAAGGTGGCTTTTTTTAATAGAGCTGATTCAGGCAGCCCTACAAGCGCCCTGGCGGACGCCCAATCGGTATTACTTGCTGACAGCAGCGCTGGCGGCCGCTTTGGCAGCGTCAGCAGCGGCGTTGGCAGCAGCGCCGGCGGCGTCAACTGCAGAACCCACAGCAGCGCCAGCAGCAGAAGCGGCGGAATCAGCAGCCGAAGCAGCGGCGTCGCTTGCGACACCGACAGCGGCGCCGGCAGCAGAAGCAGCGGATTCCGCAGCAGCACCAGCGGCATTGGCAGCGCTGGCAGCAGCGTCAGCGGCGCTGGCAGCGGAATCGGCGGCAGCAGCAGCAGGTGCTTCCACAGGAGCCGGTGCCGGCTCTTCTTTTTTGCCGCAAGCGGCGAGGGAAGCAGCGGCGATCAATGCGGCCAGAACGAGCGATTTATTCATTTCAAAAGTCCTCAAAAAAATCGGAATAGTTATCCAGAAGGTTTCAGGACGCTGGAATATCTGACTAGGCGCGTCCCGACCGAACAAAAAGCGAAAACGAAGCAATGCGCCCACCCCCGCTTAACTCGGAATTATAGCGAGCGCAGACGCAATTGCTGCAAACCCTGACGTGCCGGCACCACGAATAAACAAAGTCTCACAAACCCAGGCTTGTCGCCGGGAAGCCAGCTGTGCTGCGCTTTATCCATTCATCCAGCGTCTGGCGCAGCACCACCTGTCGTTCGGGGTCTGTGCCGCTGATGCCGCCGCCCGACACCGTATTCATGCGCTGCACATTCCAGGCGGGCGCCCACAGCGCGCTGGGCAAATCCTGCGCGTCCGCCTGGGCGCATTGGCGACACTCGATCTTGTGTGACCAGAATTTGCGCCATTCGGTGAACAAGGGATGCGTTCGCACCACGCCGTCGTACCGCCGTGCCAGCATGACCAAGCCCTGGGACTGCCGCACCCAAGTGCCCAGCGCCTCGATCACCGGGCGTTCATTCAAAGGCCAGTCCTCGAAGTCCGCATCCGAGAAAACCAACTCGCGCCAGCGCTCGTTGGCTGCGGCCAGGATGGCGGCTCGCACGCGCTGGCGAAACGCCTCGCGCCCGACAAATGCTCCATGGGGCAGGCCACTTATCGGCTCATCCTGCATGTGCCCACCCCGCGTCACACCATTGCTCCAACAAGGCGCGCGCTTCGCTGCTGAGCGCGTCAAGCGTGCTTTGATCCAGATGACGCTGATCGGCCAGCCGATGCATCGTGCGCGCGTCGCGGCCCGACGCCACGAAGCCCTCGCCGTTGATGAAGACGTGGTGTTCGTCGTACATCATGCGCGTGCGCCTATCCAGGCGCACGCCGTTGGCCAATTCGTCCTGCGTCTCGGCCGGCTCAAACCACACATTGGCCTTGGGTTCGGTCAGCCACTCGCCCATCAACATGGCCAACAGCTGCGGATCCTGAAGCGCGCGTGAAAGTGCATCGCGCGCAAAGTCGCGCACCGCGGGCGGTATCTGCGCCGGCTTGTCCGTTGCGGGTTGCGAAGGATCGCGGTAGGGCGTGTCGCCCAGCAGTTCGGGCGCTTCCTCGGCCAGCCGGCCCAACAGCTCCTGGGCGATTTCTCCGCGGGCGGGTTGGCGAAAGCCGATGGAATACGTCATGCATTCGCCCACGGCAACCCCGTCGTGTGCCCATCGGGGCGGCAAATACAGCATGTCGCCGGGATCCAGCACGTATTCCTCTTCGGGCTCGAATTGGGCCAGCACCTTGAGCGGCAAGCCTTCGACCAGGCTCAGGTCCTTCTGCTTGCCGATGCGCCAGCGACGCTGGCCATGTGCCTGCAGCAGAAACACGTCGTAGCTGTCGAAATGGGGCCCTACCCCGCCGCCGTTGGTGGCAAAGCTGATCATCACATCGTCCAGGCGCGCGTCCGGTATGAAACGGAACTGCTGCATCAGTGCGTGCACGCGCTCGTCGTGCAGATCAACGCCCTGAATCAGCAAGGTCCAGTCGGGCTGCGTCAACGCAGGTAAGGCGCGCCTGGACAAAGGCCCGCTGCGCAGCCGCCACCCTTGAGTCCGCGTGATCAGACGCGATTCCACCTCGCTCTGCGTCGCCATACCCAACAGATCGGCACGCGAGATCAGCGGCTTGAAACCGGGTACGGCCTGGCGCACCAGCAGTGGCTTTTTTTGCCAATGGCGCTTCATGAACTGAGCGGGAGAAAGCCCGCCCAGCAAGGTCAATGCTTGATTTACATCCATGCACCAGAGCATACGCAAATCGGCGGCCCGCTTGGTTGCGGTGCGACAATCGCCCGCATGGAAATTAGTTCACCCTGCGTGGTCGCACTGACCTGGAAGCTCAAAGACAGTTTGGGCGAAACCCTTGACGAGTTGGATGCGCCTGTCGAGTTTTTGGTGGGCGGCGGCGACCTGCTTCCCGCCATCGATCGCGCGCTGCAAGGCCATGAACCCGGCGCGGAACTGCACCTGAATCTGGAACCCAAAGACGCTTTCGGCGATTACAACGAAAACCTGGTTTTCCTTGCGCTACGCACTGTGCTGCCTGAATCGGTGGAGGAAGGCATGCTGATCGAAGCCCGCGCGCTGCCACCCGAGGTGGTTCAGGGCGCCGAACCCGACACGCTGCTGACCCTCACCGAGCTGTATCCCGAGCACGCGGTGCTGGATGGGAACCACCCGCTGGCAGGCATTGCGTTGCGGCTGGATGTCAAGGTGGTCGCGGTGCGTGAGGCGACCGAGGACGAAGTCCAACGTGGCTCCGTCGGAACCGGGTTCTTCCGGCTTCAGCCACTGGCGCCGGGCGGCTCGCAGTTGCATTGAACAGCATGGGCCCATGAAAAGTGGCCCCCACGCTCCCCGCTTCGCGTGGTTCGCTGCCCCCCAAGGG
>JAGOEM010000201.1 GCA_017997715.1 Ottowia sp.
GGTCACGCTGGCGCAAGTGCTGGTGAAGCCCGGCGGCAGGGTGGGCGCAAGCAGCACCACCTGCGCAGCATCCGGCGGCACGTTAGAGGTGACCTCGCACGTGGCCACCGCACCCGCCGTCAGATTGGTCGGCGTACAGGTAATGGACAAAGCAGGCACAGGGGTCACCACCACCTGACCGGGCGAACCGGCAGCGGCCGGCGTGAAAATAGTGTGATTTGCTGTCGCCGCGCCGCCCGCGCCGCCAGCCGGCCCCGCCGCGCTGGTCGCCTGAACAGTGTAGGTGCCATTGCTCAGCGTGCACGAACCACCCGCGCCGCCACCCGTGGCCGCAATGGCACCGATGCCGGCTGAATCCTGGTCACGGCCTGCCGCGCCTCCGGCGCCAGCGGCACCAAGGTATCCACCGCCGCCGCCGCCGCCGCCACTGCCGTTTTGGTTATAGCTGCCGGGTGGGGGGATCGGGACACCGGTATAGGGCGTTGGCCCCGTGCCATTTGCACCAATGCCCGCTTGATTGCAGTTGGCATTTTCAGCCGCGAAGGCCGTGGATGCGACGCCTGGCGTGCCAACGGCTTGGTTGGCGCCACCGCCACCGCCGCCACCGCCACCGGCACGCACGTAGCTGCCGCCCACACTGAAGTATGAAGCGCCACCACCGGAACCACCCGAGCCGCTGTATTGGCCCGCGTTGTTGCCCCCGCCCGGTGCGCCACCGCCCCCTTGACCAGAGCCCGCAGCCAGTGGCCTGGTGAGCATGGGATCGACGTTCGGGTAGTTATTGGGCTGAGGGCCTTGGCGCTGACCGGCGGAACCACCTTCACCCACCAAGATAGAGGCACTTTCCCCACCCACCACCGGCAAGGTAGCGGTCACGCTGCCGCCGGCACCACCCAAGCCACCGTTGCCGGTGTTGTTGTCGGGTCCGCCGCCGCCCCCACCACCGCCATTGACGACCACTTTAAGCAGCGTGGTGCCTGCTGGCACCGCATAGGTTTGGATGGCCGTCCCAGCAGGACCGAACGTGGCGCTCGCGGCACCCGCAGGCAATGCAGCAACGGCAAGGCCAGTTCCCATGGCAGCCAGGGCCGCGGATCGAATCAGTCGTTGGTAAGTAGGCATTCCCTGAAATCTCCTCTGTGACACAAAGACAACTTATGTAAGGAACTCAGTATAGGTTGCCCCCTCTGCGTGAGAACAAGCCCATGGATTTCGCCGGACGAACGGTGAGCAGAAAGACCACAATCGTCGTTAAAAAAAGACGAGCAACTTGACTTCGTGGGCGCAACAGTGGCTGACGCAGGCCAATGGTGTGCGCGACCGCGATGGTGTTCAAGCGTGTCGTCTGGTGCTGCGCTCGGACTGCGCTTTCCGGGTCAAGCCAGGAATCGGGGTCAGATCGCGATTTTTCGCCCATCGAAATGGTCGTCGCAACGACAACCAAATCTGCCATCAGCCCTACGCCCACCTGCGCCACCAGCTCCTGATTTCGCAGCAAATGAAGGCTGCGGCTGCACCCGGATCAGCTTGCCCATGGGACTGTCGGTGAGCAGGTACAGATAATCGTCCGGCCCCTGGCGCACGTCGCGGATGCGGCCAAGGTCTTGCAGCAGCTTGTGTTCGGCCACGACGTTGCCGTCTTTCAGCTCGATCCGGTCGAGGTACTGGAACTTGAGCGAGCCAACGAACAGGTTGCCCTTCCACCCGGGGCCGTACTTGTCGCTGGACAGAAACGTCATGCCCGAGGGCGCGATGGAGGGCGTCCAGTGGTGCAGCGGCGGCTCAAGCCCCGGCTGGGCGCTGGCGCCGTCGCCGATCTTGCTGCCGTCGTAGTTCACGCCGAAGCTGACCAGCGGCCAGCCGTGGTTCTTGCCGGCCTGCGGCAGGTTGATCTCGTCGCCGCCTTGGGCGCCGTGCTCGTGCTGCCACAAGCGCCCGTCCGGGCCCATGGTCGCGCCCTGGCTGTTGCGGTGGCCGTAGCTCCAGATCTCCGGCAGCGCGCCCGCCTTGCCGACGAAAGGGTTGTCCTTGGGCACGCTGCCGTCCTTGCCGACGCGCACGATCTTGCCGATGTGGCTGCCCAGGTTCTGCGCCTCGTCGCGGCGGGAGAAGCGGTCGCCCAGGGTCAGAAACAGCGTGCCGTCGGGCTTGCCGTCCACCAGGCGCTCCACCACCCGGCAGCCGAAATGCAGCGTGCTGCTGACCTTGGGCTGCTGGCTGAACAGCACCTTGACGTCTTCCAGCTTCTGCCGGTCGTCGGACAGCCGCGCGCGCGCCAGCGCCGTGCTGTTGGTCGTGCCCTTGCCGGGCTCGGAAAAGCAGAAATAAACGGTACGGTTGCGGGCGAAATCGCTGTCGGTGGCGATGTCCAACAAGCCGCCCTGCCCGCCGGCGGCGACCTCGGGCAGGCCTTGCACCGGCGGGCCGAGTTTTCCGTCGGCTTCGACCACGCGCAGGCGACCGGGCCGCTCCGTCACCAGAAATCGCCCTTCGGGCAGAAACGCGACGGCCCAAGGATGCTGCAAGCCGCTGGCCACGGTCTGGGCCTGGACCGTTGGCGCGGCCTGCGCCTGCGCGACGGCCGGCAGGGCAAGGGCGTAGCCCACGACGGCGACAGCGGAAACCGCTATATTTTGGATAGCTATTCGCACTGATTGGGTAAGCGATGGAGCCATATTTCTCTCCTAATCTGGTTTCACCAAGGCGCACAGGTCCTACGCGCCCTATCTTGCCCGCGCCCAGGATCAATCGCCAAGCAGTCCAACGCATTCGTTTGAAACCGCCTCGGCCCATCAATTCGAATCATTCAGAAACAACTGAAACGGATGCTGAAGCAGGTCAGTGCGCACTGGCCGCACATCAACAAGCTGACATAAAGCCTTATCAGAATGAGAAATAGTGGGCAGGCTTTGCGGGCAAACCCTGAACAATCGGCGGGGTTAAAGCGGGATCGGTGTAGGAACTTGTCCTACACTAAGCCCCGCCGCCGTTTCCGCGCGACGGTGACACCAAAGACTCCACTGCAATCCACGTCATGGATTGCATCCGCCCCTCCTGGCTGATACCCGGTAACCCTGCTACCCGCCCGCTGATCGGATCCATGTCCAAGTCGTTCGTCGCTACCCTGATTCTTTGCGCCGCGTGTCTGCCGGCGGCCCACGCCGCGCCCCAGGACGATCTGGACAAATTCCTGGTTCAAAAGGGCTTGATGGCCCGCCTGGGCGACACCATTCAGCAAGCGACCGACCGCGCCGGCCAACTCGTCTCCCACGCCATGCAGTCGCTGGGCGTGCCCTACAAGCTGGGGGGCACCTCGGCCGAAGGCGGCTTTGACTGCAGCGGTTTCGTGCGCGCCATGTACCAGCAGACCGTGGGCCTGATGCTGCCGCGCACCGCCGCCGAGCAGGCGGCCGCCACCAACCGCATCGACAAGGCCGATCTGAAGCCGGGCGACCTGGTGTTCTTCAATACCTTGCGCCGCACCAACAGCCACGTTGGCATCTACGTGGGTGACGGCAAGTTCATCCATTCGCCGCGCTCGGGCGCCCACGTGCGCGTCGAGAGCATGAACATCAGCTACTGGCAGACCCGCTTTGACGGCGCCCGCCGTGTGCTGCAGGAAACCGAAACCGCCGCTGCCCCGACCAAGACCACCACCGCTGGCAGCGGCTCCAGCGTGATCGACCGCGCCTCACCCGCGCCGCGCAGCGTGCGCCTGGGCGGCACGTTCGGCAAGTCCAGCGCGGCCCCGGCGGCAGAGGCCAGCCCCCAACCAAGCAGCGGCGAAAGCATCTGACCGCGCCGCCAGCAAACATCTGGCATCGCGTTGGCGGCAACCCGCCCCAAGTAGAAAGGCCCCAGCAGGGGCCTTTTTCATGGCGTTTTATCCGTTTCGCGCCGCAATCAGCAGGTTGCTGGCTACGACGGGATGGACAGCCGCATCAATCGTCTTCCAGCGCAGACAGGCCCGGAAACAGCACCTCAGTGAAGCCGAACCGGGTGAAATCACGCACGCGCATGGGGTAAAGTTTGCCGATCAGGTGGTCACACTCGTGCTGCACCACGCGGGCGTGAAAGCCTTCGGCCAGGCGGTCGATCGGATCACCGTACAGGTCCGTGCCGGTGTAACGGATCCGGCGCCAGCGCGGCACCACGCCACGCAGCCCGGGCACCGACAGGCAGCCTTCCCAGTCTTCGTCCTCTTCATCGCCCAGCGGCGTGATGACCGGGTTGCACAACACCGTGCGGGGCACCGGCGCTGCATCGGGATAGCGTAGATTGGCTTCACCCGTGCCGAAAATGACCAGTTGCAGATCCACACCAATCTGCGGCGCCGCCAAGCCCGCGCCGTGGACGGCATTCATGGTGTCGAACATGTCGCGCACCAGCAGGTGCAATTCGGGCGAATCGAACGCATGCACCGGCTGGGCGACGCGCAGCAAGCGCGAATCGCCCATTTTCAGGATCTCGTGGATCGCCATCGCTGCGTGAAGCCGGTGCGCGCGGTGTCAGCGCGGGAGGATTTCGCCGTTCAGGCCTGGCCGATCCAGCCCCAGCCCCGTATTGCCAAGGTTGGGCCGCGGACGCACGCCCTGGTTGCCCGCAGGGCCAGACGGCCGCACATCCGGCCGGCGTGGCGGCTGCTGCACGCGCGGCGGTTGCCCGCCGCGGTTGCCATGCCAGTCACCCGGGTTGCGCCAACGGTCGTTGCCGCGCCAATTGTTGTTACCGCGCCAGCGGTCGTTGCCACGCCAGTTGTTGCCGCGGGAACCACCGTAGATACCCAGCGAGATCGATGGGTTGTAGTACGGCTGGCTGTAATACGGCGTGCCGTAGTAGCCCGAGCCGTAGGCCGGCGCCTCGTAGTAGTACGGCGCGGAATAGGTGCCGCTGGGGTACGCAACCGGTGCACCGACGTCGTAGCCGTAGCCGTCGATGGGTGCGACCACACAGCCGCCCAGCAGCGCCAGCGCGCCTGCGGCCAATCCAAGCGCCGTGCGGCGCGCGAGGGAAGAGGACGGTTGAACTGCCATGTCCGAATCTCCTTGCCAGGGCGAGTAAGAAAATGCGCGGGCCACCCTGTGCCCACGGGGTTTTAACTGTAGTGCCTTCATGTAAAGCGTGTGCAAAAAGGATGTTGCGAAGGGAAAAGGCCAAAAGGGCAAAAAAGGGCGAATCGCGTGGCCGCCGCCTGGGCGAATCGACCAGCCCGCCATCGTCAGTGGTAGATGGTGTGCCGATCGGCGCTTCTCAAGGGCGATACCCCGCGCCTTATCAACGGTTACGGCAGCGCGCCGGTTTACCCCGTCAGTCAGACGGCGCCACCCCAGGCGCCAGCCAAGCGGCCCCGCGCACGCCGGACGAATCGCCGTGCAGCGCGGGCAGCAAGCGCGTGTCCACCCGGTCGCTGAAGATGTGCGGCAGCCAATACCGCGGTACCGCCGCGTAGATCTCGTCCACATTGCTCATGCCGCCACCCAGCACGATCACGTCCGGATCCAGCACATTGATGATCCGGGCCAGGGCCCGCGCCAGCCGCCGGGCGTAGCGCTGCAGCGCGCCCTGGGCCGCAGTTTGCCCGGCGCGCGCAGCCGCCACCAGCGCCGGCACGGCAAGCACTTCGCCCGTGGTGCGCGCGTGGTCCGCCGCCAGCGCGGGACCAGACAACCAAGTTTCCACACAGTTGTAACGCCCGCACCAGCAGCGCAGGCGCACACCCTCGTCTTCGGCGCCGGGCAAGGGGTTGTGGCCCCACTCGCCGGCCACGCCGTTGCGGCCGGCCAGCACCCGAGCATCGATGGCGATACCAGCGCCAACGCCCGTGCCCAAAATGGCGGCAAACACCACGCCCTGCCCTGCACCAGCCCCATCGGTGGCTTCAGACAGCGCCAGGCAATTCGCATCATTGGCCAGGCACACCGGGCGCTGCAACCGCGTTTCCAGATCGCGCTGCAAGGGCTGCCCGTTCAACACCGTGGAATTGGCGTTGCGCACCCGGCCCGTCAGCGGCGACAGGCTGCCAGGAATACCCACGCCCAGCGGCAGGCCGACCACGCCCAGGCTGACCTCGGCCGCACCCACCAGTTGATGGATTGCCGCCAGGGTGGCCGGGTAGTCGCCTTGCGGCGTGGCGATGCGCTGGCGCAGCACAAACCCGCCTGCCGCATCCAGCGCAGCGATTTCGATCTTGGTGCCGCCCAGGTCAATGCCCAGGCGCGGGCGCGGGGCGTGGCCGGACATCGCCGTACTTACCTGGCCCACGCGCTGGTGCACCACTGCTGTTCGCACGGCACACCGTCGTTGTTGCCATCCATCTTCACCCCTGGGCAATTGCGCAGGAAATAAGTGGCTTCGGCGCACGAGGTCATTTGCGAGCAGTGTTGCCG